>JAGPBF010000106.1 GCA_018063505.1 Rhodoferax sp.
AGCCGGCCTCGGTCGGCACCATACCGCTGCCCGAGCGCACCAACAAAGGGTCCTGGGCGAAGTCGCGCAGCCGTTTGAGCGACGCACTGACCGCCGGCTGGTGCATACCCAGTCGGATGGCGGCGCGCGAAACACTGCGTTCAGTCAACACGGTATGCAGGACCCTGATCAAGTGAAGGTCGATCTTGTCGAAGATTGCGTGTTCTCTCATATTGGCGTAAACATGACCGTCATATGCTAGCGTGTATGGCACACGGGTGGCGATGGATTAAGTTAGCCAAGGCATGCGTACTGTCGCTCGCCTGCCGCGAGCCGGCGGGCAGACAGGTGCCGCTTGGCGCCCACCACTGCCCTGTGCCTGCTCCCCCTGACTATGTCTGCGCCCCGAAACCGCCCATCATGAAACCACAACCGATCCGATTCATCCGCGCTGGCGCCGTCGTCACACTCGACGCGGTAGCCCCCGACCGCACCCTGCTCGAAGTGCTGCGCGAAGACCTCGCCTGCACCGGAACCAAGGAGGGTTGCGGCGAGGGTGATTGTGGCGCCTGCACCGTCGTGCTCGGCGAACTGCAGGGTGACCGCATGGCCTACCGCGCCGTCAACAGCTGCATCCGGCTGGCCCACTCGGTCGATGGCATGGCGCTGTGGACGGTGGAAGACCTGGCGGCGCCAGACGGCGAGCTGCACCCGGCCCAGCAGGCGATGGTGCAGTGCCACGGCTCGCAATGCGGCTTTTGCACACCGGGTTTCGTCATGAGCCTGTTCGGCATGTACCAGAACCACCTGGCACGGGGCCTGCCGATCACCCGCGCGCTGGCGCAGGAGGAGCTCTCGGGCAACCTGTGCCGCTGCACCGGCTACAAGCCGATTCTGGAGGCCGCGCAGACGATGGGCGACTATCCGGCGGTGGCGCTGGACGAGGCCACCCTGCGCCAGCAGCTGCGCCGATTGGCCGACACTGCCGGGTCGCCGCATGCGGCAAGGCCTGCGCAGAGCGTGCCGGACGCCGCACCGGCCTACCTGGCCCCGCGTTCGCTCGCCGCCCTGCTCAAGGCCCGGGCCGAACACCCCGATGCGCAGATCGTGGCCGGTTGTACCGACGTCGGCCTGTGGGTCACCAAGATGCACATGCAGTTTGCCCAGGTGCTCGACATCACCCGCGTGGCCGAACTGCGCCGCATCGAACGGTACCCGCACCACGTTGCCATCGGTGCAGCCGCCACCCTGACCGAGGCCTATGCAGCGCTGGTGCACGACCGTGCGCAGCTCAAGATGTTCGCCAACCGCTTTGCCGGCCTGCCGGTGCGCAATGCCGGCACGCTGGGCGGCAATGTCGCCAACGGCTCGCCGATCGGCGACAGCATGCCGCTGCTGATTGCGCTGGGCGCCAGCGTGGTGCTGATGCGCCAGGGCGGCCATCGCGAAATGCCGCTGGAAGACCTGTACACCGGCTACCGCAAGAACGTCATGGCGCGCGACGAAGTGCTGGCCTGGATCAAGGTGCCGCTTGCGGTGGCCGACGAGTTTGTCCGGGTCTACAAGATCTCCAAACGGTTCGACGACGACATTTCTGCCATCTGCCTGGCCCTGAACCTGCGGCTGGACGACGATGGCATTGTGGTGTCGGCCTCGATCGGCGTCGGCGGTGTTGCCGCCACGCCGGTGCGTGCGCACCGGACGCAGCAGGCGCTGGTGGGCCGGCGCTGGACCGGCGAACTCGCTAACTCGGCGGCGCAGGTGCTGCGCGACGAATTCCAGCCGATTTCCGACATGCGTGCCAGCGCTGCCTACCGCAGCACGGTGCTGGGCAACCTGGTGCAGCGTTTCTGGTTGGAAACCCAGGGTCAGCAGGGCATCAATCTGGAGTCATTCACCGTGCAGGGAGAAGCCGCATGAACGCCCCCGACAAATTGCCGCAGCTTGCCAAACCGGCGCGCACGGGTCGTGTCGCTGCAGATGCAGTTTCCCGCCCCGACCTCCATCCACAGGGCGCAGCTGGCGTGTCCCGCCCGCACGAGAGTGCCCGTGCCCAGGTGGCCGGTGGCGCAACCTATGTCGACGACATCGCGGAGCTGCGCGGCACCTTGCATGCCGCGCCGGTCTTGTCGACCGTCGCCCATGGCCGGCTGCGCGGCGTCGACACCCGGGCCGCGCTGGCGATGCCCGGCGTGCGCGATGTGATCCTTGCGCGCGACATTCCCGGCCATCCATTGCTGGCGTCGTTTGGCGCCGACGAGCCGATTTTCGCGACCGATACGGTGCAGCACGTGGGCCAGGTCATCGGCCTGGTGCTGGCCGACTCGGTGATGCAGGCACGCCGCGCGGCACGCAAGGTGCAACTGGAGATCACGCCGCTGCCGGCCATCCTGAACGTGCACGACGCCAGACGCGAACAGAGCTTCGTGTTGCCGCCGGTGTTCGTGCGCCGCGGCGACGCACAGGCCGCGCTGGCGCGTGCGCCGCACACGCTGCACGGCACCCAGGAGGTAGGCGGCCAGGAGCACTTCTACCTGGAGGGGCAGATCGCGTACGTGGTGCCGATGGAACAGAACCAGTGGGTGGTGTATTCCAGCACCCAGCACCCGGGCGAGGTGCAGCATTGGGTGTCGCACGCACTGGGCATCGACAACCATGCGGTGCGGGTCGAATGCAGGCGCATGGGAGGCGGCTTCGGTGGCAAGGAAACCCAGGCCGGCCATCTGGCGGTGTGGGCTGCGATCGGCGCGGCCAAACATCGCCGGCCAGTCAAGTTGCGGCTGGACCGCGACGACGACTTCATGATCACCGGCAAACGCCATCCGTTCGCCTACAGCTATACGGTGGGCTTCGATGACGACGGACGCCTGTGTGGTCTGGACCTGCAGATGCTGGTCAATTGCGGCTTTTCGGCCGACCTGAGCGGGCCGGTGGCCGACCGGGCGGTGTTTCACTGCGACAACGCGTATTTTCTGGAAGACGTGGCAATCGCCTCGTACCGCTGCAAGACCAACACCCAGAGCCACACCGCCTTTCGCGGCTTCGGCGGCCCGCAGGGCGTGATCCTGATAGAGACCATCATGGGCGACATTGCGCGCCGGCTTGGCCTCGATCCGCTGGAGGTGCGCCGGCGCAACCTGTATGGCGTCACCGAGCGCAACATCACGCATTACCAGATGCAGGTCGAGGACAACATCCTCGAGCCGCTGCTGGCGCAACTGGAAAAAACCAGCGACTACCAGCGCCGGCGCAACCAGATCGCAGGTTGGAACCAGTCCAGCGCGGTGATCAAACGCGGCATTGCGATCACGCCGGTGAAGTTCGGCATTTCTTTCACCGCCACCTTGTTCAACCAGGCCGGTGCGCTGGTGCATGTGTATACCGACGGCAGCGTGCAGGTCAACCACGGCGGCACCGAAATGGGCCAGGGATTGAACACCAAGGTGGCGCAAGTGGTGGCCGACGAACTCGGCGTGGCGTTCGAGCGCGTGCTGTCCACCGCCAGCGACACCAGCAAGATTCCGAACGCTTCGGCCACCGCCGCATCGGCCGGCACCGACCTCAACGGCCGGGCCGCGCAGTTCGCGGCCCGCCATGTGCGCGACAACCTGGCGCAATTCGTCTGTGGACTCGATGCCTGTGGCGCCGGTGCGATCCGGTTCGCCAACGGACAGGTGCACTCGCCCAAGACAACGCGCAGCTTCGAGGAGGTGGTCAAGCTGGCGTACGCGAACCGCATCCAGCTATGGAGCGATGGTTTCTACCGTACCCCCAAGATCCATTACGACAAGACCACACTCACCGGCCGTCCTTTCTTTTATTTTGCCTATGGCGCAGCGTGCTGCGAGGTGGCGATCGACACGCTGACCGGCGAGAGCCGGGTTCTCAAGGTCGACATCCTGCATGACGTGGGGCGCTCGATCAACCCGGCGCTGGACATCGGCCAGATCGAAGGCGGCTTCATCCAGGGCATGGGCTGGCTGACCACCGAGCAACTGGTCTGGAACGACAAGGGCCAGCTGACGACGCACGCACCAAGCACCTACAAGATACCGGCCACCGGTGACGTGCCCGCGCACTTCCGGGTCGACCTGTGGCCCGAAGCCAATCGGGAAGACAATGTGTTCGGCTCCAAGGCGGTGGGCGAGCCGCCGCTGATGCTGGCGATCAGCGTCTACGAGGCGTTGCGGGAGGCACTGGCCGCCGCCGCCCCCGCCGGAAATGCCCCGATACAGTTGCGCGCGCCGGCTACCGCCGAGAATGTGTTGAACGTGATATCGGCACTGGATCCGGCGGCTTCTGTCCCGAAGGAAATGTAAGCCTGCGCTGCAATTGCGCCGCGGCCTACTGCCGCGCGATGGCTGCCCAATAGCGGCGCGTCAGGAACAGCGCTGCAATTCCCTGCACCGCCAGCGCCACCGTGGCACCACGCGGTGTCAGCGCATCGGCGAGAAAACCCAGGTACATGAAGCCGATCGGACCGGTGCCGATGCAGACCGACAACACACCCAGCAGCCGGCCGCGCATCTCGACCGGCGAGTCGCGGTACACCAGCGTGGCCTGCATCACGGAGAAACCAACGCCGCTCAGGCCGCTGAGCAACAGGAACACCGCGGCGATACGCGCGTCGGGTGCGACCGCGAATCCGATCATCATCGCGAAATAGGCGGCGGTGGCACCCAGGTAGATGCGCCCATACCATTCGGATCGCGCCAGGCTGGCGAACACCAGCGCGCCGAGCAGGCCGCCAACACCTTCGGTACTCGCAAGCAGGCCGACGCCTTGCGGATCGAGCTTGAAATAGTCCGTCGAGATGACCGGGATCATGCTCGTATAAGGCCAGCCGAAGATGTTGAAGATCACCGTGACGACGAACACGCCGGTCACATTGCGATCGCCGCGAAGCCAGCGGAGCCCCTGGCGCAAGCCGGTGAAGAACGAGGCCGGACGCACATGTGTCGTCACGTCGTGCGCGCCAATGCGCCAGGCCACCACCAGGCTCGCCCCATACAACAGCAGGCCGAACCAGAACACACTGGCGATGCCGAACGCCGCCAGCAGCGCCCCGCCCAGCAAAGGTCCGATCACCCGGCTGGCATTGCTGCTGCCCACATCCAGCGCAATCGCCGAACCCATGCGCTGCGGGCCGACGGTGTTGCCGATCATCATGCGGCGCACCGGGTTGTCGGCGGCCCAGCCGGTGCCATTGACAAAACTGGCGACGGCCAGATGCCAGACCTCCAGTGCATCGACGCTGGCCAGCACGGCCAGCACCAGGGTGGTTGCCATCATCACCGCGATCACCAGAATCAGCGCACTGCGCAATGCGAACTTGTCGGCGGCAGCGCCGATGAAGGCGCCAAAAAGCCCCATCGGAAGTACCCGCAACATGGTCAGCATCGCGACCACGAACGCCGAGTGGGTGGCCTGGTAGGCAAACAGCGCGAACGCCAGCATCTCGATCCAGCGCACGACGAATGTGATGAAGCCGACGAACAGCAGGGGCCGGAAGTCCGGCACGGAGAACAGCTCGGGCAACTGCAGTTTCAAGCGGGTGCGCATGGAGTAAGGGCCTGGAACGTGCCGATCGACATGACGCAGATTCTGGCACGCGGCGGTGCCGGGCTTTGACCCGGGCCCTCCAGCGCGGTATATGCAAGACGGCCCAACACCGAGGTGAAGCTGCGCTCACGCAGGTGGCGCAACGCGCCTCGGCGTCCCTGGCCAGCCGGCTGACGGTCAGTTCGGCCTGCTGCCAATGCGCCGCGGCCACGTCGCGCAACATGGTCTGCGCCGATTCCGGCGGCATCGGCCGCCGGCGGCACAACCGGCGTCACACCAGGTTTCCGTCGTGCTGCGCCGCCTGTGTCCGGTTGGATACCTGCAGGATCCTGAAAATTCCGCTGATGTGATTTTTCACGGTACCTTCGCTGATGCCCAGCGTCAGCGCGATCTGCTTGTTGCTCATTCCCCGGCGCAGCAAGCGGTGCACCTCCTCCATGCGGGGCGTCAGCGGCAACTCGCTTGGATCAGCCGTGGACGCGTGGTGATCGTAGGGCAGTCGGCGCCCCTGCAAGGCCGCCGCCACGGCATGCCGCAAATACTCCGACGGTGCACTCTTGGGTACGAACACATGCACGCTGGGTATTTCGAGCGTGCGCCTTATGACGTCGGGCGAAGTCAATGCCGAGATCACGATGAGCGGCAGGCGCGGATGCAATCGGGCCAGCTCGCACAGTCGCAAGCCGCTTTCCATGCCCGGCATGTTCAGATCGACCAGCGCCAGATCGAGACGGGGGTGTGCACCAACCATCCGCACCAGCGCGCTGCCGTTATCCGCCTCAAGCCACCGGACTGCAGCCAGCCCTGCAGACAACATGGCGCGCAGTCCGTCCCGTACCAAAACATGGTCGTCCGCGATCAGAATCAGAGTCGTGGTGACGCTCATTTCAGCGGGAAAGATGGACAGCCTGGCCATGCCGAAACGGGCGGCCACGGATTGAGTTTGCTACGACACGCATCGCGCGCCCCTGTGGTCACCTGCCTGACGATTCATGGGTGCGGGACTTGCGGGGTTTGTCGCTGAGGCGGGCAGGACAGACTCACGCCATCACAGGTTCCTGGTATTCGGTAATGTGGGCAGCAACGCATCGCCATCCTGCCTGTTCGCGGTTCCAGATATCGGTATAACGGCTGATGCCCTGTCGCCCGTCCTTGAGCGTGTAGGCGTTTTCGGCGTGGATCAAGGCGACATCGGCAAACCGCCGCACCACAACTTTGTCGACCGGGAAGGCTTGCATCTCGCGGGCGTACGACGCAATTGCAAAGCGGGCCAGTGACGCCGCACGGTCGGTGATGGTGCCGTCTCCCTGCACCGCGCAGTAGTCAGAGGCGAAATGCGCGTCATACCAGGCCACATCGGCGTCGCGGTATGCCTGGACATATTGCGTGTTCAGTGTATGCAGCACGGCAGTGTCATCCCCGGTCGGGTCCTTCCCGGACCAGGGCTCAATCTTCGGAGCGACACCGGTGCGCGACGCCATCGGCACGCCTGGCTGCACCGTGGTGTGCTGGCTGTTCACCAGCCACCAGTCCGAGTCCTGTCGCAGGTATACGTCACTAAATCGCAGCCGCTGGATCAAGCCGTCGTCGAGCGGCGACTGCACGGTGCCCTGCACCAGCGCGACCGGCCCGTAAAGACGCACCCGTACATCGCCGCAGGAAGCGCGGCTCAGCGCAGCCGGTGCTTGCATCCGGGCCAGATAGCCGGCGCGGTCGGCCCATGCGCCGTCGCAGCCTATAAACAGGAAATCATGGCCAACGAGGGCATTCATGAAGCCGTCATCGGGCACGACCATGGCGTGGATCACGCGGTGATTGATCGCGCGCAGCTGGGCGCGTGCCAGGCGCGCGGAGACATTGGGCAGCGTCTGCATCTCGAATCGCTCCTCAGGACAGCGGCCGGTGTGACTGCCATGCGGGCATTGCCACCAGCAGCGAATGGGCCATCAAGCGGGCAGCTTGCGGGTCGATACCCTGCTGGCCCACGAGGTAGTCGGCATTGGCCTGGAGCACCTCGTCAAAGGGACGCAACTGTCCGGTCGCGTCGCCGCAGGTACTGCAGTAGATAGCGTCCGGGTTGCCACCGGCGAAGTCGGAAGGGTCGCGCATCGGGAAGCCGCAGGATCCACAGGACCTGCAAAGTTCATGGGGCATGGTGTCATCTCCTCAGGGTTTCAGGACATCGAGAAATTGCGCCTTGAGTTCGGCGCCGCGTTGCGCCACGACGCTGCCGCCAGGGGCGAACAGGTCACGGTTCAACAGGTAGTGGTTGGTCAGCGCGATCCACAGGTTGGTCAATGCCACCGGGTTCATCGCTCGTGCAACGCCGTGTGCCACGTCGCGCGCATGTGCCTGGCGCAGCCGGCTACCGACAGCCGACTGCAGCGCAAACACGCGGGCCCGCGCCGACAACGGCAAGACCGTTGCCTCGCGCAGCAACCGCACGTACAACACCTCGTGCTCCTCCAATGCGACCAGATGCGCGTCGAGCACCTCGGCCACGCCACACACTTCGGCCGGCAGGCGCGCAAGCTGTTGCGACATTGCCTCGCCGATCGCGGCGACAAGCGCCTCGACAAGGATGTCTCGGCTGGCGAAGTGCACGAACACCGTGCCATGCGCCTTGCCCGTCTCCCGCGCAATCGCCGCCGTCGTAGCGCCGGCGAAACCATGTTCGGCCACGACCCGCAACCCGGCCTCCACCAACTGGCGGCGCGTGGCCTCGCGCTGTCGGGTGCGGGATCGGGAGACTGCAGGCATGGAAACTTCCGCTTTAAATGAGCAATAACTCACTGAGTATAAACTCATTATAAGCACGCAGATGTGTTGTCAGAAGGGTATTTGTTCACGGTGCAGGATCGGGAAGGCGCCAGGACACGGTCGATGCCCGATACCCCACCAGCTATGTGCAGCGACACCAGCCTTGGGGCCCAGGACGGCTTCGCGGTTCGCCGGCCGCGCCGCAGAACCCCGGCTAACCCGGTACCAGTTCAAGTGCCCGTCGACCAGCTTGTGCAGTTGGCGCCGCGCGTGCATAAGCAAGCAATTCATGCGTCCAGTCGGCGAACCAGGTGAATACCTTGTCGACGCGTGCCAACGCATCACGGCGCTGCGCCTCGTCGAGTTCGATGGTCGCCAGTTCGGCATGATCATTGTTCATCGCGTGGCCGGACTCAAGCTGGAAATGGAACTCGCCACAGTAGCGCAGCTCAACGCCGGTCTCGTTATGAAATCGTGCTGCGATCTTCGAAGTCAACGCGAACAATACGTTGCCAGTTTCCTCGATGGCTTCGATGATGGCCAGTCGCACCACCGGCTCGGCGCTCCAGATCAGGTGTGCGAGACGCAGCGAAAGCAAACGGTTCTGGATGGTCGCGTCGCCATACAGGAAGCGGATGGTTTCGCCCGGTTCCATCCGCTCGCGGTCGTGGCCCAGCTTGGCAAAATCCTCCAGGTACCAGGGCCAGTGGTGGTCATCTTCGTAAGTATGGGCATTGATCATCTCAAGGTAGGGGTCGTCAGTCGGCTCTTCGCGCAGTACCAGGCGGTTAAGGTCCCCGAACGCCATGATGAACGAGGCCATGCTCGGGAAAAAGGCCAGGCGTTCGCGCGTGGAAAGTGCTTCGTCGCGCAGGAAGTCGAAGAACGGCAAGCGCGCGTAGTCACGTTTGAGACGGAAAATGTGTTGGAGAACTGGTTTCATGAGTCGGTTGGGAAGGGAATTGCAACAAGTCAATCGGAGCGCGGGGCCGCGGCCCGCAAAGGTCAGTCGGCGTGGTACGGCATGTTGCGCCGCAAGCCAGGGCTGGCAAGCTCGGCCATTGCGGACTGGCGCAGCGGCAGGGTGGGGCACAACGGGTTGCGGTAGAACCTATCGTGGGCATGCACGCAGTGTGGTTCGGCCATCGCCGGCGCATCTCTGGCGATTGCGCCGGCCGTCCGTGCAGGTGTTTTCATGGGTTCTCCCTTTAGTTGCATTGTTGGAATGGATGCCGCCCGGTGTCGTCGGCCCGAGAAGGGGGCGGTGCTGGCGGTGGGCAAGACGGTTTCGGCCACAAGCGTCAACCCGGCGCCCACCAGCGCCACCCGGACCGGCGATACGATGGGATGCGCGGCGTCGCTGTTGCTCTTGAGGTCAAACGACAACAGGGCGCCCTCCTCAATGGGCATGCGGTACACGGCCGGCGCCGCGAAATACGCCCACCCCAGTGCCGCGTCGGAAATAGCCAGATGTCCCGCCGGCTGGTCATCTACCGCAAGCCACTGGGCGTTGCCTGCGCCATCTCCAGCCGCCTCCCAGCCTTCGGCGCCGTTAACCAAGCCAGTGGTCACGACGCCGGCGTTGGCGCCGACCACGCTGAACACGGCCGCACTGGCAAGCAGGCAAAGGGTCGGTCGGGCGCGCCTCATGCCAGTAGCGGCGCCAGCGCCGCCTGGATGCGAAGTCGCTGCTCGGCGGTGGTCATCGCGTGCAGCGAACGGTTGAAGCGCTCGTCCTGCACACCCGACACTATGTATTGCCAGCGGTAGGCGTCACGCAGACCCATCTCGACACGATCGAGACCGCCAGGCCTCAAGGCGCGGCCGCACACACGCTGAAAGTAGCGGGCATCTGCCAGTGCCTGCTGCCGCACGATTGCATCCACCGCACCGACCAGGCCGATCAGGTCGTCCACGGCCTGGTCGCGTTCCGCCGGCGTCAGTCGCGCGTCTTCGCGCGCCCATTCCAGCTCGTCGAGAATCGCGTGCTGCGACTCCTCGCGCCAGTGAAACAGGAACACATCGCGGTACAGCTCGGACACCTCGCTGTCGGGCTCAATGCTCTGGCGGTAATGCACCTGCGTGAACAGTTCGATATGGCAGGTAAGCGCCAGTACCGCCCAGGTCGACGCCTGCAGCACCTGGCTTGCCACCTGGTCGGGGGTATGCGCAAACTCGTAGCCGACCTCCATGCCCGCAGCAGCGAGTTGTTCGATGCGGCGAAACAGCGCCTGGTGTTTCAGTTCCTCGTCGGTGAAACGTACCAGTGCCTCCAGCGCCACCTGGTCGCCGAACCAATGGTCCCGGCTGACCTGCAGCATCTTGATCCCGATAAACCGCTCCACCAATCCGAACATGTTGGCGTAGGTGCGGCCCTGGATCTGGCTCAGCAGGCGACGCTCGTCGGTATCCAGGAATTCGAGCCTGTTCACACGCGAAAGGCCATCCGGCAGAAAGCGCCGGGAAAAGTCGAAGGTCCGTCCGCGGATGACATCGCGTTCGATGTCCCAGCGAATGCGCCTGGACACTTCAATGCAGCGGGCGTAACTGCCGTTGCTGGTGGTGTTGTAGGTCATGGTTGTGGTTTGCATGGTTACTCTTTTCAATGTGTGGCGACCTGACAGGCCTCCATGGCGAATGGAAAACGCACTGCCTCGGGCCTTGGCATGGAGGCCGACTGGTGACTCTCGAGTGCCGCGAGGATTTTCGAAAGTTGCGCTTCAGCGGCACGCTGACCGGCCTCGAACAGGTAGGGCATGGCCCGGGTGTCCCAAAGCCCGATGGGCCGGTCCAGGTCGAGCTCGACACGTACCACCCTCTGGCCACTCGCACGTGCAGCGGCAATACGCGCTTGCATCAGGTTGTTGATCAGCGTGGTGCTGGTTTGCGCCACCAGCCTTGACAGCCGGTCGACGCGCCGGGGCATCGCGCCGTGAAAGCCTAGCGCGACAACCACGCCGGCGTCGGGCGCGGCGCTGATCGGCAGCGGGTCGGACAACACACCGTCCACCAGCCGTCGGCCGTCGATGTCCACACCCGGAAACATGATGGGCACCGCCATGCTGGCGCGCAGTGCGTCCACCAGCGGACCGCGCGACAACACAGCCGGGTTTCCGGTGACGGCATCCGTGGCGGCGATGCGAAGGCGGGTGGGCAGATGCTCGATCCGCACCTCGCCGAAGGCTTCGTGAACACGCTGCGCGATCAAGCCATCGTCACGCAGCGCAAAGTTGTCGGTGAAACCGGCCAGCTTCGGTGCAATCAGCTGCAGATAGGCGCGCCAGCGACGTTGCTGCGTCAACTCGGGTGACCACAGCCGCGTGGCGGCCTGCAGCGCATCGTTGCTCGGCATACCGCAAGCGATGGTGGCGCCGAACAATGCACCGGAGCTGCAACCGACGATCAGGTCGGGATGGATGCCTTCACGGGCCAAGCGGTCCGCGATGCCGACAGCGGCGATGCTGCGTACGCCGCCGCTACCCAGTACCAGCGCCAGACGCGGGCGCGCGGGCGAAGGGGGGGTGATTTTCTGAACAGACATGGTAATTCCTCAGGCCGAAATGAACTGCACGATGCGCCGGATCACATCGTTGCGGCGCAACACGCGATGGTGGCCGTAGCCGCGCGTGGCTAGAAACTCGGTACGCGGCGAAACGCGCGCCAGCGCCAGACCGTGCTCGAACGGAATCTCCGCGTCGTCTTCATCGTGGATGACCAGCGCCTGCCCCTGGCTATCGCGCAACATGTCGAGCACGGACAGGCGGCTCCAGTTCAGGCGGCCGCAATGGCGTTCGACCAGCTTCTGGCGCACTTCCTCCAGGACACTGGACGACAGACCCATGCATTCGCCAAAGGCCTCGGTGAACCATACGCAATGTTCGAAAGAACTGATGAGCACAAGCTTGTCCGTGGCCAGACCCCAGTCGCGCTGCGCATACAGGGACATCGAGGCACCGAACGAGTGCGCAAGCACACAACGCAGCGGACCCACCTGCCTGGCCACGGCAGCCACGGCAGAAGCGAATTCCACCAGGTCCGTGGAGCCACCTGTCGACGCACCATGGGCTGGCGCGTCGAAGGCGACAACCCGAAAGCCGGCCGCCACCAGCGGGCCGACCAACTTTCCCATGTGGGTTGCACGCGAACCCCACCCATGCACCAGCAGAATCGCCGGCCCGGCACCCCATTCATAGACCGCGATCTGGCCGGCGCCCACGCCCAGGCGCCAGGTAAGTGCCTTGTCGCGCAGGGCCGCCTGCCAGGTGTTCTCGGCACTGGCGGGTGGCTTGGCCAACATGGCATAACCGATATGTGCCGCGACTGCCGGCGCCACCTTGCACAACATGCGAAAAACGCCGCGCAACGCCCTGACCTTGCGGGTTTCGGCGAAGCGCCCCGCGCGGCGCGGTTGCCGGGCCTGGCAAGGCGGCACGAATCCCGCTCGCGCGACGGCCGGCAAAATTAGATAACTCATTGTGTGTTCCCTTCCATGACGCAAGACTCTGCGTCGGCCGCGTCCTTCTGTCACAACGACTGAAGTGAATCAACGCGACGTGGAGAATTTATCGGGACGGGTGGATTGCGAACAGGTGAAATTGGTCATGCCCCGGTGCCTGGGCACATGACGCCGCGGGACTTTGGCGTTCACAGGCTCTCGAGCGTGGAGCGCAACTTGACGCTGGACACCGGCTTGGTGAGCAGCAGCAACTGGTGCTTCTGGGCCAACTCGCGCAGCAGCGCATTGGTCTCTCCACTGAGCAATGCCACCTTCTTGCCGGCTTTGCGCAACTGCAACGCCACATCAACGCCCGACGCTCCCTGGGGCAGCCTTACGTCGCAGATGGCGATCTGGCCGAACTCGGCCTGCCGCAATGCTTCATCTGCCGTTTCCACGTGGCGTACCTGCAGGCCCCAGGCGCGCAGCAAATGGCACATGGCGTCGGCTACAAGAGTGTCGTCCTCGACCAGCAACACGTCGCGCGCGGGCAAGGGCGGCATGGGCAGCGGGAATTCCTGCACCGGCATGCCGTACAGGTCGCCCGGGACCGACGTGGGAGCCGCGTCGCTGCGGTCGGCATCCGCGCTCTGCGAAGGCATCAAGGACTTGGGCAAGGTAACCGTCATGCAGCATCCACGCCCGGGCGTCGATCGAACCTCCAGTCCACCATTCATCAACAACGAAAACCGCTTCGCAATGGCCAAACCCAGCCCAAGTCCCCGCCGGCGGTCGCGCGCGTCGTTATCGAGCTGCACGAACTCATCGAATATCTTGCCCTGCACGGCGGGTGCAATGCCAATGCCGGCGTCGCGAATCTGCAGCCGCCAATGGTCCTGCCCCCGGCGCAACGCCACCACCACCGAAGCCCCCGGCGGAGAGAACTTGATGGCGTTGTCCAGCAGGTTGGACAACACGCGGTTGAGCATGAGGTCGTCGGCCAGCGCATACAGGCCCGGCCGGACCAGCGCCACGATGCGCACTGCATTTCGCTCAGCCGCAGCACTGTGTTGCATCACCAGGCCGCGCACCAGTGGCGCCACCTCCACCGGCTGGAGGTCGGGTTGCACCACGCCGGAATCCATGCGTGTGAGGTCGAGCACCTGCGACAGCAGGTCATCGAGCGCCCTCCACGACTGGCGTATGCCTTCAACAGCGCGCAGTGCATCCCGGTCACCGGCGGCCTGGCTGAGCTTCACGAGCGGATCAAGGTACAAGCCGATCGCGTGCACGGGCTGGCGCAGGTCGTGGCTGACAGCGGCAAAGAAGCGCGACTTGGCCAGGCCCAGCGCAGCCACTGTGTCGGCGGCGCTCTCCGCACGCCGGCGCTGTTCGTACTGGTACTGCACCTTGCGCTCCTGTGCCCGCGACATGAAGACCATGCTGACGGTCATCAGGAGTCCGCCCCACCCCATCATCATCAGCAGCAGATTGTCCTGCGCACCCTCGATGATGGCCCGCAGCGAGGTCGGCAAAACGGCCAGGCACAACGCAATCGCCGTGCGCACGACATCACCGGTGAGACGTACGGCGATCAGCGTCGCGTTTCCGAGCAGGTAACACAGCAGCACCGCCTGCATTGGCAGGTTGCCCGGTATGTACAGGAAATAGGCCGCACTGCCCACGAACGACATCAGCACCCACACATGGATGCGATAGGCGCGCCTGCGCCGCACCCTGGGCAAGGCACGAAAGCGCGCACTGTTCACATGGATCCAGCGCAAAGTACCGAGGCCGGCTATGAGGGCAAACCATCCAAACGAACGCTGCCAGGGCAATGCAGTGGAAAACATCAGCGCAACCAGCAGCTCACACGCGCGCAATACCCAGAACGACGCGACCGTGTGTGCGCTGTCCTCCGGGTCAGCCTTGGTGTCGGGCGCCGCGGTCACAGGCTGTCGAGGTCGAGCTGCGCCGCCTGCGTACGGTTGGACACGTGGAGCGCCCGGAAGATCTCGCTCATGTGGTTCTTGACGGTACCTTCGCTGATACCCAGGCGGCTGGCGATGAGCTTGTTGCTCATGCCCTGGCGCAGCAGATTGCGCACCTCTCGCATGCGCGGCGTGAGATTGACGTCGGCGGGCTTGCCGCTGGCCAGCATTTGCGTGAACGGCAGTTTGATCCCCTGCATCGCCGCCACGATGGAAGCTCCCATGTGTTCGGAGCTCGCACTCTTGGGCACGAAGGCGAACACGCTCGCGATGTCCAGGGTGCGGCGCACCACGTCGGGCGATGTCAGCGCCGAGACCACAACCAGCGGCAGCCCCGGATATTCGCGCGCCAGCTCGGCGAGCCGGAAACCGCGCTCCATGCCCGGCATGTTCAGGTCTACCAGTCCAAGCCTGATGATGGGATGCTGGTGCAGCACGCGCATCAGCGAATGCCCGTCCTCTGCTTCCAGGAAACTCACCTTGCCCAGAATGGCGGTGAGCAGCAGCTTGATGCCGTCACGCACAAGGGCATGGTC
>JAGPBF010000282.1 GCA_018063505.1 Rhodoferax sp.
ATGCGCTGTTGCGCCATCTGAGCGAGAAACTGCCGATCAGCCGCTGGCAACGCGACCTGACCGACTCCACCGTGTTGCGCAACATGGGCGTCGCAATCGGATATGCACTGCTGGCCTACGAGTCGCTGGCCGCCGGCCTGGGCAAACTAGAACTGAACGCGGTGGCGATCGCGGCGGATCTGGATGCCGCCTGGGAAGTGCTGGCCGAGCCGATCCAGACCGTGATGCGCCGCCATGGCCTGCCCGAACCGTACGAGCAGCTCAAGGCCTTCACCCGCGGCGCGCCGATGACACGTGAACTGATGCAGGGCTTCATAGCAGCGCTGGCCATCCCGCAAGCCGACAAGGACCGCCTGCTGGCCATGACGCCGGCCAGCTACACCGGCATGGCAGCGGTGCTGGCGCGGCGCGTCTGAGCACCCAGGCCATGGCACTCAAATCCACAGTCTTTCGCGCCCACCTCCAGATTGCCGACATCGACAACAGCTACTACGCCGACCATACGCTGACGCTGGCGCGCCATCCCAGTGAGACCGACGAACGCATGATGGTGCGGCTGGTCGCGCTGGCGCTGCAGGCGCACAAGTTGCAGTCGGTATGTAATGGCGATGCAACACTGGCCTTCGGCGCCGGACTGTCCGATCCGGACGAACCCGATGCCTGGCTGCGCGACTTCACCGGCCAGACCCGGCTCTGGATCGAGGTCGGCCAACCCGAGGAAAAACCGCTGCTCAAGGCTTGCGGCAAGGCCGACGAGGTGGTGCTGTACTGCTTCAGCCATGCCGCGGAGATCTGGTGGCGCGGCATCGAGAACAAACTCTCGCGCCCACGCAACCTGAGCGTGTACCGTCTGCCGGCAGTGCAGTCACAGGCGCTGGTGGCACTGGCCCAACGCAGCATGCAATTGCAGGCCACCGTGCAGGAAGGCGCGCTGACCTTGGGCGACGATCAGCACAGCGTCACGCTCGAGCCGCTGCGCTGGAAATAGTCAGGCGTCGCGGGTCGGCCGGCGCTCGGCGGCCCGCTCGGCATACCGGTTGAAACGCCATGCCGTACCGTCCAGGCTGATGCGGCGCCAGGTCGCGCGTTTCTCGACCGGGCGCATCTCGGTCCAGTGCTGCACCTCGTCGAAGCTGCGCCCGCATCCCTTGCACGTCTCGTCGCCCTGGCTGGTGGAACAAATGGCAATACACGGCGTATCGGGCGTTGTGTCGTACCACGCCATCCAGGCGGCCAGGGCGTCTTTGGGAAACGTGAATTCATCGGCCAGCGTCTCGTGGTGGTACACCATCAGCGCGTAGACCTCGGCCAGCGCGCGAACCTGTGGCGACAGCGTGACGCCGTCAACCGACGGTTGTTTCTCGCGCCAGTGGTTGATGGCCGACTCGATATCGGTGATGTGAATGCCTGTCATGGGAATGCTCTTCAATCCCGGATCTTGCCACGCGGCAGCAAGACCGGGCGCGGTCCGGGCAATGGTATGCTGGCCCCGCATGAAACTGATTGTCAAATGGTTGCTCAGCGCCGCCGCATTGCTGCTGCTGACCACACTTTACGGCGGAGTTGCGGTCTCGGGTTTTGGCAGCGCCTTGATTGCCGCGCTGGTGATCGGCCTGTTCAACACGATATTGCGCCCGATCCTGGTGGTGCTGACCTTGCCGGTTACGGTGGTCACGCTCGGACTGTTCCTGTTTGTCATCAATGCGCTGATGTTCTGGGCCGCATCGGGCATTCTCGACGGCTTTGCTGTCAGCGGCTTTGGCGCCGCACTGATTGGCTCGCTGATCTACTCGGTGCTGGGCCTGCTGATCGAATCAGCGCTCGAGCGCCTGTTCCCGCAGCAGTAGCTGCACCTGGCGCGCCCGGGTGTCGATGATCGACGCCTCGATATGGTCGACACCGACACCGGCGGCAGCGTCCCTGACCAGCCCTTGCGCCGCCTTGAACCGGTCCATCGCCGCGGCATAGTCGAGCAGCGCCACCTGGGCTTCTGCCTCGGCCCGGATGCCGCGCAACACCTGCCCCTGTGCCATGTTGGCGCGCCCCAGCATCTGCCAGGCACCCGCATCACGCGGATGGGCCGCAGCCCATGCCTGCAATGCCGCCGATGCCTGCGCTGCCCGGCCCTGGCGCATCCACACCTGGGCCATCAGCATCAATTCGGCACGCCCCGAGGGCACGATTTCGGCGGCGGGTTTTCCGGCCAGCAATGCCAGCTCTATATCGAGCAGGGTGGCCAGTCGTTGTGCCGATGCATCGGCCTTGACCAGCACTGCCAGCCGATTTGTCCATGCGGGAGTCGAATCGAATTCGCGCATCTGGGCCGACGCCAGCGCCGCGGCATACAGGGTGCCGGCCTGCACCGCGACCGGCTGCTCCGCAAGCCTGGGCGCCTTGGCCTGTTCGACCAGCGCGCGCAAGGCCTCGATCGTGGTGTAGTTGGACAACACCCGCGCCCGCGCGCTGATCATGGCGTGGTCCGGCTTCATGGGCGGCACCATGTGGCCGGTCACACCCAGCGGCAGGCGACCCCGGATGTCGGCGATGCGCTCGGATGTGAGCGGGTGACTGCGCAGGTACGGAAACGCACCGTTGTCGTTGAGCCGCGAGGCCGCCTCCAACTTGTCGAACATCGACGCGAATCCCTGGGGTTCGAAGCCGGCATCGCTCATGACACCGAACCCGACCCGGTCGGCCTCGCGTTCCATGTCGCGCGAGAAGTTGAGCTGGTTCTGCATCGCCACCGCCTGCCCGCCGGTGAACAGCGCACCGGCCGCGTCCGGATTCTTGCTGGCCGCCAGTGCGCCGAGGATCATCGCGCCAATGATCCAGGGCGTCTGCGCGTTCTGCTTGGTGGTCAGGCGCGAAATGTGGCGTTGCGTGACATGGCTGAGTTCATGCGCCAGCACCGAGGCCAGTTCGTCACGGCTGGACACGACCGCGATCAGGCCCAGATGCAGCCCCAGGTAACCGCCCGGCAGCGCAAACGCGTTGACGCTGCGGTCGCGGCCCATCAAGATCTGCCAGGCGAACCGCTGCTGCAGTTCGTCCGACATCTCGCCCCGGCTGCGCGCGGCCTTGAGCAGCGGCTGCCAGATGCCATCGACATATTCGGCCAGCACCGGATCGTCGATGTAGTCCGGGTCGCGAAAGATCTCGCGCGCAATGCGATCCCCCAGGCGCCGCTCGGCGCTGGCGGTCAACTCGCTGGCGTCCCCCATGCCCGGCAGCTGGCTGGCGGTGGAGCGCGCGCTGTTGGGCAAGGAGCCGGTACCGGCTTGCTGCGCCAACACCGGCGCGCAAGTCAGTTGGGCCGCCAGCGCAGCGGCCAGCAGACGGCGTCCATGCAGCAAAGCCATTTTGGCAAAAGCAGCTGGCAGATGGCGGTAACGCAATGGCAGGGGCATGGTCGTATGATGCAACACGCAGGCAAATGGTTCGTAAAGTGCGGGTATCCAGTTGCATCCGCCCCAAGGCCTGCCCGAGTGACAACTCCTTACCGCATGCCCTCACCGCAATGAATACCCTTACCCATTTTGACGCACAAGGCCAGGCCCACATGGTCGACGTGGCGGCCAAGGCCAGCACGCACCGTACGGCCATCGCCGGCGGGCGTATCGACATGCATGCTGCGACGCTGGCAATCATCGAATCGGGTACGGCCAAGAAAGGCGACGTGCTGGGAATTGCCCGCATCGCCGGCATCCAGGCGGCCAAGAAAACCAGCGACCTGATCCCCTTGTGCCATCCACTGGCACTGACCCGGGTCGCGATCGAATTCGAGACGGTGCAGGCCGATGCCACGCACCCGGCCAACATCATCTGCCGCGCTACCGTCGAAACCGTAGGCCCGACCGGCGTCGAGATGGAAGCCCTGACCGCCGTGCAGGTCGCGCTGCTCACCATCTACGACATGTGCAAGGCGGTGGACCGCGGGATGACGATGTCGGACATCCGGCTGCTGCAGAAACACGGCGGGCAGTCGGGCAGTTTCATCGCCGGGTAGTTGCCCGCTTGCGGCGCGATGCGCGGCAGGTGTTCAGGGGGCCGGTGGCGGCAGCTCCGGCAAAGGTGAATATGTGCTGCGCGCCTTCCAGCGCTCATAGTCGGCAGGAAATGCGTTGCGGTAACGCAGCATGAAATAGGCGGCATCGTCCCGCCGACCCAGCGCCAGGTCACTGTCGATGAGTTTCTCGATCACCCGCGATTCGGGCGAAAAATGCAGCAATTCGCGCGCCATCGCGTTCAGGCCCTGGGCGTTTTCGGGCGTGACCGTAGCCAGCGTCAACGCAGCAAACCGGACCTGCTTGCGGAACAACCAGGAGTCCTGCACCTTGCGCAAGGTGTCTTCCCTGT
>JAGPBF010000283.1 GCA_018063505.1 Rhodoferax sp.
CCGCAGGGCATAACGCACCAATCCGGCTATCTCGTGGATGTCGAGTTGCTTCATCAGTTGTGTGCGGTGGGTCTCGACTGTCTTGACAGCAAGACCGAGCCGGCGCGCGATGTCCTTGGTACTGAGACCTTCGGCGATCAATTGCAATACCTCGGTCTGACGTGGCGTCAGCCCGCTGCCGGAATCGGGCTCGCCCCGCAGGCGCTGCACATAGTCGCTGACCACGCCACGGGAAACCGCCGGACTGAGATAGGTTTCGCCGCGCAATGCGGCGCGGATCGCCAACTCCAGTTCGACCGGCGCGGCGTCCTTGAGAAGGTAGGCACTGGCGCCACTCTTGAGGGCCTGGCGCACGTATTCCTCGCTCTGGTGCATCGACAGCATCAGCACCTTGGTGTGCGGCATCGACCGGGCCAGCCGGGCCGCTGCCTCCAGTCCGTTGAGTCCCGGCATTGCGATGTCCATCAGCACCAGGTCGGGTTGCAGTTCGTCGGCCAGTGCCAGCAGGGACAGGCCGTCTTTGGCCTCGCCCACCACGATGACACCGTCGATGGCATCGACCAGCTTGCGCAGACCGGCGCGCAACAGCACATGGTCGTCGGCCAGGATGATGCGCACTGTACTCATGCCGGCGGCACCTCTGCGCCGCTGCGCAGCGCTGGTGGCTGGGCGTCGGGATTGTGCTCCCACAGGATGGCGGTGAAATCGAGATTCATGGCGGTATCAATGGTTGCCAGGATCCGCCAGCGGGCAACGCAGCGTGACGCAGCAGCCTTTTCCGGCGCTGGCCTCGATGGTCAGCGCGCCGCCGGCGAGCGAAGCACGCTCCGACATGCCCAGCACACCCATGCTGGCACCGCTGGTGGCACGTTCGCGCATCGCCGCCACATCGAAACCGGCGCCATCGTCCTTGATGCGCACGACCAGTGTCCGGTCGGCGTCGATGCTTGCCGAGACTTCGACCTTGCTGGCGCCGGCATGGCGCTCCACATTGGTCAAGGCTTCCTGGACGATTCGAAAGGCGGCGGTCTCCAGATCGGGCGCCAACCGCCCGACGCCGTCGGACACCTCGAGCTGGACATCCATGGTGTTGCGCTGCCGCACCTGGTTGGTCAGCCAGCGCAATGCCGATACCAGACCCAGATCGTCGAGCATGGAAGGCCGCAGCGCCAAGGCCAGATTGCGAACCTCTTGCAGAGCCTGCTCGACGATGCGGATGTTTTCGGCAAAGAGCTCTCCGGATTCGCCGCTGGCCAGCCGCAATTGCGATTGCAGGTTGATCTTGATCGCCGTCAGCGACTGGCCCAGTTCGTCATGCAGTTCGTGCGCGACACGGCGTCGTTCGGTTTCCTGGGCCGCCAGTACCCGAGACGACAGCACCCGCAATTGCCGCTGGCTGTTGCGCAGCTCGGCCTGTGCGCGTTTGCGTTCGGTGATGTCGAACATCACGACCTGAACGGCGGCGTTGCCATCGAACAGCGTTGGCGCCATCTTGATCTGCAGATCGATGAGCTTGCCGTCGATCTGCAAGGCACGTATTTCCGTCTCTTCTGTCGACTGATTGTCTTCGAGCACGTGTTTGGACAGTCGCGCAAATGTGGCGCGATCCTGCGGATGAACGAGATCGAGCGCCTGCCTGCCGATCATCTCCTGCGTTGTGGTGGCGCCGTGTGTCTCCAGTGCCGCCGGATTGCAGAACACGATCCGACCCGCCTGGTGAATCATGATTCCCATCGGCGACCATTCGACCACGGTCCGGTAACGTTCCTCGCTGCGCTGCAGGCCCTGCACAGCGAGGTGGCGCTGCAAGACCTGGCTTGCAAGCTGGGCGCCGTGCGCGATGGCCAGCGCTTCGGCGTCCGATGGTTGGCGCGGGTGGTCGAAATAGAAAGCAAAAGCTCCCAGCACCTTTCCCTGGGCTCCCTTGATGGGCACCGACCAGCACGCCTGCAGACCGTTTTCCAGGGCCAGTTCGTGGTGCCCGATCCAGCGCGGGTCGGATGCGATGTCGGTCGCCATCACCGCCTCGCCGGTGAAAGCGGCCGTGCCGCAAGAGCCTGCCAGCGGGCCGATGGCAAGGCCTTCTACCGCTTCACAAAACGCAAGCGGGAGATGGGGTGCCGCGCCATGGCGCAAATGCATACCATCGGGGTCCATCAGCAGGATCGAGCCGTGCATGCCGGGCAACATGGTTTCATAACCGAGCACGAATTTCTCGAGAACCTCGGCAATCGGGCGTCCGCTGGCCAGGTACTGCAGGATGGCATGCTCCTGTTCTTCCCGGATCTCCAGTATCTTGCGTGCCGTGATGTCTTCGACGACACCGGCAATGCGATACGGCTTGCCGTGTGCGCCTATCACCGGAAAGCTGCGTGCATGGACCCAGCGCACGACGTCCGGCGCGGTCGCAATGCGAAACTGGATGTCGTATCGGCCGTCGCGCATACCCTGCTGGACGACTTGTGCAACCCGCTCCCGGTCATCGGGATGGATGCTTTGTCGCCAGACCGCAGGGTCGGCCAGCAGGTCGGCCGGCCGGCAGCCGAGCACGGCTTCGGCAGCCGGGCTGACGTACAGGAAGCGGTGTTCAAACAGGTCGGCCAGGAAGAACATCTGGCTGACCGATTCCGCCATCTGGCGCATCAGTTCTTCGCTATCGCGCAGTTCCTGTTCCAGACGCTTGCGTTCACTGATGTCTTCGACATGCGCCACGGTATGCAAGGGCCGCCCACTGGCGTCGTGCACCAGGGCCATGGTCAGGTTGACCCAGACTGGATGGCCGTCGCGGTGCAGATACCGTTTTTCCTTCGTGAAGTGGGGTATGCGTCCGGTACGCAATTGCTCCACCTCAAGCAGGTCGTCCGCCAGGTCGTCGGGATGGGTGATCTCCATGAACGTATGCCGGCATAACTCTTGGGCAGAGTAGCCGACGATGCGGCACAGCGAAGGGTTGACCTGCATCCAGCGGCCGTCCAGCGCTGTCAAGCCCATGCCGACGGCAGAGGCGTCAAAGGCGCTTCGAAAACGCTCTTCGCTGGTACGCAAGGCGTCTTCGGCCTGGCGCCGGTCGTGGATGTCCAGCACCATCGCTATCAGCGTGGGCGCGCCCGACATCGTGATGCTGCGGGTGGCCAGCTGGATCCAGCGCCATTCACCCTGGCCGGTGAGGATCCGGATTTCGTTGACTTCGTCCACCGACTGACCGGCCAGCCTGCGGCGCTGGCGATGGCGTGATCCCTCGCGGTCGTCCGGATGGATCCATTGCAGCATCTGCGTGATCGACAGGCGCGACAATTCTGCGGCGCTGCGCCCTGCAATGGTGCAGAACGCCGGGTTGACATAGCTCATTTGCGCAGTGCGCACCAGCGCAATACCCTGCAGCGAATGGCGGGCCAGCAATTCGAATTGCTCCCTGCTCTCGGCCAGCGCCAACTCGGCCCGATTGCGCGCGGTGACGTCCATGCCGAATGACAGGATTCCGGTCACGACATCGCCGTCGCGCAACACGGAGTTTTGCCACGAAATCTGCCGCTCTTCATGGGATTTCGTGAGGATCGGATTGTCAAATTGAGCCGGCAAGCCGCCACTGGAGAGGCGCGCGAACTCCGCGTGCACTTCGGGATACCGCTCCCGGGGCACCAGCACGTCGAACCAGTTCAGGCCGGCCAGATCGGCCATGGTGTACCCAGTCAGTTCCTGTGCGGCTTTGTTGAAGATCGTGATCTGGCCCCTTGCGTCGAGGCCGACGACCATGACATTGGCGCCGTTGATCAGGTTCTCGGCCTGATCCTTGGCATCGATCAAGGCCTTTTCGCTCTTTTTGCGATCCGTGATGTCGCGGAAGTAGATCGAAAGACCTTCGGGTGAAGGATAGATGTGGCTTTCGTACCAGACACCTGCCGGTTCGTAGTGCTCTTCAAACACTTCCGGCCGCTGGCTGGCCATGCACCGCTCGTAAACCGGCTGGAACTGGTGACCGCTGCTCTGCGGAAAGAGCGACCACACGTTCTTGCCAACCAGGTCTTCGACCGCATGGCCCAGCAACCTGCCGGCACGCGCGTTGGCGTACGTGATGACCCAGTCGGTGTTGACCCCGACCAGCGCGTCCGAGATGCGTTCGAACATCTGCCGACGTTCGTGTTCTGCATGGATGCGGTCGGTCACGTCGGTCCGGATGCCGACCATGCGTATCGGATGACCCTGTTCGTCCCGCTCCTTCACCTGCCCGGCGGTACGCATCCAGCGGTAGCTGCCATCGGCGTGGCGCATGCGGAACTCATGCTCGTACCGCTGGTCCGCCTGCGACAGCGCCATTGCGGGATCGGTTATCGGGAGCTTGCGGTCGTCCGGA
>JAGPBF010000284.1 GCA_018063505.1 Rhodoferax sp.
CCATACCCGCCTTGGCACTGGCCCAGGATTTCCCCCGGCCCGGTATGACCATGAAATATGTGGTGCCGTTTCCACCCGGTGGCCTGACCGACGTGATGGCGCGCTCCGTTGGTCAAAAACTGGCAGAGGCTCTGAAAATTCCTGTGGTCGTCGAAAACAAGGCCGGCGGAAATGCCCAGATCGGCGCCGATCTGGTGGCGAAATCGCAGCCCGACGGAACCAGCCTGCTGGCCATCACACTGACGCACGCCGCCAACGCCACCTTGTTCCCCGACGCGCCGTATCAGTTGCTCAGGGACCTGCGACCGCTGGCGCTGCTGGCGGGCTCCCCGATGCTGGTGGTCGTGCCCGCCAACAGCACCATCACCGACCTGCGCGATCTGATGAAGGTCGCCAAGACGCGGGCGCTGAACTGCGGTTCCAGCGGCAACGGAACTCCGCCCCACCTCACCATGGCGCTGTTCAACGACATCAACCAATCGGGCATGACGCATGTCCCCTATCGCGGCGGCGCACCCTCGATCGCCGATCTTATCGGCGGGCAGATAGACATCCTTTTCTCCAACTTCCCGGAATCCGTTGCCCATGTCCGCGCTGGCAAACTGCGCGCACTGGCCTTGTGCAGCAGTGCTCGCCACCCGATGTTGCCTGACGTGCCGACCACGGCCGAGGCTGGTATGCCCGCACTGCTTGTCGAGAACTGGACTGCGGTGATGGTGCAGGGCAAGACCGCGGAGCCGATTGTCCAGCGGCTGTCCGCCGAACTGGTCAAGATCATGGCCAGCCCGGACATTGCTGAACGCGCCACGCAGCAAGGCTTCCGGGTCAGCGCCAAGGGTGCCGATGAGTTCGCGGTTTTTCTCAAAGGCGAGGTTGACCGCTGGGGCCGGATCATCAAGACCGCCCGCATCACCACAGACTGATATAAGCTGACCGCCGTCCCGAGGAGCTTGCCCGTCTGTGGCGCAGCACGGCGGCGTGGATGATCGCGCCCTGCAACTTGCCGGGTTGACGCAGCTGGGGGAAGGTCAGGTGCTCCCCCGCTCCAATATCCGCGGCCTGATTTCCCGTTGCTCCAGTGTGACCGGCGCCGCCGAACCCTGATGCAGCATCGACAGCACCTGCTGCGCGCACAGGGCGCCGAGCGCGCGGCGATCGACACTGACGGTGCTCAGCCCGGCCCCGAGTTGGGCCGATATCGGGTAGTCGCCGAATCCGAGCATCGCCAGCTGCCCTGGCGCGGCGATGCCGGACTCCTGCGCCTGCAGCCAGGCACCCGCGGCGGGAAAGTCGCTGGTGAACGCGATCGCGCGGGGCAATTCCTGCCGCTGCTGCAGTTGCTGCAGCACGGCGCGACCCGCGGCCATCGGATCGAGCGGCGGCATCGGCACGACACGGACACGTGCGCGCGACTTGCGGGCGGTGGCGACGAAAGCCTTGCCGCGTTCATGGGCCCGGAAATCCTCGGACACGCTGTTGTCGACATACACCAGGTCGCGGTACCCGCGGCCAATCAGGTACTTCGCCATCAGAGCACCCACCGCGGTGTGGCTGAAGCCGATCTGCACCACGTCCTTGTCGCGCGGGTCGAAATCCCAGATCTCGACGACCGGAACACCACCGGCGCGTGCCTGCTGCAACAGGGCCTGCGCTGCCGGGCTGTGGTTTCGGCCGGTCACCACCAGTGCTGACGGCGACCAGGCCAGCACCGCCCGGATCTGCTGCTCCTCGCGTCCGGGCTGGTAGTTGGTCGATGCCAGCAAAAGTTCCAATTCGCTGCCCTGCAATCCTTCGCCGAGGGCCTGCACGGTCTCTGCAAAGGTCGGCTGTGCGATGCTGGGGACGATGACCGCGACGATGCTCGAACGCCTGCCGGCGAGCATGCCGGCGTTCTTGTTCGGGGTGTAGCCGGTGCTGGCCAGCGCAGCGCGAATCTTGTCGGCGGTGGCTGGCGCCACCTGATCGGGCGCACGCAGAAACCGCGAAACCGTCATCATCGTGACGCCTGCCTGCGCTGCAACCGTTGCCTGCGTGGCTCTGCCGTGGCTGCGCCCGCTTCTCCGAGCGCCTTGCGTCACACCAGGTGATATAGATGACTTGTTAGGGTTTGTCATGATGACATTTGAACATTCGATTGTTAATGTTAGCGCTAACAAAGACCAGCGCCATCCGTGAAAACACCCCCCTTCAAAACCCTGGACCAGCTGCGCAGCCGGCGCTGGTTTTCCGACACCGGCATGCGCGGATTCGCGCACCGCCAGCGCATGCAGCAGCAAGGCGTGCGGCGTGAAGACATGATGGAGCGCCCGATGGTGGCGATCATCAATACCTGGAGTGACCTGTCTCCCTGCCACGCCCACCTGCGTGAACGTGCCGAGGCGGTCAAGCGCGGCATCCTGCTGGCCGGCGGCTTCCCGGTCGAACTGCCGGCCATGAGCCTGGGCGAGGTGATGGTCAAACCGACAACCATGCTGTATCGCAACTTCCTGGCCATGGAAGTCGAGGAACTGCTGCGCAGCTTGCCGTGTGACGGTGTCGTCATCCTGGCGGGCTGCGACAAGACGACACCCGGTACGCTGATGGGCGCCATCAGCATGGACATCCCCACGCTGTTCTGCCCGGCCGGCACCATGCTCAACGACCGCCACGTCAAGGATGGCGTGTCGCGCGTCGTCGGTGCCGGCACCCACACCCGGGTGTTCTGGGACGAATACCAGGCCGGCAATATCGACGACCGGGAATGGCAGCACCTGGAGTCGCGCATGACCCGCGCGCCCGGCACCTGCAACACCATGGGCACCGCATCCACGATGACCGGCATGACCGAGGCACTGGGCCTGACGTTGCCCGGAGCCAGTTCGATTCCCGCCATGGATTCGGCCCATACCCGCATGGCCACCGACTGCGGCGAACGCATCGTGGCGATGATCTGGGAAGACCTCAAGCCATCGCACCTGCTCACGCGCGCCAGTTTCTCGAACGCCCTGGCGGTGCAGATGGCTCTGGGTGGCTCGACCAACGCGGCGGTGCACATCATTGCGATGGCGCGACGCGCCGGTGTCGGGTTGACCCTGGACGACCTCGATGCCATGGGCCGCAAGGTGCCGGTACTGGCCAACCTGTTTCCGAGCGGAGACCGGTTGATGGAGGATTTTTACTACGCCGGCGGCCTGCCGGCGCTGATGCACGAGATCCGCGACTACCTCGACCTCGACGCCCTGACGGTCAGCGGTTTCAGTGTTGGCAGCAACATCGCCCAAGCGCGCACGCTCGACCCGGACGTGATCCGCCCGCTGTCGAATCCGGTCACCGAGGCAGGTGCGCTGGCGGTACTGCGCGGCAACCTGGCACCCGAAGGCGCGGTGATCAAACCCAGCGCCGCGTCAGCAAAGTTGTTGCGCCACAGCGGCCGGGCACTGGTTTTCGACAGCCAGCCGCAGATGCTCGCCGCCATGGCGCAGCCGGATCTCGACTGCGACGAAAACACCGTGCTGGTGCTGCGCAATGCCGGCCCGGTCGGCGCTCCGGGCATGCCGGAATGGGGCAACCTGCCGATCCCGACCAAGCTGCTCAAGGCCGGCGTGCGCGACATGTTGCGCCTGTCCGACGCGCGCATGAGCGGCACCCACTACGGCACCTGCGTTTTGCACATTGCACCTGAGAGCGCCATCGGGGGTCCGCTGGCCCTGGTGCGCACCGGCGACACGATCACGCTCGACGTGGCGGCACGTTCGCTCCAGCTCGAGGTGTCCGATGCAGAACTGGCGCGCCGGCGTGCCGCCTGGACGGCGCCGGCACCACCGGTTGCGCGTGGATACACCCGCCTGTACCAGCAGCATGTGACGCAGGCGCCCGAAGGCTGCGACTTCGATTTTCTGCAGGGCACCCAGGCCACGCCAGAACCCGTCATTTACTGAACACCCGCCCGCCATCATGCAAAACCCCTTCAAGAACCTGCTCGCGCGCAAGGACCTCCCGGCCGGATATCCCGTGGGCACATTTGCCATGGCCGCCTCGCCGCTGATGGCCGAGGCCCTGGGCTGCGTCGGCTTCGACTGGACAGTGGTCGACATGGAGCACACGCCACTGGACCTGGATTCGCTGGTGCGGATGTTGCAGGCCGTGGCCGGCACACCGATGCTGCCGATTACCCGTGTGCCCTGGAACGACACGGTCATGGTCAAGCGGGTGCTCGATGCCGGCGCGCAGACGGTCATGTTCCCGTTTGTGCAGAACGCCGACGAGGCGCGTGCGGCAGTGGCCGCCTGCAAATACCCGCCACATGGCGTGCGCGGCATGGCAGCGATGAGCCGCGGCTCGCGCTTTGGCACGGTGAAAG
>JAGPBF010000285.1 GCA_018063505.1 Rhodoferax sp.
GTGCATGAACAAGAAGGCAGGCAATGGCACGCGTCGCAGTCATCGGAGCAGGTTTTGTCGGTCTGTCGTCGGCCTACTGGTTGATGCGCGACGGCCATCAGGTCACGCTGCATGACCCCGCAGGAGCGGCGGGTGGTGCATCGTTCGGCAATGCGGGAACGTTTGCCAACTATGCCTGCATTCCGGTCAACAACCCCTCGGTGTTTCGCGATCTGCCGCGTTACCTGTTGTCGGCCACCAGCCCCTTGCGCCTGCGCTGGGCTTACCTGCCGCAACTGCTGCCGTGGCTGATCGGCTTCTTGCGCAATTCGACCACCGCGCGTTATACCCGTTCGGCCACTGCGCTGGCCACGCTGCTGGGGCGTGCACAGGGGGGTTATTCCGACCTGGTCGCGCAAGCCGGCCTGGATGCCTACATTCGCCGGCGCGAATGCCTGTATCTCTACTCCAGTGCGGCCACATTCGAGGCTTCCAGACCGACGCTGGAGTTGCGCCGCAGCCTGGGCGTGAAGTCGCGCATCCTCTGCGGCAGCGAAATAACGTCGCTGGAGCCCTCGCTGCAGCCATTGTTCGAGCGCGGCGCGCTGTTCGAAGGCTCCTGGTACCTGACCGATCCTTCGGCGTTCCTGCACGCGTTGCAAGACTGGCTCGTCGCAGCGGGCATGCAGGTCCGCCCTGTGCAGGTGAATCGCATCCAAACCCTGGCCGATGGCGTGGTGCTGGGCAGCACCGACGCGCACGCGCAGTTCGACTATGCCGCGCTGTGCGCCGGTATCCACTCCCGGGCGCTGGCGCTGCAATGCGGCGACCGCGTGCCATTGGAGGCCGAGCGTGGCTACCACCTGATGTATCCCGGCAGTTCGCAGCTGATTTCGCGGCCGATCGGCTGGGCCGAGCGCGGCTTCTATATGACACCGATGGACCAGGGCATCCGGGTGGCGGGCACCGTGGAACTTGCGGGCCTGGGTGCGCGCAAGCATCAGGGTTTGCTGGACCTGTTGCATTTTTCGTCGCAACGCGCCTTGCCCGCGCTGGGTGAACCCGCTTCGCCATGGCTGGGACTGCGGCCAACACTGCCCGACGGCCTGCCGGTGCTCGGTCGCGCGCGCGATTCCGCGCGCGTGATCTACGCCTTTGGCCATCAACATATCGGCCTGACGCTGGGAGGCCTCAGTGGCATGGTGGTGGCCGACCAGGTGGCGGGGCGCGAATCCGTCATCGACCTGGCGCCATTTTCCGCTACCCGATTTCGCTGAGAGAGTGAGCGTTTTTCTCCAAACTCCTTGAACTCACCCACGACTGGTTTATCAAATCGGCTTGCCGAAACCAACGGATCAAGAACAAGGGGCGAGCAAGACGGGGCTGTTCAACGACCTGCCCCAGCCCAGTGATGCGTTATGGAATTGAGCATCATCGTGTGGCTGATGAAGGGGCCGGCCTACGACGCCGACAGCTACGAGGTGTCGCACAGCGACAAGCCGCGCGGCTGACAGACTCGGGCGTGGATGGATGGCGCAGCGCAACCCCGGCGCGGATGGCGCGGCGCTCGCTGGCAAGCGCCTGCCGCACGGTACGCTGGTCCGATTCGGCGCGTGTTCGGTTCAGCGCAACAGGTTCTCGATCAGCGTGGCCATGCCCATGCCCGAACCCAGCCACATGCTGATGACGCCATAACGCCCATCCGTGTCTGCCAGGTGGTGCATGGCGGTGATGCTCGTCCGGATGCCGGTGGCCCCGGGCGGGTGAACTCGGGCTGTTGTGCCTGACCGTGCCCGAGGCCTACGGCGGAGCCGGCGTGCACTTCAGCTACAGCGCCATCGCGGTGGAGGAGATGGCGCGCGCCGGTGCCACCGGGCCGCTGTTCTACCTGCACAGCGACATCGTCGCGCCCTACCTGGTGCACTATGGCACCGAGGCGCAAAAGCGCCATTGGTTGCCACGCATGGCCAGCGGCGAAGTCATCGCCGCCATCGGCATGACCGAACCCGGTGCCGGCAGCGACCTGGCCGCAATCCGCACGCGTGCCGAACCGCGGGCCGGCGGCTGGCGCATCAAAGGCCAGAAGATCTTCATCTCCAACGGCCAGATCGCCGACCTGCTGCTGCTGGCCGCCAAGACCGATCCCTCCCGGGGCGCGAAAGGCGTCAGCCTGCTGCTGGTGGACACAACGCTCAAGGGCTTCGGCCGCGGCAAGCGCCTGGACAAGCTGGGCATGCATGCGCAGGACACCAGCGAGTTGTTCTTCACCGACCTCGATGTCGACGCCGACACGCTGCTGGGCGAAGAGGGTGCCGGCTTCAAGGCCATGATGAACGAATTGACACCGCCACCGCCAGCGTGGCCAAGTTCTGGTGCACCGAGATGCAATTCAAGGTGCTGGACGAGTGCCTGCAGCTGTTTGGCGGCTATGGCTACATGCGCGAGTACCCCATCGCTCGCGCCTGGGTCGATGCGCGCGTGCAGCGGATCTACGGCGGTACCACGGAAATCATGAAGGAAATCGTCGCGCGCGACCTGCTCAAGGGTTGAGGCGATGGCGTCGATGGCCAGTCCGAACGGGGGGCTGGGCATCGAGCCGCGATCGGACGGATCGCCGCCGTGTATTACCGCTGCCGCAAGCAAAAAAACAAGGCAGCGGCGCTTGAAACGGCGCCAGCGTGCACACCGACATGACCAGAAAACGGCGCATCTGGCGGATGGTAGGCAGCAAGAGCCTCAATGTCCGCGCGCACGCGTTGTCGACGCGATCAAGCGGCGTGGTTGACATAGTCCAACCAGCGACCACCCATGGGCTCAGTGCACATGGCCATGGTGGTCTGCGTTGGCACTGCCCTCGCCCAGTTCGCCGCGCGCCTGCCGAAGCACCGTCCAGCCGCCGTGCAGGGCCAGCGCCGCCATCAGGCTGGCCACCACCAGATCGGGCCAGGCCGAACCGGTACCAAACACACCGAGCGCGGCCATGAACACGGCGACATTGCCGATGGCGTCGTTGCGCGAGCACAACCACACGCTGCGCATATTGGCATCGCCGTCGCGGAAGGCATACAGCATCCAGGCCACGACCACATTGGCCAGCAGCGCCAGCAGCGCAACCGCACCCATGGTCATCGCCTGGGGCACCTCACCGTGCCAGACCGACCACAAGGCAGCCCCCAGCACATACAAGCCGAAGCCGATCATGCTGACTGCCTTGAGGATGGCGGCGCGGGCACGCCAGGCCAGCGCCGAGGCCAGCACCGCCAGTGAAACGGCATAGTTCAGCGCGTCACCCGCAAAATCGACCGCATCGGCCAGCAGCGAGAGCGAACCGGCCTGGACACCCGCGCCGATCTCGACCAGGAACATGGTGGCGTTGACGATCAGGGCGATCCAGAGAATCTTGCGATAGCGGGCAAGGTTGACGATGGTCTCGACCCCGGGGGTATCGTGGTCACAGCAATGGGCAGACATGGTTATTCCTTTCGATACCGGCATTGGAAACCCTGGAGCGGCTACAGTGTCAACCCGTCATTTGAAAAGAAGCATTGCCGTGCAGATCAAGGAACTGGCCAGCGCCACCGGCGTGGACGTCGAAACCATTCGCTACTACGAGAAGCAGGGGCTGCTGCCCAAGCCTGCACGACGCGACAACGGCTACCGCAACTACGAGGAGGGTCATCTGGAACGCCTGTCCTTCATCCGCCATTGCAGGGCGCTGGACATGCCGCTGGCAGAGGTCAACCGCCTGCTGGGTTTTGTGGATGCACCCGATCCCCACTGCGGCGACGTGAACCTGCTGGTCGACGAACAACTGGCCCGCGTGCGCGCACGGCTCAAGAGCATGCAGGCGCTGGAAAAGCAGCTGCTCCAGCTGCGCGCCCAATGTGAAGGCACCGGCGATGGACACTGCGGCATCCTGGACGAACTGGTGGCGGCCGCACATGGGGAGTCTTGCGCGTGTCATGGCGGTTCAAGCCGCTACCCGTAGGGCAAGATCTGCTTGCGCCAGGCACGACGCGCAGACGAAAAAAAGCCCCGCAGTGCGGGGCTTTTTTAGATTGACAGGATTACCGGATTAGCGGATCACGGCCAGTTCGGTGCGCTTGCCGCCCTTGTAGGTCATGAGCGTCAGGGCACCATTCTTGATGTCGCCTTTTTCGTCAAAAGCGATATTGCCGGTCACACCCTTGTACTCGGTTTTCTTGAGTTCAGGCAGGTACTTGGCAGGATCGGCCGAGTCGGCCTTGACCATGGCAGCCACCATCACGTTGAGCGCGTCATACACGTAAGGTGCATACACCTGGACGTCAG
>JAGPBF010000107.1 GCA_018063505.1 Rhodoferax sp.
CCGATGGCCTGGAGCGGCGCGGCGATGGCAGCTATTTTCGCGTTGCTGCAAATGCCCGTTGCCCACGCGCGTTGGCGCTGAGCCTGCACTACACGCTTTTTCGGGCACAAGATGCCAACCATCGCCTGCTGGTGGCCGGTCATGTCGATGGCACCGACCTGCTGAGCACAATGTCACCGCAGCAGGTCGACGGGCTGACACTGCGCGACGCAAGCCCGGATGGAATCCGATCCACCGGCCGCTCCGACGCTGGGCGCTGGTCGACGATGAGGGCCTATTTCCTGCTCGGCATGCACCATCTGCTGCAGGGTTACGACCACCTGGCGTTCTTGCTGGCGCTGGTGTTGCCGCTGCGCCTGCGTCTTTGGCAACGGACTGCGCTGTCGCCGCAGGACGCGCCTGCGCAGACGGGCCGGGCAACGGCTGGCCGCTCCAACTGGTTCGCCTTGCTGCGCACCATCACTGCTTTCACGGTCGGGCATTCGGTGACACTTGCACTGGCCACGCTGGGCCTGACACAGGCTTCGCCGGCCTGGGTGGAGCCGTTGATCGCGTTGTCGATTGGGATCACGGCGGGGCTCAACCTGCGCCCGGTGCCGGGCTTGCGTGTCGAGTGGCTGGCACTGGGATTTGGCATGGTGCACGGCTACGGTTTTGCCGGCCTGCTGCTGGAGGCTGCGGCGCCGGACGGCTTGCTGGGATGGGCCCTGGCAGGGTTCAACCTCGGTGTCGAAGCGGGGCAGTTGTTCGCCGTGGCGGGTTGGGTACTGCTCGCGCAATGGGTGGTGACGCGCCGCTGGTATGTTCCGGTTGTGGTGCGGGGTGGCTCGGTGTTGCTGATCGGTCTGGCCACGGCATGGTTCTGGCAACGGATCGCCTGATACCCGGCGCCGTGGCACCGAATCCGACTCAAATCCGTCTGGCGACGCCGCTCCAGAAAGGTTCACGCAGCTTGCGTTTGAAGATCTTGCCGGTGTCTTCGCGCGGCATGTCGCAGACGAACTCGATCCTGCGCGGCAACTTGTAGCTGGCCAGCTGCGGCTTGAGAAATGCGATCACCTGCGCTGCATCGATTGCCGCCCCCGGCTGCGGCTGCACCGCTGCCGCCAGTGCCTCGCCGAACTCGCCATCGGGAATGCCGAACACCGCGCAATCGGCCACACCGGGCATCAACTGCAGCACCGATTCGATCTCGGCCGGATAGATGTTGACGCCGCCCGAGATGACCATGTCGGAGGCGCGGTCGACGATGAACAGGAAGCCTTCTTCGTCCAGATAGCCGAGATCGCCCATGGTCTTGAGTCCGCTGCGCTCCATGCTGCGGCGGGCATCGTCATTGCCGACGTAGCTGAAGTCGGCATAAGCCGGCTGGTGCACATGGATCAGTCCGACTTGTCCCGTGGGCAGGCGCAGGCCCTGCGTGTCGAGGATGGCCATGGCGACACCCGGCAAAGGCTTGCCAGCGGAACCCGGCTTGCGCAGCGCGTCGGCGCTATTGAGCAGTGTCATGTAACCCAGCTCGCTCGAACCGTAGGACTCATGGATGACAGGGCCCCACCAGTCGATCATGGCGCGCTTGATGTCCGGTGCACACGGAGAACCGGTGGATGCCACGAACTGCACCGAACCCAGGTCATGGGCCGCGCGTACGGCTTGCGGCAATGCCAGCATGCGTACATACATGGTGGGCACCAGATAGAGATGCGTGATGCGGTGGCGCGCGATCATGCGCAGCGTCTGCTCGGCGTCGAAACGCGCTTCGATGAACAGGGTTGCATCTTCGAGGGCGCTGCCCACGCTGTAGGAGTTGGGCGCGCTGTGGTACATCGGCGCGTTGACCAGCGCACGCATGCCCGGCGCAAAGCCAAGTACCTGGCGCAACACGGCCAGGCCGCTGGCGACCTGCCCGGCCGTGGCCGGCGCACGGCGGATGCCCTTGGGCCGTCCGGTCGTGCCCGAGGTGTAGAGCATGGCGCCGCGGGGCGTCTGCGCTGGCGCGCCATATTCGCTGGCAGCATCGCGGGCCAGGTCCCAGTCCATCACGCAGGATGTTGCCAGGTTGGCCCCCTCGGACCGGGTCACGAAGGTCGGGATCGTATCGAGCCGCAGGTCGGGCAGGGCGTGCAGCAAATCACCGTCGACGACAAACACCCGCGCCCTGCTGTCGTCCAGGATGTACTGCACCTCATCGGTCCTGAAATGCCAGTTGATCGGGCACCACTGGGCACCCAGCCATCGCGCCGCCAACATCAGCTCCAGCATCTGCGGGCTGTTGCGCATCAGCAGGGCAAGCACGTCGCCGGCTTTCAAACCGGCGGACGCCAGCACCTGGGCGGCACGCAGCACCCGGCCACGGAATTGCGCCGGCGCGATGGACTCCTGGCGGTATACGATGGTCGGACCCATGGCCTGTGTGCTGCTTTTGTCAGGGTTTCGGTATGCGGATACGGCTGATCATCAGCGAGCCCGACAGGCCGAACAGGAGCACCAGCGGGTGCAGCGTCAGGCCGGCGATGCTGGTTTCACCGAACCACAGGTCCTGGCGCAGGGCCCCGGTCCAGGCCGCGACCTCCAGCAGCGCGACCAGAACGACGGAGGTCGGAATCGGCGTGCCTTCGAAGTGGCTGACCTTGCCACTGTCGTCAGACATGGTTTCGGCCGTCACGTTGTAGCGCGCCAGGCGCGACACACCGCAAGCCACGAAGTAGGCCAGCACGATGCGGTCGAAGAACCCCTGCATGCCGCTGGCGTAGGCCAGCATGGCCGGGGCCACGCCAAACGAGATCACGTCGGCCAGCGAGTCGAGTTCGCGGCCCAGGCTCGACGCCTGCTGGCGCCAACGCGCGACGCGCCCGTCGAGCACATCGAAAACCAGTGCGGCCAGAATCAGCGCCGCTGCAAAATGCAGATGCCGCGTGGCACCGGTCTGTACGAAGGAGATGGCCGAGAAGATGGCGCCGGTACCACACAAGGCATTGCCCAGTGTGAACCAGTCGGCGAGTTGAAACTCGCGAATCATCGAGAACGGCTTGTGGGGTTTTCCGGGTGTGTTCATGGCTTGAATGTATAGCCTTGAGGCATTGCAATGCCACTATCTCTTGTAAGCGTGCCAGAATGCCTGCAGCCAGCTGGCGGCACTGCACGAGTGCGGACCGCTCGGGCCGGCCGTTGAAGCGTTTGCAATTGCACTGGCGCGCGCCAGAGTTTTGGATGATGAAGCGATGAATACTCCCCACAAACATCCACCGAGCCGTGAGCCTGCGGAGCGACCACCCAAGCCGGAGCCCGAACCCGATACCCGGATCAGCCGGATCAGCCGGCGCTGACGCATCGCCGCTCCTGCGTGACTTCCAGCGGCGTCCCGCTCAGTGGGGATCGTCGGACGGTGCCGATTCGACGATGCGCCGCTTCACCACCGGGGGCGTGTCGCCGATGTGAAAAGCCTGCTTGCGGTCGCGCAGCGCAACGTCGGCCGTGGTCACGCGGTCGAAACGGCGCAGGTGTTCGGTCCATGACTCGTCGACGATCTGCTCGATGAACAAGCCCGGATCGTTGATGTCGCGCAGCAACTCCCAAGACAAGGCGCCGTGGCGCAGCCGACTGCGCCGGCTGACCCGCATCAGCGCGCGGAATTCGTCGGCGCGAGCCGGGTCGATCCGGTATTCGATTGTCAGCACCACGCGGCCCGAACCAGGCGGCTGCTTGACCACCGGCACCTTGAACAGCGACGACGGCGTCAGGTCGTCTTGCGCCTGGCTGTCGGACATCCAGCGATTGGCCAGCAGCATGGTCAGCACGCCGGTGGCGGCCGCGACGACCAGGCTTGCAGTGATGGTGTAGTGCGTGGCCACCTGACCCCAGATGGCAGCACCGGCAGCACTGGCACCCATGATCGCCATCTGGTACATCGACATGCCGCGGGCCCGCACCCAGTCGGGCAGGCCGAATTGGGCCGACACGCTCAAGGTGTTGGCGGTCGTGATCCAGGCCATGCCGGCAATGGCCATCGCGATGGCGGCAATTGCCGCGTGGGGTGCAAATGCCACCACCCCCATCGCCAGCGATTGCAACGCGGAACCCCGGACCACCAGACCGTCACGCGACCAGATGCTGCGCAGCCGTTGCATGTTCAGTGCCGCGACGATGGCGCCAGCGCCCATCGACGCCAGCAGCAGCGTGAAGGTGCCGGCGCCGCCGCCGGGCAGGTCGCGGGCCACCAGTGGCAGCAGCGCGATCAGCGCGGTCGAATGGAAGAAGAACAGGCAGATGCGCACCAGCACCCCTTGCAGGTGTTTGGACTGGGCCATGAACTGCATGCCGACACGCATGGCGCTGAGCAGCTTCTCGCGTCCCAGCGGGTGCAGGGTCGGCTCGCGTTTCCAGCGCGACACCACGATAGCCGCCACCAACGCCAGCACCGCGTTGAGCATGAAGACATAGGCGCTGCCCAGACTGGCGATCAGCGCGCCGGCCACCAGCGGGCCGATGATGCGCGATGCATTCATCGAGACGCCGTTGAGTGCCAATGCAGCAGGCAGCTGGTGGCGCGGCACCAGTTCGGGCACGATGGCGGAAAACACCGGCCAGCGCAGCGCCAGTCCGATGCCATTGGCAAACGTCATGGCCAGCAGCAGCGGTGGCGACATCCATCCGGCGAACACGACGCCACACAGCAACAGCGCCACCACGGCTACCCACAATTGCGTCAGCAGGAAGAAGCGCTTGCGGTCCAGGATGTCTGCCAGCGCGCCGCTGGGCAAACCGAGCAGGAAAACCGGCAAGGTGGAGGCGGTCTGCACCAGCGCCACCAGCATCGGCGAGGTGGTCAGCGAGGTCATCAGCCAGGCCGCTGCCACGTCGTTCATCCACATCGAGATGTTGGCCGCCAGCCAGGTGAACCACAACATCCGGAACACCGGGATGCTCAGAGGGGCCAGAGCGGAAGAGTGCGTCGAGTCGGGTGTGGGGGAGTCGGTGGCGGGAGAGTCGTTCGGCATCGGGGATCAGGACAGGACGGCACGGCATTGCCGATCGACATTGTCGCTGGCATCGGATGCGGGTTCCGAAATCATTGTGCAACGCGGCCAGCGGGCCTGACTTTGCGCTAGTGGGTCACCAGGTTCGCCGTGGCACGTGGTCGCGGCCGATGACGGTGGGTGTCACCAGCCCCAAAGCAGCTTCTTCGAGATCCAGCCCGTGATGCCATCGGCGTTCTGCACCTTGACCCAGCCGCTCTGCGATCCGCGTGTGCGCAGCAGATCGTAGCGCTCCGACTTGCCGACGATGCGGTAGCGGGTGCCGGGGCCGCTGCGGATGTTGGCGACCGGCGCCTTGACGATATGGTGCCGCGTGTGCCCGGTCAGCGATCGCGCGACCCAGCCCCTGTCGTTCTCGAAATCGCGCACCTGCAACCAGTCGCCCTTGCGCGCGAGCACTTCCAGCGGATAGCCGCGTTCGAGTTCCCACAGGATCCGCGCGCCGGTGCTGGGTCCGGAGCGCATGTTCACGACATTGCCCTTGATGCTGACCATTTCGCGCGCCAGCGCGGGCGTGTGGACCAGCACCAGGCAGGCCAGTGCCCATATCGATAGAAAACGTGTCGCAGCGTGCCTCAAAACCATGCAGTGCAATCTCCTTTGTGGCGTCGACTGTAGTGGCAGTTGACCGGGAGATCGACTCGGGATGGCGCAATCGGGCCCTATGCGTAACGTACTGCTACTCTTCTTGCATGATCTCACTATCCAAGTGCCGTGAAATCACGTAAGCCTGCCGTTCCGGCGGCCGACCAGCGGCCGGAGCGGGTCGACACAGGCCGGTGTTGCAGGTCAGCCGGCTGCTGCCTTTGCATGCGATGCCACGTCCTGGTGGGTGGCGAACCACACCTTGCCCTTGGCCTGCATGTGCTGTATCAGTTCCTCGAGAATGAACATGCGCGAGCGGTAGCCGATGACATGGGGATGCATGGTGAGCAGGAACAGCCCGCCTTCTTCCCAGGCCCCGTCGAACTCGCGGCGAAAGATGTCCAGTACCGCGGTGGGGGCGGTATACGGCCGCAGCGACTGGAAGCGGTTCATGTTGAAGTAGACCGCGTCGTCCCGGATCCACTCGACCGGCAATTCGACGATGCCGGTCGGCTCGCCATGTTCTTCCAGTTCGTACGGGTCGTTGTCGGCCATCAACGAAGAGTCGTAAAGCAGGCCCATCTCGCGCTGAATCTTCAGGGTTGACGGAGAAAAGTCCCACGACGGCGTGCGCATGCCCACCGGCCGCACTCCGGTGATCTTCGTCAACGCGTCGCTCGAGCGCAGATAAAGGTCGCGTTCGACCGCCTCCGGCAGCACCGAGTTGAGTTCGTGGATCCAGCCGTGCAAGCCGATCTCGTGACCTTCGGCAACCACGCGGACCTGTTCTTGCGGATGCAGCAGCGCCGTCACTGCGGGCACGAAGAACGTCGCGGGAACGGAGGTTTTTTGCAGCAGTTCCAGGATCCGCGGTACACCGACGCGGCTGCCATATTGACCCCAGGACATGCGCCCGATGGATTGGCCGCCGTCGCGCAGTTCATTGGTCTCGTGGTCGCTGTCAAACGACAATGCCACCGCGCAGCGTGCGCCACCTGGCCATTGGGCAGGTCGCAGGCTGCGGCCGGCGCGTACGTGGTTGACGCGCTGGCGCCACTGGGCTTCGTCCCAGTCCCAAGGAGGTGTCTGGTCATTGGAAGATGGGTTCATGATTGGCTCTCCTGAAGCGGGAAATGGCAGGCGGCCTCGTGCTGCAGATCGACACTGCGCAGCAACGGCCGTTCTTGCTGGCAGCGCACCTGCGCAAACGCGCAGCGCTGGTGAAACGCACAACCCGGCGGTGGATTGATCGGTGACGGCAGTTCGCCACTGATCGGCTGGATCTCCGGCGCTGGCGCCCCGTCGGCGGCCAGCCGCGGCGCACTGTCGAGCAGCGCGCGGGTATAGGGATGGCGGGGATTGCGAAAAATCTGTTCAGTCGCGCCGAGTTCGACGATGCGCCCCAGGTACATGATCGCGACCCGATCGCTGACATGGCGCACCACGCTCAGGTCGTGGCTGATGAACAGCATGGTCAGGTTCAGGTCTCGGCGCAGTTGCAGGAACAGGTTGATGATCTGTGCCTGGATCGACACGTCCAGCGAGGCGACCGGTTCGTCGCAGACCAGCGCGTCGGGCCGCATCGCCAGTGCGCGCGCAATCGCCACGCGCTGGCGCTGGCCACCGGAGAACTGGTGCGGAAAGCGCTGCGCCGCATCGGCGTCCAGACCCACGGCCTTGAGCCAGCGCGCCACGTCGGCGGCGGCTTCGGACTTCTTCACCAGGCCGTGCGCAATGGGACCCTCTGCAATCGTGTCGCCGATTCGCATGCGCGGGTTAAGGGAAGCAAACGGATCCTGGAACACCATCTGGATCCGCGTCGTGTTCTTGCGCCGCCCGCGCATCACTGCGGCGCCGTCGATACGCGTTTCGCCCATGGTCGCGCCGAGGATGCCGGCGGCAACCCGCCCGAGCGTCGACTTGCCGCAACCCGATTCACCGACCAGTCCCAGCGTCTGGCCCTTGGCCACCGCCAGCGACACGTCTTCCACCGCATGGACCACCGTGGTGCTGGCCTTTTGGCCGGTGATGCGCTTGGCCAGCCGCTCGGAGAATGGGGGTATCGACGTGAAGCGGCGCGTGATCGCGTCCAGCGCGATGAAGCGTGCCGGGTCGGACACGGAATCATGCCTTGCCCGGTGTGCTGCAGGCGTCAGGTGCGGATCGGCGTTGGTGTTCATGGTCGTGCCGCCTGCGTGGCCGTCGTGGCGCCCATGTTCAGCGGATGGTGGCAACGCCAGGTCCGCGGGGCTGCGATCGTCTGGGCCGGCGCCGTGTCGCAGACCACCGTGGCATGGGCACAGCGGTCCTTGAAGGCGCAGCCAGTGGGCAGCGCGGTCAGCGACGGCGTTGAACCGGGAATCTGCAGCAGGTCCTTGCCCGGCGCTGCGCGCGAGGGCAGGCTGTCGATCAGGCCCTGGGTATAGGGGTGGTGCGGCCGGCGCAAGACGTCGGCAGTCGGCCCTTCCTCGATCAGGCGCCCGGCGTACATCACCAGCAGCCGCGATGCCAGCACCGAGACGGTGGCCAGGTCGTGGCTGATCCACACCAGGCCGACGCCGACCTCGCGCACCAGCGTGCGCATTTCGATCAGGATCTGCGCCTGTATCGATACGTCCAGCGCCGTGGTCGGCTCGTCGCAGATCACCAGGCCAGGGTTGTTCAGGAAGGCGATCGCGATCGCCACGCGCTGGCGCATCCCGCCCGACAACTCATGCGGATACGCGTCGAGCCGGCGCTCGGGGTCGGGAATGCCGACCTTGGTGAGCGCCTGCAGGCTGCGCTGGCGCATCTCCTGCCTGGTCGGGTTGCCGTGCGCGCGCATCGCCAGTTCCATCTGCGTCGACACCTTGAGCACCGCATTGAGCGTACTCATCGGATCCTGGAACACCATTGCAATTCGCCTGCCGCGCAACGCGCGCAGTCTGGAGCGCGGCATGCCGACGAGTTCCTGCCCGTCGAGCTTGACCGAACCCGCGACCACCCGTCCGGGCGGGTCGATCAGGCCCAGGATGGAATATCCGGTGACGCTTTTGCCAGAACCGGATTCACCTACCAGGCCGATGATCTCGCCGGCATGCACATCGAACGACACGCCATCGACCGCCCGTGCGGCGCCGGAGCGCGTGGCGAACTCTGTCGTGAGGTCGCGCACCTGAAGCAGTGTGGCCCCCTTGATCATCGCTTGAGCCTCGGGTTGAGCTGGTCGCGGATCTGGTCGCCGACCAGGTTGATGGCAACGATCAGCACGATCAGTGCGATGCCGGGGTAGATCGAGATCCAGTAACGGCCCGACAGCATGTACTGGAAGCCGTTGGCGATCAGCATGCCCAGCGACGGTTCGGACACCGGCATCCCCAGGCCCAGGAAGGACAGCGTGGCTTCGAGTGCGATCGAGTTGGCAACCTGCACGGTGGCAACGACGATCAGCGGCGGCAGGCAGTTCGGCAATACGTGGCGGAACGCGACGCGCACCGAGCTCAGCGGTGTGGACAATGCCGCCTCGACATAGTCCTTGGAGCGCTCCGACGATGCCGCGCCGTGGGCGGTGCGCGCAAAGTAGGCGTATTGCGCGGTGACCAGGGCCGCGATCAACGGCCACTTGCCCTGGCCGAGCAGGGCGGCGAGCACCAGCGCCAGCAGGATGGCCGGGAACGACAGTTGCAGGTCGATGATGCGCATGATCAGCGTCTCGATGCGTCCGCCGGCGAAGCCGGCCAGCGTGCCCAGCGAGGCGCCCAGCGCGAACGCGATCGCGCCGGCCATCAGGCCAACCTGCAGCGATATGCGCAGTCCGTACAGGATGCCCGAATACAGGTCTCGGCCCTGCGAGTCGGTTCCCAGCCAATGGGTGAAGCCTTTGCTGCCGACATATCCCGGCGGGCGGCGGGCGTCCATCAGCACCAGATTGGACAGGTCGTACGGATCCTGCGGCGTGATCCACGGCGCCAGCAAGGCCAGCAGCACGATCAGCGCGAGCACGAAGAAGGCGACGATGGCAACGCGGTCCTGCGCGAACTCGCGCAGGAAACCGCGCAGCGGGGTTTCGATCGGTGCGCTGATGGTACTCATATGAAACCTGCGCCCTTCATGTCGATTTGCGCGCACGCAGGCGCGGGTCGAGGGCGGCGTAGGCGATGTCCACCGTCAGGTTGATCGTGATGAACAGCAGCGCCACCAGCATCAGGTAGGCCACCATCACCGGTCGGTCCAGTGTGGAGATCGAGTCGATGATCAGCTTGCCGACGCCGGGCCAGGAGAAGATGGTCTCGGTCACCACTGCAAATGCCAGCGTCGATCCCAACTCCAGACCGAACACGGTGACCAGCGGGATGGCGATCAGGCGCAGCACGTGGTGGCGCAGGATGGTCCATTCGCTTTCGCCGGCGGCGCGCGCAAATCGCACGGTGTCGGTCAGCATGACTTCGCGGGTGCCGGCACGTGCCAGCCGGATCATCAGCGCCAGCTTGAACAGCGCCAGGTTGACTGCGGGCAGCAGCATGTGCTTGAGTCCGTTGCCGGTCAGAAAGCTCCACTCGATGCCGAACCACATCACCGTCGCGCCGCGGCCACCGGCCGGCAGCAGCCCCATGTTGACGGCGAACACGAAGATCAGGATCAGGCCGATCCAGAACGACGGAACTGAAAAACCCAGCACCGACACGCCCATGATGGCGCGGGCAGCCATGCTGTCTGGCGCGTAACCGGCAAACATGCCCAGTGGCACGCCGAGCAGCGCGGCGCCGATGACGGCCGTCAGCGTGATCTCCAGCGTCGCCGGCAGGCGTGACAGGATCAGGTCGAGCACCGGCATGTTGTAGACGAAGGAGCGGCCGAAATCGCCGGTGACCAGGCGCTGCAGGAAGTTGCCGTATTGCTGCCACAGGGGCAGGTCGAAGCCGTAGGCCCGGATCGTCTGGTCCCGGATTTCCTGCGTCACATCCGGCGCGATCATCACGTCGATCGGATTGCCCACCGCGTACACGCCGACAAACACCAGCGCCGAGATGACCAGCATCACGACGGCCGCCTGCATCAGGCGCTGGATGATGAATGCAAGCAAGGTATCAGGACCTCGGAGTCGAACTGCCGGTCTGGCGCGTGGGTACGACCGTCATGGTCAGTCCCAGTCGGTTTCGATCAGCGTGCGGGTCTCGGCCACGGCCACGTCCCACATCGCCAACAATTCTTCGTCGGGGCGCTGGTACAGGCCGCCGAAGTTGCCGTCGCCAATGAGTTCCTTCTTGGCGCCCGGATCGACCCGCAGATATTTTGCGATGTCGATCATCGGTTTGCGTTCGCTTGGCATGGGAGCGTCGGCCAGCCGCGTCCAGGGCAGGTTTTCCATCCACGATGCGTGCGAGGCCAGTGGATCGATCTCCTTGACCTTGGCCATCGTGAGGGGCGCATTCCACCAGTTGTGCCACTTGACCTGCACGCCGCGGTTGCGATCGAGCCACTCCAGGATGGCGCCGTGCGCCGGGCCGTTGCCGCCATGGCCGTTGACGATGACGATCTGCCGAAAACCGGTGCGCACCATATGGTCGAGGATGTCGCACATCAGGGCGCACAGGGTCGACAGGCGCAGCGACACCGTGCCCGGATAGTCGACAAAACTCGGCGTGAAGCCGTAGTTGATCGTTGGGTAGACCGGCACCTTGATCGGCTGGGCAGCCTCGATCGCAACCCGTTCGGCCAGAATCACGTCGACGCACAGGCTCAGGTAGCCGTGTTGTTCGGTCGAACCCAGCGGCAGCACCACACGCTGATCGTGCTTGACGTGTTCCTGCACCTGCATCCAGTTCATGTCGGCCAGTCGCATGGCAGTCTCCTTTGGTTACGGTGGGTCAGGCTTTGCCGCTTGCCTGGGTCGACGCCTTGGCCGGACTGGGCGAGCGGGCCGGTCCGTGGTCCGGCTGCTCGAACATCGACAGCACCACCTTGGCCATCAGCGTTGACAGGGTCTCGCGTTCGACCAGGCTCAGCGGCGCCAGAATCTCTTGCTCCATGGCCACAAAACGCGGCATGGCTTCGTCCAGGATCGCCTGGCCGGCAGGTGTCAGCATCAGGTTCAGATGGCGCCGGTCGGATTCGCCTGCGCTGCGTGCAATCAGGCCCAGTTTGGCGATGCGGTTGACCGCCCGGCTCAAGGTGTTCTTGGGAAATGCAGTGGACGCGGCGATCTCGCTTGCGGTCACGCCGCCAACCAGGCCCAGGCTGTACAGGATCACGAACTCGGCACGAGACAGGCCGAAACGCTCCTCGACCCAGCCATAGAGCGGCGTGTTGTAGCGCATGCCCAGGTAATTGAAGCGCGCAGCAAATCCGCAGGGATTGCGCCAAAGTCGCGCATGGGTGAACGCATCGAGCCGATGGCGTCCGAGCATGTCGGCCCCGGTGCCAGTTTCGGGGCCACCGTGGGGGTTTGCAGCAGATGGCAGATTTGGTTCCAAAATGAACAGTAATGGTTTCTAGCGTTGGGATGCTATCAAATTTCCGGACCGATGGGAACCCGCTTGCTGCAGCATATTTAACTCTGCACCAGATTGGTTCTTGCTGCTGCGCTGTGCGTCGGTTCGGTGCATGCAAAAAGAAAAAATTAGTTCCAAAAGGTATTGACTGGAGGAAAGCGGAGGCTTAAATTCGTCACCGCAAGGCTCGCGGCATGCGCGGGGCCCAACCTCAACAGGAGATTCACCATGCGTTCCTTCTTGACAGGCGTGTTGTGCGCCAGCGCACTGCTGACGTCGGCGGTCGCCCAGACCCTGACTATCGGTGTGCGTGGCGGGCCCGATTCGATCGACCCCCATTTCACCGCCACCGGTACCCACGCCGAATCGCTCAAGCATGTGTTCGACACACTGGTGTGGTCGGGTGGCGGACTCGAGCTCGAGCCGCGCCTGGCCGAGAGCTGGAAGGCGCTCAACGACACGACGTGGGAATTCAAGCTGCGCAAGGGTGTGAAATTCCACGACGGCTCGGACTTCACCGCTGCCGACGTCAAGTTCTCCATCGAGCGCATCCCCGTGGTGTCAGGCCCCAACCCGACCACCATCTATGTGCGACGCGTCAAGGAAACCAAGATCATCGACCCGTACACCGTGCAAATCGTCACCGATGGCGCTGCGCCCAACCTGCCCAACGACTTCATCCGGCTGTTCATCGTCTCCAGCAAGGCGGCAGCCGGCCTGACCAAGGACAACGCCAACGAGGCCTTCAATTCCGGCAAGGCAGCCGTGGGTACCGGCCCCTACAAATACGTATCGTGGCAACCCAAGGGAGACCTGGTGCTGGACCGCTTCGATGGTTATTGGGGTCCGAAGGAGCCCTGGGCCCGCCATGTGCGCAAGGAGATCGCCAACGATGCGGCGCGCGTGGCGCAGCTCAAGGCCGGTCAACTCGATCTGATCACCCGCGTGCCGGCCACCGACGTGGCCACGCTCAAACGCGACCCGAAGATCGATGTGAAGACGATCGAAACCGTCTATGTGTTCAACGTCGAACTCGACATGCGCGACAAGCTGCAGAGCGCCAGCAACAAGGATGGCTCGCCGCTGGCCAAGAATCCATTGCTGGACCTGCGCGTGCGCCAGGCCATCGATCTGGCCATCGATCGCAAGGCGCTGGCCGAGTACGCGATGGAGGGGCTGGGCAAGGCGGCGAGCCAGATGGTGACGCCGTCGATCTTCGGCTTCAACAAGTCGCTGCCTGAGCGCAAGTACGACCCTGCCGCGGCCAAGAAGCTGCTGGCGGATGCTGGTTATCCGAACGGCTTCAAGATCCAGTTCTCGTTCACCAAGGACCGGTTGCCGGGTGATACCCAGGTCGGCACCTCGATCGCGCAGATGCTGGCCGCGATCGGTATCGACGCCACACCCAATGCGCAGCCGGCAGCGGTGTTTTTCCCGGCGCGCACCCGCGGCGATTACTCGATGTCGATGTCGGGTTGGGGCACGCTGACGGGTGAGGCGAATTACACGCTGTCGTCCCTGGCGCACTCCAATGACAAGGACAAGAAGATGGGTGCCTTCAACGTGCTGAACTACAACAACCCCGAGATGGACAAGCTGCTGCAGGCCGCCTCCATCGAGATGGATGTTGCCAAGCGCCGCAAGTACCTGGAAGACGCCAATGCGCTGCTCGACAAGGACAAGCAGCGCCTGCCGATCGTCGCCGTGGGTTCGGCCTGGGCCATGCAAAAGGGCAAGGTCACGATCACGCCGCGCGTCGACGAAGATACGCTGGCGATGGACATCAAGCCTGCCAAGTAAGGTTATGACCAAGATCGCGATCGGCCTGCATGGCGGCTGTGGCGCGCTGGCGCACGACCTGCAAAGCGCTGCCGACTGGGCTGATAGCCGCCAGCACATGGCCCAAGCGCTGCGTGCCGGCTGGGCCATCCTGCGCAGTGGCGGCTCCGCCCTGGACGCGGTGCAGGCCACTGTCGTCGTGATGGAAGACAGTGTGCATTTCAACGCCGGCCACGGTGCAGCGCTGACCGAAGCGGCCGAGCATGAGCTTGACGCCTCGATCATGGACGGCGCCACGCTGGCTGCCGGCGCGGTCTGCACCGTGCGCCGTACGCGCAACCCGGTCAAGGCTGCGCGTGCCGTGCTCGAATCGGGCCGGGCGGTGCTGCTCTCCGGTGCCGCCGCCGACACCTTTGCCGAGCTGCAAGGGCTGGAGATGGTGCCCAACAGCTACTTCACGACGCAGCGGCGCATCGACGCGCTGCGTGCGTTGCAAGAGAAGGAGTCGACCGGTTCCTTCATTCCCGCATCCGAAGCCGAGAAGCACGGCACCGTGGGCGCCGTGGCGCGCGATGCCAACGGCCATCTGGCGGCGGCCACATCTACTGGCGGCTTCAACAACAAGCCTGAGGGCCGCGTCGGCGACAGCCCCATCATCGGCGCAGGCACCTATGCCCGCGACGGCGTGTGTGCGGTGTCGTGCACCGGCCAGGGCGAGATCTTCATCCGCCGCGTGGCCGCCTACGACATTGCGGCGCGTTTGCAGTACGCCGGTGAAAAGCTCGATGCCGCGGCCCATACGGTGGTGTTCGAGACGCTGGCCAGCCACAAGATCGGCGCCGGCCTGGTGGCGCTGGGTGCCGAGGGCAACCCGGTGGCACCGTACAACACGCTGGGCATGTACCGCGGCTGGATCACGACCGACGGACAGCTCGTGGTGGCCACCCACAAGGATCTGCACCCTATGGGGCCGGCCTGAGCGACCTGGCCGTTGTTCAATCCAGCGACCGGACATTGGAACGAGGGGACAGCACTCCATGGCACAGACAGACAC
>JAGPBF010000108.1 GCA_018063505.1 Rhodoferax sp.
ATGGCAAGCGATGGGGCGAAGGCCGCGAGGTGGGCGTTATTCCTCCTTGGGCGATGCGCGATATTGCCCCTATCAAAGACGACAAAGAGCGCGAGAAGGCCATGCGTACCTTTTTCCGCGAGAACCCTGCATTCCTGGCGTACGACGCCTTCCTGAAATGAACTGGGGCGAACTCAAAGCAGCGGTGTCAGCGTATGCCCATCGCACCGACCTGGCGCCGATGTTTGCCACGTTTCTGGCGAATGCAGAGCAGCGAATTTACTTCGGTGAATTGAACTCACCCAAGCTGCGAATCACCGCCATGCGGGACTTTGCAACGCTTGCCAATGGAACGCAGCCAGCGGGCTATCTGGAGGCCATCAAGGTTTCCAAAAACGGATCGCCAGAGATTGACCTAGCTGCCCGCCCATTGGCGGCGATGCCCAACGAATTTCAAGCCTACGCATGGGACGGCCAAACGCTGGTGCTCTCGCGCGACCAAGGTTTCCCGGTGGACCTGACGTTCTACAAGCGCCTGGATTCGCCCGTGCTGGACACGGATACCAATTGGCTGATGACGAATGCGCCGAACGTCTATCTGTCGTCCATGCTTGTTGAGTACGCCCGCTGGGCACGCGATGACGTTCTGGGGGTTCGTGTTGCGTCTGACTACTCCAGCGCCATCAATTCCCTGCAAAGCCAGGACACAGCCGCCCGCATCAGCGGATCAACGCTACGAATGAAGAGACGCACATGACAGTTGAAACCGCAAGCTACATCAGCCAGCTTGATGGCACACTACCGCTCGCTGGCGACAAGAAAAGCGAAGGCGACAACCACCTGCGCCTGGTTAAAACCGTGCTGCAGACGCAGTTCCCGAATTTCGGCACGGCGGCGATGAATGCCACGACGACCGAGCTTAACTACGTTGTCGGCGTGACCTCTAGCATTCAGACGCAGATCAACGCCAAGGCAACAAAAGCTGGTGACACCTACACCGGGGCGCATGACTTCACAGGTGGCACGATTGCCGTCCCAACAGCCACCGTAGGCGATGCGACGACCAAGGCCGCATCGACTGCTTTTGTCTCTGCCACCGCGTTTAACGCAGCCCTGCCAGGGCAGACCGGGAACGCCAAAAAGTTCGTCACGACCGACGGCGCCAATGCCGCATGGGCGCATATCTACGGCGCGCCAACGGTCATTAGTACCGACACGACGGCAGTTGCTGGTGGGTTTTACGTCCTTACCGCATCCCTCACTCTGACGTTGCCAGCAACGCCAACGGCAGGTGACGTGGTGCATGTCTCGAACCGCTCTGGCGTGGCGACGTGCGTGATTGATCGCAACGGCGTCAACGTCATGGGCCTTGCAGAAAACATGACGCTGGACGCATCTGACCAACCGTTTTCACTGGCCTACGCCGACGCCTCGCGTGGCTGGGTTTTGATCTAAGGGCATCACATGAGCAATCTGAGCGACTTCATCAGTGCGGGCGGCGGGGAGCTGCGCTTCCAAGACTTCACGGCCTCGGGCACTTTCACACCGTCCGCTGCACTGCTTGCTAAGGGTGGCCGGGTCTATTACGAGCTGATCGGCGGGGGTAGTAGTGGGGCGATAGGCCACTCAAACGCCGCAGCGACTGGCGGGGATGCTGGGGTCTACAAAACCGGCGTGATTACTCTGACGGGGGCGGAGTCGGTCACGATTGGCGCAGGTGGTGCGGCTGTATCTGCGGCAGCTACAAACACCGCAGGGAATGCAGGCTCTCAGTCGTCTATCGGTGCGCTCGCAACTGCTGCCGGAGGCGCTGCGCCACCCACGCCATTTGCGAGCCAATCCAACAACGGCGGCGGCGGGCGTGGGGCTGGGGGTATAGGGTTTTTCACGACCGACACGACTTACACGCTCGATGCACGAGGCGGAGTAGGTGTCAACGGGCTTGCTGGTGGGGGAGGCGGGTCAACGCCCAACGCGGCCAACTACGGCCCTTGGCACATGCGTGGATGTGATGGCGGGGGCAACGGTGCATATTCGACGGGCGGGGCTGCGGCCACTGCTACGGCGGGCACTGCCAACACAGGCGGTGGCGGCGGTGGTGCATCCAATGACAACAGCGTCGGCACAAAAACAAGCGGGGCCGGTGGCTCTGGCTGGTGCCGAATCGTCTGGTTTGAATAAGGACGGCCATCAATGGCAATCGTTCAGATTTCAGACGCTGGGCAGGGAATCAACCTTGATTTGCCCACAGAAGAACTCAAGGCCGGGGTCTGGTCGTCGGCGTCGAACATGCGGTTTGTCAACGGCTACGCGCAAAGGTTCGATGGCATCTCTCGCATCTTTGACGCCACTTCGATAACCCCGTACTACCTCACTTACTACCAGAAACCCGGTGGCAGGTATTGGGTGCATGCCGGAACGGGGAAAGTGTTCTCCGACGATGGCACTACGCGCACGGAGATCACCCGGATCGGGACTGCCGCCATCACCAGCCTGACGCACGTTACAACCACGGCCACGCTCACGACTACGGCCCCGCACGGCATGTCCACCAGCGACACCATCGAACTGTATGGAGCCTCGCCAAACGCCTACAACGGCACATTCACCATCACCGTGACCGGGCCGAGTGTATTCACTTACACCATGGCGTCCGACCCTGGAGTAAATGCGACAAATGTCGGGCACTTGTTGCTGGATGGTGCTGTTGCGCTGGACTTCACAGGGGCGCGTGACGACCGCTGGACGGGCGGTGTGTTGGGTGGCGTGCTGGTACTGAACAACGGCGTCGATGCCCCGCAGTATTGGACCGGAACGAACGCGCTGCGCACACTCCCGGCATGGGACGCGACCCACACGGCACAGGTGCTTGTGCCGTTCAAAAACTACCTTGTGGCGCTGGACATCACCAAGGGTTCCACCAGATACCCGAACATGGTCAAGTGGTCTAGCGCTGCGGTGCCCGGATCGCTCCCCGTGTCGTGGGACGAAACCGATGTAACGATTGACGCTGGTGAAGTGGACGTTGCAGAAACGCCGGATTACCTAGTGGACGCCTTGCAGTTGGGTGACACGCTGATTCTGTACAAGCAGCGCTCTGCTTATGTCCTGCGGCTGATCGGCCAACCCTACATCTTCCAAGTTCAAAAACTACCCGGAGACGCTGGAATGCTGGCACGAGGCTGCGCAGTCGCTACCCCGTTGGGCCATGTCGTTTTGACGGCGGGTGATGTTGTTCTGAACAACGGATCGGGTATGCAGTCGATTGCTGACGGCCAGGTGCGCCGGGCCATTTTCAGCAACTTCAGCACGGAACATTACAAGAGGGCATTCGTCACCTCAAACCCGCAGAAAAACGAGGTTCTGGTGTGCTACCCATCGGCCGACGCGACAGATTGCGACACCGCCATGGTGTGGAACTGGAAGACACAAACTTGGGGCCAGCGGGACATCACCGGAACGCACTTCGGCGCGACCGGGCAGATTGACGAGGTGTCGATCAGTTCGTGGGATTCGGACGACGAATCGTGGGAGTTGGACACTTCTAGCTGGAGCGAAGACCCGTATTCACCGAATGAATCACGGCTGCTACTGGCGCAAACCGCCCGCATCGGGGCCTTTGATGTGTCCTCTAGCGATGACGGCGTGAACGCGCTTACGGGGACGCTGGAGCGCACTGGGATGTGGATTGACGACAGCGATGTCAACAAACTGCTCCGCTCAGTCATACCGCGTATCGAGGCGACAAAAGGCGCGGTTGTGACGGTGCAGGCCGGGGCCAATGACATGCCCAGCGAGGCGATGCGGTGGAGTGGCGCGGTGTCGTTCACAGTCGGTCAAGACCTGCGCGCCTACACCTTTGCACAAGGGAAATACCTCGGGTTGCGTATCTCCTGCTCGGCACCGTGGCGCATGCGCTCGACGGGCATGGACATCATCAAAACAGGGGCCTTCTGATGCAGTACCAGCCTTCGGTAGGTGCCGACGAAGAATTTCACCAGATCGCACGGGTGATGGGCAGGCCGCAACCGTTCTTGCTTCTTTCCACCAGCTACGCCGCACCGGGAAAACCGCAGGATGGAATGGTGGTGAAAGCAGACGGAACGCATTGGGACCCCGGTTCAGGGGCGGGGTTTTACGGTTACTCGGGCAGCGCCTGGGTTTTTTTGGGGTAACACATGGCAGCAGATTACTACAACCAAGGTGCGTTTGGCACCTTCGGAGCGGACTACAAACAACCCGATTGGATGCGCACAGCAGGCGCAGGGTTTATGCAGGACAAGGACGCGACGAATCAGTTTTTCGCCAACAATCCGCAATATGCCGAAGACTGGAAAAACATCACGTCGGGTGGCACGTCGGCATTCGGCACGGATGGCACAAGCCTGATCAAGTCAGACTTTGGCAGCATGTCGCAGCCAGCCGCGCAGCACTACGCGCAGAACCCCTATGACCTGTTGGCAGCGGAGGGCTTCAACCAAGACCCCACCTTGGCGTACATGAACTACTATGGCGGCCCGAGCTCCATCGGCATCAAAGATGCGCGAAACACGAACGTGTCGGAGTACCTCACAAACAACCGCTGGACTCCGAACGGCATCCAATCAAGCAACAACCGGCTTGGTTACGCGAACACGGCGTTTGGTGCTGGTGCGCAGTCATACCAAGACGCACGCGGCGTAAGCACTGGCGCCAACAGTTACAGCACAAAGCCCCTACAAGTGGACGCCAACGGGAACCCCATCCAGAGTTCCAGCGGAAGCTCTTATGGAGGATCATCGGGCGGCGGCTCCTACGGCGGAAGTTCTGGCGGCGGCTCCATGTCGTCAAACTTCGCAATGAACCCCTATCTGCAGCAGATGGGCGACATGATGGCCGGGACCATGACCAACAACTGGCAGCGCGGCGTACAGCCACAGATTGCCTCGGGTGCCATGGCCGCTGGTGGGTACGGTGGATCGCGCCAAGGTGTTGTGGAAGCCAACTCTGCTAACGACCTGAATCAAGGCATCGGATCGGCGCTGGCGAGCCTGTACGGCAATGGCTACAACACCGGCTTGCAGTATGACCTCGGGAAGCAAAACGTAGGTTTGGGTTATGCAAATCTCGACCGCAACATCAATAACGACAACCTGAATTGGCAGATGCAAGGTGCCAATTTTGGGCTTGGCATCTACGACCGCATGCAGCAAGCAAACAACCTTGGGCTGCAGACAGGATCACAGATTCAGAATACGCCGCTGAACTACTGGAACCAGTTCAGCCAAGGCGCGAACTCGATCGGGCAAGGCTACGGCACATCGACCAGCACCAGCGGCGGCAACCCGCTGATGGGGGCAATGGGCGGCGCACAACTCGGCGGGCAAATCGGCAACTGGTGGAGTAGTCAATCACCGAACGCGGCAGGCGGCGCGAATAGCCAAGGGTGGGGCACGGGGTCAGGATACGGAAATCAAGACTACGGGTCCTATTTCTGATGTTCTACCGACCCCATGAAATCCCCCGCAAGGAAGCGGAGGATGCGCTGCGGCCTGCGTTTGCGCGATCGTTTGTGCATACGGTTGACAGCTGGGTGCAACGCTGCGTAGACGATACAGCCCAACTATGGCGGCATGGAGAGTTGTGGGCAATCACCGAGGTGCAAGAAACGCACGATGCCCGCGTGTTGTCCGTAGTTGCCATGGCTGGCGCGTACTCGCATGCTCTGGCTGTCGAAATCGAGACCTGGGCGAGATCGCACGGATGTAAGCGTGCCTTCTGGACAGGCAGAAAAGGCTGGGCTCGAAAGATGCTCGCACATGACAAGCAGTTTCGCGTTGTCACGGTCACCATGGAAAAGGAGCTATAAAAATGGAAGCAGTAGCAGGCCCCGTCGCGGGCGCGGTAGTCGGCGGCCTCATGTCCGATGGCGAACAACAAACCGCCACCAAAGAACCCTGGAGCGCCGCTGCGCCATGGCTGCGCCAACAGATTGAGCAGGGCCAGAACCTCCAGGCGTACTACCAGCAAAACCCGTGGAACGCGCTACAGCAGACGGCCTACCAAAACACGTTTTCTGACATAGACCAGTTCCGCAACTCCATGGCCCCCGGCATGATGGACTTCGCAAACCGCCTGATGGGTCAGAACTACAGCCGGGGCGGCACAGCTGCGCGCATGCCCATGGGCAACATGCAGCAGACAAAGCCACAGGCGATGAGCGGCCTGTTGTCAGGTCAGTCTGGTGGGCAATCCGGGCCTTTCTCAGTGGCGCCAAATAGAAGCTATGGCCTGCTCGATTTCAACGCGCTCAACCCCTACAACGGCGCTCTGAAGCCTGCGGAAATCAAGCAGCCGGATCAGCAGACGATTGAACAAGCCGTGCAAGCCGAACTCGACCGCCGCCAGCAGCGCGAAGCGCAGTACGGCGGGTCTGCGGCTTTTGGCGGGTTTGCATAAGGAGGCACCATGGCAGGACTACTCGATTCGATTTTCAACAGCCCGGAGGGGCGCATGGGCTTGGGGCTGCTTGCCCTGGGGCAGATGCCAAAGTCTCAGGGCTTCGGCGGTTTGATGGGCCTGCTGGCATCGCAGGACGCCGCAGCAAAGGCAAAAGCGGACGGCGAATGGCAAGGTGAAGCACGGGGGCGCCAGCGCAAAGAATGGACGCAAGCCGATGCGGCGGCAGAAGCTGCAGCACGTCAAAAAGCCGCTGAGCAGCAGTACTTTTTCGGTGGTGGCGGACTGCTGGGGGCCGGGGCTGTTGGCGGCACCTCGGAACCCGCAGTGCAAGGCGCTGGAGTGATCCCCGCCGGTGGTGCTGCGGTGGGCGCGCAGGGCGGCAAGATTGACGAGTGGGCGCAGCAGCTCGGAATTCCTCGGGATGCCATCATTGCCGATTACATGAAAAACGGCGGAAAGGGCATTGCCGACATGATCATGAAGCGCGGCACGCCAGACATGCAAGTGTCAAACGGTTACGCCTACGACAAAAACAAGCTGGGCGCGGGGTTTATGCCAAGCCTGTCCACGTCGCAGGACGGAAAAACCAGCATGGTTCGCATCGGTCAAGATGGCTTGCCGGTGGTGTCTTCGCCGCAGGGGGCGCTGGACACGTACAACAGCTACCAGGGCGCGCAGGCGGCATTCAAGCCAATCAAGGTTTACAACCCGGCCACGGGGCGCGAAGAGTTCACGAACGAGCGCGCTGTGGTGCAGCAGCCGCAGCATTCTGGCGGCGGGTATGCAGGCGGGTCTGCTGGCGCGGCTGCGCCTGAGCAAATTCGCATCATTCAGACAGAGCTGAACCGCCTTCCCGCAGATCACCCAGATCGACCGGCGCTCATGCGCGAGATTCAACGGATCGGCGGGCAAGCTGCCCCGTCAGGGAACTATGCGGCGGGGCCTAGCGCGTTTGAGGCCGCGCAAAATGAAGCGGCGCGGGTCAAGCTGGTAGAGCAAGCCAAGGCCGATGTCGTTCCAACACTGCAGCGCGAGAACAAGGCGGCGGCAGCAAACGACATGCTTGGCGTTATCGAAATGCTGGACAAACACCCTGGACGCGAGACGGCCACCGGCGCGTCTGGCGCGATTGACCCACGCAACTACATCCCAGGCACTGACGCCAAGGATTTCAGCGTAGCCCTCGATCAGCTCAAGGGAAAAACATTCCTGCAGGCGTTTGAATCGCTCAAGGGCGGCGGCCAGATCACGGAAGTTGAAGGGAAGAAGGCCACAGAAGCCATTGGCCGCTTGAACACGGCGCAAAGCGATAAGGCTTTCAAGCAGGCTCTGGGGGACTTGCGCGGCGTAGTAGAGGCCGCCATGAAACGAACAATCGGTGAAGGCGGTGCGTCTGGTGGGTGGGATGAAAAGCCGATTCCTGCTGCTGCCGTCAACGACCTAAAGATGCGCGGCCCCAAGGCGCACGCACAGTTTGATGCCGTATTCGGTGAAGGCGCAGCAGCGCGAGCACTTGGAGGCAAGTGATGGATGACAACCCGTTTGCAAAGTACGCGCAGCAGGAAGACAACCCGTTTGCCAAATACGCATCACAACCCGCACAGCAAGTGCAGGCGCCAGTCGCTGCAAAACCCAGCAAAGCGGCATTGATCGCGCAGTTCATCGCACCACCAGCCAACATGGCGCAGGAGATTGACAACCTGCTGGCAGGCCTTGTGCGTGGGGCTGGGTCGATTGGTGCGAGTCTGCTTTACCCGTGGGATAGTGCGCAAGACGCCTTGAACGGCGACAGAGGCCCGACTTTATCGAGTCTGATAACCGGCAAAAAGCCTATGAATCGTAACCAGCAACGACGCGCCGATATGGATTCAGCTTTTCGAACCTTGGGCGCTGAAACGGACTCACGCGGCTACGGCATGGGCAAGTTGGCCGCTGAAATAGGCGGAACAGCGGGGCTGGGCGGCGTACTTGGTCAATCGGGCGGCTTTGTGAAGGGGCTGCGCGACCCTATCGACGGTGGCGCGCAGCTACTCACAAACATGCTTCCGAGTGGCGTGGTGAACGCAGGCAACCGCCTGAACAACTGGCTTGCAGACGCCACAGGTCTAGTCGGGCGCTTGCCAGAGGGCGGGGTCGATCAACAGGTGCGGGAAAGCGAACAAGCCTACCAGGCGCAGCGCGGGCCGGATGCGGGCATTGATTGGGGCCGCATTGGCGGCAACGTGCTGAATCCTGCCAATCTCGCGCTGGCATCCAAGCTGCCAGCAGCAGCGTCAACGCTCGGGCGCATTGGTGTCGGTGCTTTGGGCGGGGCGTCGTCTGCAGCGCTGAACCCCGTCACGCAAGAAGGCGGATTCGCAGGCAACAAGATGCAGCAGATTGGTATAGGCGCGGCTGGTGGTGCGCTGGTGCCTGCGCTGACGGCGTGGCTTGGCCGCGTCATCAGCCCTGCGGCATCGCGTAACCCGGAACTTCAACTGCTGCAGCGTGAGGGCGTGCGCCCAACTGTTGGTCAGGCGCTGGGGGGCCGCTGGAATGCCGCAGAAGAAAAGCTACAGAGCCTTCCCATAATGGGTGACATGATTTCAAAAGCGCGAAACAACGCACGCGATGATTTCAACCGGGCAGCGCTGAACCGCGTTACCGCCCCCATCGGAAAAAAGGCCACGGAAACCGGGCAGGCAGGCGTACAGCAGGCCGGTGATCTGGTGGGAGACGCCTACACGCAGGCAAAGAACCAGCTCGGGAATTTTCGACTGGACAGGCAGGGCGTGGGCGAACTGCAGAAAATCCGCCAAATGGCGGACATGCTCCCAGACGCAACCGCACGCGGTCAGTTTCAGAAGCTGTGGGGCACGATTGCCAACGACATTTCTCCCAATGGAACGATCAAGGCCGAGGCGTTCAAGCGCATCGATTCCAAACTGGCGAAAGAGGCTGCACGATTCTCTGGCGCGCCTGATGCCTACCAGCAGCAACTGGGGGACGCCCTGGCCGAAGTGCGGGCTACGCTTTCGCAAAACGCCCTGCGCGCCAATCCGCAGGCAGCGCAAATGATGAAGGCGGCAGATACCGCTTATGCCAATCTGGTGCGTGTGGAAGGCGCGTCCAAGAACGCGATGCAGACAGGGGGGGTTTTCACGCCAGGGCAACTAGGATCGGCTGTGCGTCAAGCGGATCAAAGCGTGCGCGACAGGGCTACAGCCAGGGGGACGGCACTGATGCAGGACCTGGCGGGCGCAGGGCAATCAGTTCTTGGCAACAAGGTGCCCAACAGCGCCACAGCAGATCGGTTGATGCTCGGAGCTGGGAGCCTCGGCCTTGGTGCGCTCAATCCAGCTATCCCTGCGGGGTTGTTGGCAGGGGCGGGGCTTTACACATCACCGCTGCAGGGTTTGCTTCGCGGCGCGGTGACAGCGCGCCCACAAGCTGCCCAGGCGGTACGCAACTCGCTGCTCAAAGCTTCGCCCGGTTTCGTTCCTGCGGGCGCTCAAATAGGCCTTGGCCTTCTGGATTATTAGCCAATACATCCAGACTCCAAGTCCAGACGCAGCAGCGCGAAGCATTTGATCGTCATTCACCAGCCCGCTCCTTGCGGGCTTTTTTTTGCCCGTCACCAATTATCAACCAACCACTGAAAGACTTCAATGGCCCTCCACATCGCCGAATTCGCCGAAGCCAACATCGCCAACGTGCGCACCTATCAACTGGCTGTCGTACCCCCATTGGCAGAGCAGTCGCTCGCAATGAGTTCCACATCCACTGCATTCAATGCTAACACCCGCCTGGTGCGTCTGTGTGCAGACGAGGCTTGCCGGGTAGCGTTTGCTGCAGCGCCTACCGCAACATCAACGTCACTCCTACTGCAAGCCGGTTCGACTGAGTATTTCGGTGTGCCGATCAGTTCCGGCTACAAAATTAATGTGATTGCGGCCTAAGCCATGTTCGGGATGCAGATGGGCCGCATGGGGCAGACAGGCTCGCCCTCAGGGTTACGCACGCTTTATTCGCTGTTCGCCTCTGGCGAACCCGGCGCATGGTACGACCCCAGCGATATGAGCACGCTGTTTCAGGACAGCGCAGGCACTGTGCCAGTCACTGCGGTGGAGCAGCCAGTAGGGCGCATTCTCGATAAGTCTGGGCGAGGTAATCACGCCACGCAAGCCACTACGACCAAGCGGCCTGTTCTAAAAATTGACGCTGGGGGGTGTTACTACCTCAGTTTTGATGGTGTAGATGATGCACTTCAAACCGGCAATATCGACTTCACCGGCACGGACAAGATGACTGTGTGGGCGGGGGTGGTCTACACAAACACAAGCGTATTCATCATTACTGAGTTAAGTAACGAACCCGCCGCAAACCCCGGAAGCTTTTACTTAGCTGCTAATGATGGTCTAAACTTAGTTGGTGCTGCAACTTACGGAACATGGTCCGCGTCCCTTAAACGTGTTACGTTGGTACCAGGCACGCCTGCATTTATCTCGGCAACATACGACCTAGCAACGCCAGGAACTGGGCTGCGGGTGAATACTTCATCTATTGGACCAACACCGATTGTTGGAACAACTAGAGCGAATTTTCGCAGCGGCCCCCTCTACATCGGCGCACGCGCAGGCACCTCGCTCTATTTAAACGGGCGCCTTTACTCCCTAATCGTCCGTGGCGCTCAATCCAGCCTTTTGCAGATCGAAGCCACTGAGCTTTACATGAAGAAGAAAGTGGGGATCGCATGAGCCAATACACCCACCGCACGATCATCGTGCCCGCAGCATTTCAGCAACTCGCTCAGGGCCTGTGCGCTGCAGCAGCAGAGGGCGATGCTGGAGCTGGCATGTTCACCACGGGCTTGTCAGCAACCGGTGCGCTACCCGCAACGCACTACATCAGCAGCGGCCCGATCTATGAGAGCCTCGCCGATTTGCTCCCACTCACCACGGTGGCATACGAGGAAGACGACGCAGCGGAAACCACTCGCCCCGGCAACGTTCCTGTGGTCGAAGGGCTGGCAGCACAAGCTGGTATCACGCTGCCGCCCGGCACCATCGCCGCGCTTTTTTACGCCATCGATGTGACGGAACTTGGGCCGTGGGCAGCGATGGCGCGTATGGGTGTGCAGATAGTGCAGGTGCAGCCATGACCATCCACCCCTTGATCTGGGCCATCTTCGCCCTGTCCGCTTGCGGCGGCGGTGGTCAACCCGTCACGGTTGACCTATACGGAGACAGCATCATGGCGGGGTACGGCGTGCAAGTCTCTCCAGCGGCCCGCATTCGCACAGCCAGGCCGGATTGGGTGGTGGTTGACCACTCCGTACCAGGAACCCCGCTTAAAGCTCTGATGCCAGGCTTTTCCAGCTCCCCGCGTGCCGGGCAAGTGGTGGTTATCGGAAATGGCTTTGTTGACGCTTACCAGGGCATTGATGGATATGCGCAAGACCTCCGGACGGCTGTGCGCCAGGTCGTCGCAGAGGGCCGCACCCCCGTACTGACGGGCGTTATCGGCACGCCCAACCCACCGGCATTGGCCCATGAGTACAACGCCGCGACGCACCAAATAGCCAAAGAGTACGGCCTTGCTCATGCTGGCTGGGGGGAGGCTTATCGAGAGGGTGACGCATCACCGGACGGCATACACCGCACACAAGCCGCATCGGATCGGCTGGCTGATCTGTTGATTCAGGCAATTGAAAAAGGGCAGGACGAATGACCCTCAAACAACAAGCCACAGACCAAGCCGTACAGCACACCACGAATTTCGTCGGCTCCAAGATCGCCACTGGGATGACCTATGGCGGTTTGGTCCGTGTGTTGCGGACTGATCGAGGGGCTGGCGCCCGCCCCACGCCGGTGGCCATAGACATTTGACAAAAGGAGGTAGCCGAGTGATCGAACAAAAACCAAACCTCCGCGCCGGGGACGGAGCAGTCAACGTGCTGGCCGAGCGTATCGACGGCCTGTGCGTGGACATGAACGAGATGAAGCACGGCATCGCAAAAATGGCCGATGCGCTCACAAAGCTGGCCATCGTGGAAGAGCGTCAAACGCAAACCATCCTCGCGCAAGAACGCGCCTTCAAAGCCCTGGATCGCGTAGAAGAACGCCAGCGCACGCACGAGCTTGTGTGCAAAGACCAAGACAAAGAAGTGCGCCAGCTCATTGCCGACAGCAACGAGCGCTTGGCCGCCCGCGTGGGCGAGCTGGAAAAGGCCGAGCCCATGCAAAAGCAAACCGGCAAGTGGGTCATGGCTGCGGTGTGGGGCGCCGCAGGGTTGCTGGCCATGTTCGTGGCGAAGCAGCTGGGGCTGGTGTGACAAAGCAGCGCACCGCCATCGGCGCCCTGGTGCTGTCTGCGGCTGGCCTGATCGGGCTGGTGTCGCACGAAGGCTACCGGGACCGGGCCTATGTACCCATCCCCGGTGACCGGCCCACCGTGGGCTTTGGCAGTACGTTCAACCCGGATGGTTCGCCCGTGAAGATGGGTGACACCGTGACGCCGCAGAAGGCCCTGCGCATGACGCTGGCGCATGTGGGCAAGGACGAACTGAACCTCAAGCGCTGCGTGACGGGCGAACTGAGCCAAGCGGAATATGACCTACTGGTGGACTTTGCGTACCAATACGGCTCTGTTGCTGCGTGCAAGTCCAGCATGGTGCGTCACATCAACGTAGGCAATTACGCGGCATCGTGCCAAGCCTACGGGCAATACCGCTTTGCGGCAGGACGTGATTGTTCAGACCCTGCCAGCCGCTGCCGTGGCGTGTGGCTGCGCTCGCAGGAGCGCGTGACAAAGTGCATGGAGGCTCAATGAACCCGATCATCCTGGCCATGTGGCTCAACTGGTGGAGGTGGTGGAAATGACAGCGCTACTTTCCCTGATCCCCCGCTGGGTCTATGCCGCCCTGATCGCCATGCTCGCCGCCACGTCCTGCAAGTTCAAGCTCGACAAAGACGGCCTGACGCTGGAAGTCGAAAAGCACAAAGTCGCCGCCGCCCAGCTTGAGGCATCGCAACAGGCGGCGCTTGCCCAGGCCACCGCAAAGGCACGCGACACAGAACAAGCCCTTGTCGCCAAGGTCGAAACCATCCAGGAGGAATCGAATGCGCAAATCACTGCCCTTGCTCGCCAGCGTGATGATCTTCGCCAGCGGTTGCGCGCAGCAGCCACGGCAGCCGTCACCGCCCGTAGCGTGTCCGGCCCCTCCAACGTTGCCGCCATTGCAGCGCCTACCGCAGGAAGTGACCGGGCCGAGCTTTTTGGACAGGCTGGATTTGATGCTGTTTCAGAAGCCTACCGTGCCGACACCATCCGCCTCCAGCTTGCAACCTGCGAGCGGCAGTATGAAGCTGCAAGGGATGCGCTGAGTGAAAAAAAGGCCCCGACGCGGGATGCGGCAGGGCCTTGATTTCGAGGTTTTGCGGCCTGCTTTGCCGCATGGAGTCACTCACTGCTTACTGGGGCTGGGCGTTGCGGGGGCTGCAATCATTGCACCGCACAATCGCCGAGAAAGCGTTAAAGCCTCGCTTTACCGATTCGCTCAGTAGCCTGTCCATGATGTTTCGCTGCATGAACCAGCGCCAATACTCATCGCCGGAAAGCATTTCAGAGTCATGGTGGCAGCAACGGCAAAGCATGTGCAAGTTGTCGGCGTCGTTGCCTCCGCCTTCTGACAATGCCGTAATGTGGGCTCGCTCTAGGGTGCCGGGTCCATCGAATCCGCACGCAAAGCAGTTGTCTTTCTCAAGGAACTCTTGTGGCGAGTCGTAGCCTTTCTTTTTCCACAAACAATCCACCCAATATGCCCTGATCTGCGCCTGTGTGGCCATGCCATTTCGGGTTCCGCGTTCTGATCCACTCATTTCACTGCCCTCAATTTCTCCGCTTTCGTGCGGCGATGTTTCTCTGTACGGTGCTGGCGATCTGGTTTGGGAAGTGGCCGCCGAGGATTGATTGACCCCTAAAATCTGTCTAACCGCGTTTGCCCGTAGCTATAGAAAATGACGGTCATGGCGACCCTCCAAAAGAAAACCGCCCGTAGGCGGCTGTGTCGTCGTCAAAATCGGGGTGCGGGGCGCGCTTGTCCCTGCGGGTGCGGGCGCGGCGCCAGTTGGGTATCAGTTGTCATGGTTGAATCCTTCCTATCTCGGCAAGCAGCCCTGCTCTTGCATCCCGGCGTTGTTGATCCAGAGAATAGCCAATGGCGCGGTCCAGTTTGTGGGCTTCCGCAAATGTGTCGGTGCGCAGGCTGACTTCGTTGGGCGTACCTACGAAATACGTCGCCATGCCATGCTCGCCACCTGCGCCATCTTGTTCCCATCGGAATGTGACATTAGTTGTCATGGCTTCTTCCCCTCTTGTGCTGCGCGGGCGGCGATCCAGTTGGTGTGGAATCCCTTGGCCCACGAAATCGTGTAAAGGAAGCAGAGGGTGAAAATCCCCCACTGCTGCGCCTCCCATGCTGAGTAAAACCAGAAAGGCTGGCCGAGC
>JAGPBF010000286.1 GCA_018063505.1 Rhodoferax sp.
TTACGCCGCTCCTACAACAGACCTTCGGGATCGAGCCGCGGCGCTCGACGCAGTGCACGGAAGAACGCGACTGCGCGTTCGCGGTTCCTCGTCAGCAGGTACCAGCCAGCACACAGCAGCAGGAACGCCGCCAACAGCAGTGGGTTCGGCACATCCAGCCGCATCGCCTGCCCGACCAACAATCCGCACGACAAGCTGAAAATGGTCAGCCACACCGCCGCACGGGTCGGCCCGAAGCCTGCGTCCTGCATGATGTGATGGATATGATCGCGCCCCGCCGAGAACGGCGAGCGGCCTTCCTGCAGCCTGCGCACGATCAGCACCAGGCAATCCACCACCGGAACCGGCAGCAGCCACAGCGCCAGCACCGGATTCACCGGATGGCCATCGTTCTGGGTCAGGCGGAAGCTCACCCAAGCGATCACCAGCCCCAGCAGCGCACTGCCCGCATTGCCCAGAAACACCTTGGCCCGCGGCCGCCACGGCAGGCGGATATTCCATATCAGGAACCCGAGCAGCGCGCCGCACAGGACGGACAGCCGCATTGCCAGCAATTCGTTGCCCGCATAGATCGACGCGGCGCACAGCATCACCAGCGCCGCCAGTCCCAACAAGCCGGCCAGACCATCGGCGCCGTCGATCATGTTCATCGCATTGACGATGCCGATCGTGGCGAACACGGTGAACGGCACCGACAACCAACCCAGCGACAACTCACTCAGGCCGAACACTGGCCCGATCTGCTCCACCTGGACGCCGCCCCAGAAGATGATGATCAGCGCCGACGCGGATTGGGCCAGGACACGCCAGTACCAACGCAGGTCGTGCAGGTCGTCGTACAGGCCGACCGCAACCAGCAGGACCGCCGCCACGCAAAAGGCCTGCAGGGACTGGCTGCTGGTCTGCACGAACAAGAAGGCGACCAGGCAACCGACCAGGATGGCCAGCCCGCCGGTGACGGGGGTGGGGTGTTCATGGTCCTTGCGCCCAGCAGGATGGTCGAGCAGGTTCAGCCTGCCGGCCACCGGCTGCAGAAGCCAGAGGGTCAATGAGGTGATGGCCAGCGCAAGCAGCGCGGCGGTCGGATCGAACCCACGGATCAAGCGAACTCCAAACGGTCGGCCCAGGCCGGCAATTCGGATTCTAGAGCTTGCCAACCGCGAATGGCACAGATCGCGGCATGACCGCCCGCACGCTGCTGTCTCCTGGACATGGTGCGCTCAACCATGCAACCAATACCGGCGCCTCGCAGCCCCGACCATCGCTGACGCACACAGGCAATAAATGCCCCAATTCGTCGCCGGCTGACCCACATCGCCAGCAGCGCCCGCTGTCAAGTGGTCATGGGTGTTTACGTGCGCCAGTTCGCGCTATCATTCGGTCATGCCCTGCGCGGGCATCTCACGGGGGATTCACGATGAAGCATCTTCAGTACAGGAATGCGGGCATCCTGCTGGCCGGCATGATGAGCGCCGGTGCACTGCAGGCGCAGGCGATCAAGGGTCAGGAAGCCGCGAAATCGGACGCCCCGATTCCCGCGATCACCGATTGGAGCAGCCGCACGCTGCTGATTCGCCAGCCGCAGACGCCGGACGAACTCGCAACGGCCGGTCGCAAACAGGATGTCGACAAGCTGTACCGCGACCCACGCTACGTGGCCTCCCTGCTGCGCCGGATCGAAGCCGAGATGCCGCAGCTCCGCACTGCACCGCTTGCGCACTCCGTGGTTGCGAATGCGAACTCCGCGCCATGTCGCCGAGGTCGCGACCGCAAGCGCTGCGATGACGTACCGCCGCCGAATGACGGCGACGTACAGCGTGACTGGAGCCACACCTTGGGTGCCACCGCCAGCGGCAAGATGGGCATGCTGCCCGCGAAGTACAACTTCGACATCTTTGCCCCCGCCAGCTGCGCCGATGATTTCGTGGTCTACGGCACCAATACCGGCGCGTCTGGCACGCAAGCCAGCATCGTGTCCTTCAACCAGCTCTATCAGGGCACCTGCAACGGTCCGTGGAACAACAACGGCAGCATCAAAGCGCCGAACGTCATGTGGGCCTACAACACGGGTACGGGCTACATCACCGAAACCTCGCCGGTACTGTCCTACCTGGACAACGGCAAGCAGGTGGCGTACGTGCAGCGCAATACCACCACGGGGGCCCTGCAGCTGGTGTTGCTGAAGTGGCTGGCCGGGCAAGGCACGCCTGGCGCACCAGTCGCACTGACCGTTTCGGCGAACGCTGCGGCCTACCGCAGCTGCACTTCCAACTGCTATTTCGTCATCCCGTTCTCCGGCACCAGCAACCGCGACAATATCCCCACCTTCTCCTCGCCGTTCGTGGACTACTACGCGGACGTGTTGTGGGCGGGCGATGGCAACGGCCGCCTGCACAAGTTCACTGGCGTATTCGTGGGGCAACCTGCGGAAGTGACCAGCGGCGGGTTCCCGGCGGTGGTGGAGGCTGGCATGTCGCTGTCGCCGCCGGTGGCCACCGGTGATAGTGTCTATGTCGGTAGCCAAAGCGGCAGCGGTGCCGTGGGCGGCAAGCTGCATCGCGTCAATGCGAGCACGGGTCAGTTGTTCAGCAGCACCAAGCTGGCAGTGGTTGAATCCACCGGCATCCGCGAATCAGTGATCGTGGACAACCTCACCAACAGCGTGTTCGCGTTCCTGTTCAATGACGGCACCGTGGGCGATGGTTCGAACTGCGAGCCAACCGACCCGGGAGCAGGTAACTTCGACGCCTGCCGCGTTGTCACGCGCTTTGCCACCGGCTTCGCCAACAACGCCGCACCACTGCAGCGCGCCTATGTGGGCCGCGGCAACAGCCGTGTCAGCACGCTGTACGCGGGCGGTTTCGATGACGCCTACTACAACAGCATCGACGGCTCCGGCGCCATGTACATTGTGGGTGGCAATCCAGGCACCACCTATGAGCCCTCGCTTTGGAAAATCCCGCTGACAGCAGGTGCCATGGGCACCCCGACCATTGGCGCGCAGGTCGGCAACAACGTACCCGCCTGCACATCACAGCCGAACTGCAGCAACAGCGTGCTGGACATGTCCGCTGTTACCGTCATCAAGAATCCCTACACGGGCATCGAGCATCTGTTTTTTGGCATGCCCAGGGACGCCACGGCCAGCGGATGCACGGGGGCTTGTATCTACATGTACCCATTGAAACAGGCTGCTCCGGGCACACCGGGCAGTCAAGCAACTTGGCGGTTTACTGTTAGCAACAGTACCGGGCAAGGCATTCCTACTGGTACAACCGGCACGTTTACGGTCTTTGGTACGGTTTTGATCGCGAATACCCATTTCAGTACCAGCGGCAATCGCGCCGCTGACCGCGCGGCGTTGGTGGCAGCCATCGACGCGCTCCCCGGTTTCAGCGCGACTGTCCAAACAGGTTCCAACAGTGGCTTCTACGTGATTCGGGATGGCTTTGACAGCATTCCGGCGGGCGGTGTTAGTGCGGCTCTCAGTCAAGTTAGCTATGACACCTTCAGCGACGGCAACGACCCCGGTACCACGAACATCGTTTGGGGCACTGGCAATACCCCCGCCGCGGCGTTGGCGGTGACAGGTGGCACCAGCGGCATCATCATCGACAATGTGCGCCCCACTTCGGAAACGGGTACCTCGCAGGTCTATTTCGCCCAGCTGGATACCGCCGTGCTGGAGCGCTGGACCATGACCTTCACCACCGACGTGGCCGCCGGCAGCTTTACCGTCAACGGCGTCACTTTCAACGGCGGCGTCACCACCAGCTGCAACGGCTCAGGCGGCACCTTCGACCTGAGTGGCACCGACGTCAAGCTGGACTCCATGGCCTTGCGTGCCTGCTTGCTTCAGGCCGCCCTGCCCGGCTTCAGCATTGCCGGTGAAACCGGCGCGTCCACGGGCTCGGTGGTGATCACCTACATGCAGAAGGGCAACGCCACCGATACCCTGGTGACAGAGAACATTGCAGGCAATGGCAATTCGATCAGCATCACCCAGGGCACTGCGGGTAGCGCAGGAAACGCCATTCAGGCCAGCCAGAGCGGCTTGCTGTAATCCTTTCCGAGAGCAGACTTGATAATGACGAATCCCCAGCAAATCGATCAACTGGATCAGCCGTTGTCCCTGACGGACTCCGGAGCCAAGCGTCCCTATCTGAAGCCCGCTTTCAGCTGCGAAACGGTGTTTGAAACCATGGCACTCGCCTGCGGCAAGATCCGTGGTCAGGGCCAGGACAATTGCCGGCGGCTTGCGAGCAACTCGTGAC
>JAGPBF010000287.1 GCA_018063505.1 Rhodoferax sp.
TCGATATGCTGAAATCGCAGCAGGCGCATTACGACACTGCCTTGTTGTACGTCTCCGATCACGGTGAGTCGCTTGGCGAAAAGGGATTGTTTCTGCATGGCATGCCCTATGCCATTGCACCCAGCGAACAGACAAAAGTACCGATGGTGATGTGGTTCTCGCCGGGATATGCGAAAAGCTTCGGGCTCGATCTCGCCTGCCTGCAACTGCGTGCCCGGCAACCGGCGTCGCACGACAACGTGTTCCACTCGATACTCGGCCTGCTCGACGTGCGCACCGGGGTGCTAGATCCATCCATGGATCTGTCGGCAAACTGCCGGAGCTGATCGCATATGTCCGACACACCAGCCACCTCGGCGCCTGTCCGCCCGTTGTCAACCGCGCCCTCGTGGATGGCAAAGCAGGCGCTGTGGCTGCTGATGATCGGCGGGATTTTGCTGTGGGTGTTCCAGACAACAGACATCGACCGCCAGATCACGCACCTGTTCTTCGACGAGCAGCAAGGGGGGGTCCCTCTGCGCCGCACCTGGCTGTTCGAGGGCCTGCTGCACCACAGTGCAAAGCAGGTGCCTTCAGCAGAATGCGTGCTCGTGCCAACTTGCGCGCCGCACCTTTGCCTTTGCAAATCAGTCTCAGCAGTTGTTCGCGTTCCTTGTCCGCCAAATTTACCCGCTACTTGATCTGCATGTCAGCCTCCCGCTATGAAGAATTCCAGCGTAAGACTCACCAACAATTACCGTTCAACAGAACCGCCGCAATTTCCCCCATCAATTCTTCGATGACTGACTACTAGTTATGTCCATGCCGTTTGCCGCATCCTGGCACAGGAAGATGATCTTCCTCGCTGCTGTCGCTTTCATGGTCTCCACTGCATTTTTTCTGGCCTGGCAGCATTACTTTCCGGTTACTGCAGGAGAAGGTTGGACATGGAAAATATATCTCGACGATATTGACCGGGTCAGCGCCTTGGCGCGCGACGAACAGGGCACCTTGTACCTGACCCAGGAGCGCAACAATCAGCGTGGCAAGCTCCTGAAGCAGTTACCGAACGGCACCCTGCAGGAGGTGATGGCCGGTCTCGACAAGCCCGACGGGCTGGCGATATTCCGCAGCGGGATTCTGATCAGCCAGGAGAGCAGCGAAAGTCCGGTGCTATGGCTTCACCAAGGCCAGAAAACCGAACTGTTCAGGGGCAGGCACATCGAGGGCATCGCCAGCGATGGGAAGTTCATTTACGCGATCGAGGACGTGTCCCAGGCGGGCCGGCTCTTACGCTACGATTCGGAGACCCGCCAGGTCGGCGTGCTGCGCGAAGATCTGAAGGTCGGCGAAGGACTGGCAATCTGTCCCGACGGTCGCATCTTCTATTCGGAGAAAAAGAGCGGCTGGATCAAGCTGTATCGCCCGGCGCTGGACGTTGATCCGGTCGCGCACGGCGGACTCAACCAACCGGGTTTTCTGCTGTGCAACCAAGAGGGTCTCTGGATTACCGAGGACGCCACACACGGTGCGCGGCTCCTGCATGCCGATACGGGCGGCACGTTGCTGGTTATCCTAGAACATCTGCGTTCCGGGCAGACCATTCTTTCCGTCGCGCCCGGCCGGCTGCTCGTGGCCGAACAGGGGCGCAAACGCATCCTCGAAATCAGCCGTATTCCTCCAGGTAAACAGTGACATGTCCGCATCGCCCTTGACCCCATCCAGCCAAGGCCGCATCGGCCTGTCGCAACACATTGCGTACACGCTTCTCGCCGCACTGCTCCTGCTGGCCATGCATGCATTGCTGCGACTGGCGCTGCTGCTTTACAACAGCGAGCAGGTCAGGGCGACCATGGGGGCCGACCTGGCCGAGGCCTTCTTCAACGGATTGCGTTTCGACCTGCGCCTGGTCGCCTTGCTTTGCCTGCCGCTGGTTCTGGCCATGGCCAGCGCGAAGCTGATGAACGCCCGCCACTGGATGCATGGCTGGCTCCTGGCCTGGGCCAGCCTGTCGCTCTTCCTCGGCGTCGTCGAGCTCGATTTCTACCGTGAGTTCAACCAGCGCCTGAATGGTCTGGTCTTCCAGTACATGAAGGAAGACCCGAAGACGGTACTGAGCATGCTCTGGTTCGGCTTCCCCGTGCTGCGCTACCTGCTGGCCTGGGCTCTCGCCACCGGGCTGATGGCCTATCTGCTGCGCAAGCTGGACCGGATGACGCGCCAGTCGGCGCCGGTATTGGCGGCGGATAGCGCGGGGCACCGCGCGGCCGCCTGGCAGGTGCGGGGGCCGGTGCTGGTGGTCTGCCTGGCATTGACGATCATCGCCGCCCGCGGCACGCTGCGGCAGGGTCCGCCCCTGCGCTGGGGCGATGCGTTCACCACCGATTCGATGTTCGCCAACCAGCTTGGGCTGAACGGCACCATTTCGCTCGCCACGGCGGCCATGGCCCAGATGTCCAGCCACCAGGACAACATCTGGAAATCCAACCTGCCGCAGGCCGAAGCAACCGGCCACCTGCGCCGGCTGCTGCTCACGGCGCAGGACAGCCTGGTAGATGCCGACCGCGCGGCGGTGCGCCGTGACTACCTTCCGCCCACCGACAAGGTGTTGCCGGTGCGCAACGTGGTCGTAATCCTGATGGAAAGTTTCTCCGGCCGGCATGTCGGCGCGCTGGGCGCGTCAGGCAACATCACGCCCTATTTCGACAAGCTCACCGGGGAAGGCGTGCTGTTCAATCGCTTCTTTTCCAACGGCACCCACACCCATCAGGGCATGTTCGCCAGCTTCGCCTGCTTCCCCAACCTGCCGGGTTTCGAATACCTGATGCAGCAGCAGGAAAGCAGCAACCATTTTTCCGGGCTGCCCCAACTCCTTGCGGCCCGCAACTACGACAACCTCTATGTCTATAACGGCGACTTCGCCTGGGACAACCAGTCCGGTTTCTTCGGCAAGCAGGGCGTCAGGAACTTCATCGGGCGCTTCGATTTTGTGAATCCGGTGGTGTCGGATCCAACCTGGGGCGTATCCGACCAGGACATGTTCGAGCGGGCGGCCGCCGAACTGGCGAAAATGCCACGCGACAAGCCTTTCTATGCCTTGCTGCAAACGCTCTCGAATCACACTCCCTATCCCTTGCCGCCGAAACTGCCGATGGAGCGGGTGACGGGTTTCGGTGCGCTCGACGAGCATCTGACCGCGATGCGCTACTCCGACTGGGCTCTCGGACAGTTCTTCGAGAAGGCACGGCAGTCCCCCTACTTCAAGGACACGCTGTTCGTCATCGTCGGCGACCACGGCTTCAGCAGCGGAGAACAGCACACGGAAATCAATCTGTCACGCTTCCATGTCCCGCTGCTACTGGTGGCGCCGGGCATCCGTCAGGCCTTCGGCGCGCAACGCGACACGGTGGGAACACAGGTCGATATCGTGCCCACGATCATGGGACGGCTGGGTGGCAAGCTGCGGCATCAATGCTGGGGCCGCGACTTGCTGAACCTGCCTGCGGACGACACGGGGTTTGGCGTCATCAAGCCATCCGGTAGCGACCAGACCGTCGCCCTGATCAAGGGCAGCCGGATTCTCGTCGCATCCAAGACCAAAGAAGTAAAACTGTATGACTACCGGCTGGGTCCCACGATGACGGCGGTCGTTACCAATAACGACGAGATCAGCGGCGCACTCAAAACCGCGCTGGATGCATACATCCAGACTGCGACGCGCAGCCTGGTTGACAACACCGCAGGTAGCGTCGCTTCCCGCTAACAATGCATGCGTCGTGGCGCCGCGTGGCTGAACCGCTCACCGCAAATGTACGGCAACGCACCATCTGCGTCGCTGTCGCTGCCTGCGTCTGCGCGCCCGGCAACCGGCGTCGCACGATAACGTGTTCCACTCGATACTCGGCCTACTCGACGTGCGCACCGGGGTGCTAGATCCATCCATGGATCTGTCGGCAACCTGCCGGAGCTGATCGCATATGTCCGACACACCAGCCACCTCGGCGCCTGTCCGCCCGTTGTCAACCGCGCCTTCCTGGATGGCGATGCAGGCGCTGTGGCTGCTGATGGTCGCCGGGGTTTTACTGTGGGTGTTCCAGACAACAGACATCGACCGCCAGATCGCGCACCTGTTCTTCGACGAGCAGCAAGGGGTGTTCCCTCTGCGGCGCACCTGGCTGTTCGAGGGCCTGCTGCACCGCAGTGCGAAGGAGGTGACCTATCTCGCAGTGGCGGCAGCCTTGTACGTCTGCTACCTCGGCTACCGCGGCGCACTCGAATGGCTGCCGCCGCGCA
>JAGPBF010000288.1 GCA_018063505.1 Rhodoferax sp.
AGCGTCTTCTCGCCCAGGCCCAGTTGCGCCAGGCCTATGGAATACAGGGCAGGTGTGACACCTTTGTCACGCGCCTTGTGCAGGTATGGCAGGGACTCGCGAAGGCGACCGGTGCCGGCAAGAAAAATTCCGTAGTGGTAATTGGCCTGTGCATCGTTCGCATCGGTACGGAGAATGCGGCTGAAATTGGCCTGGGCGAAGCTGGCACCTTCTGGCAACTCCAGGTTGTGGCCGATGGACCCCAGCAAGGCCATGCGCAACAGCAGCTGGGTCGGCGGCGATGTGCCGAAGGCCGTATCGAGCATGCCGATCAGTTGGCGTGTATCTCGCTTGGCCCGCTGCGCGTCAGCGGGAGAGTCGAACGTCGGCGGATAGTTGGCCGCATGTTCGGAGAGATCCGACAACATGGCGTCGAAGTAGGCCATGTTGAACGAGCCACCTGCCCCCGGCCTGGACGCCGGAACCAGCAATTGCCGAACCTCGTAGTTGCCATAGGCCCTGGCCCACGCCGGCGAAGCACAAACCATCGACAGCAGCAGTGCCAGCGCCGTGTAAACAAGTTTGCGCCTCGCAGCCTGCCAACACGATGGGGGCGTGTCGACGCCGGGCTGATGCATGTCGTGTCTTCTGCGCATGGGGCCTCCCTGTTTAGCGTTCCCGCAGACTCTCTGCGCCCGCCCGCTGGATCGGGCTCAGCAGGTATTCGATGACCCGGCGCTGACCGGTCTTGATCTCGGCCGTGACGTTCATGCCCGGGCTCAGCCGGATCTGTTTGCCGTCGACACTGATGTGATTGCGGCCCAGTTGCAATCTGGCCGGAAAAATGGCGCCACGTTGCTCATCGTTCACCGCGTCCGCGGTGACCCTCTGTACCTTGGCAGGCACGGTGCCGTACCGGGTGAACACAAAGGTTTCGAGCTTGATTTCGGCGCTTTGGCCGGCGCTGACGAAACCGATGTCCTTGTTCTCCAGCACCACCTCGGCCACAACATCACCATGGCTGGCGTCGTCAGGCACGATGACCATCAGCACCTGGGCCTCGGTGACAACCCCGCCCATGGTATGGGCTGCCAGTTGCTGCACGGTGCCGGGCACCGGAGAACTGAGCACCGTGAGTCGTTCGCGTTGCAGTGCCTTGGCATGCTCCTGACTGGCCTGCTGCAATCGCAAAGCGGCCTGCGCATGGCGCTCCGACAACAGGCGCCGGGTCTCGGCCACATAGGCGCTCTGGCCGGACTCGCTCTCGGCCAGCGCGGCAACAGACTCCTGCAGGCGGGCGCGTTGTGTGTCGAGATCGCGCTCCATTTCGATCCGCTCCCGGGTTCTGTCCTGGCCGGCATGATGGGCCACAAAACCCTGCGCTGCCAGCGCCTGGAAATCCTGCTCGCGCTGGCGCACCAACGGCAAGGTGGACATGAGTTTGGCAAGCACCTCGCGGCCTGTGAGGATCTCTGCGCGGCGTCGCTGCATCTCTGCCGCCGCCCGGGCCCGCCGCGCCTGGATGTCGCGCCATTCACTCTCGAGCTGGCCCAGAACCATGTGCTGTTCGTCGGCACTCCACAAGGGGGTTGCCGTTTCATCGTCCGTCTTCGGCCATGACAATCGTGCAGGCAAGGCAGCGCCACTGCCATGCCGATCGTCCAGCGCCGCCTCCAGCCATGACGTGCGAAGCCGCTCGGACTGCGCCGACTTGATCTGCTCGACCACGGTGCGCCGGTCGGCAAACGCGACGGTGGCATCAAGCTCCACCAAGGCCTGTCCGGCCGTCACATGATCACCGTCCTGCACCAGCACCCGCTTGACGACACTGCGCTCGAGCGGCTGTATGGTCTTGGTGCGCTCACCGACGACGATGCGCCCCGGCGCCACCGCCACCACATCCAACTGGCCGAGGCAGGCCCAGCCGACGGCCGATGCAAACAACAGCATCAGCACAAGCGCAACCCAGCGTGGCGCCGGATGAACCGGGGTGTATTGCAGCTGCAATGCAGAGGGCATGAAGGCCAGTTCATCCGCGTTGCGCCATGGAATCTGCGCTTCGCTGCGCCGGCGCCAGGCCGCATGCGCAACAGCGGCATGACGGCCCCACAAGCCAGCCCATGCGTGCAGCCGATCCATCAGGCTTGCTTCCGCCGGCGTCACGGAAACTCCACTGGTCGGATGCCACCACCGCCATCCTGCAACGACCACAAATGGCGATACAGGCCGCCAGTGCGCGCCATCAGTTCGTCGTGCGACCCGATCTCGACGATGGCGCCCTGGTCCATCACCAGGATACGATCGGCGCGGCGCACCGCACTGAGCCGATGGGCAATGACCAGGACCGTGCGCCCATGGCAGATCTGCGCCATGTTGCGCTGGATGATGGCTTCGCTTTCGTAGTCCAGCGCACTGGTGGCTTCGTCCAGGATCAGGATGCGTGGCTCGGTGAACAGCGCCCGCGCCAGCGCAATCCGTTGGCGCTGTCCCCCACTGAGACTGCCACCTTGTTCACCCACCAGCGTGTCATACGCCTGCGGCAAGGCACTGATGAAGGTATGGGCGCCGGCCAGCTGCGCCGCCCGCACCACGCCCGGCAGTGGTGCCGCCGGATCGGCAATCGCGATATTCTCGCGGATGCTGCGGTTGAACAGCAGGTTCTCCTGCAGCACCACGCCGATCTGGCGCCGCCATTGTGCCGCGTCTATCAGGCTGATGTCGACGCCGTCGACCAGCACACGACCGCTTTCCGGCGCGTACAGGCGCTGGATCAGCTTGGTCATCGTGCTTTTGCCGGAACCGGATCTGCCAACGATCCCGACCAGCTCACCCGCGCGCAGCTCCAGGCTCACGCCCTTGAGCACCGGATCGGCATCGGGCCGGTAGCGAAAGCGCACCTGGTCGAGCGTGATGTGGCCCTTGATCGGTGGCAGTTGCAAGGCGCTGGTACTGCCGGCTTCCGGCTGGCTGTTGAGAATGTCGCCCAGGCGCGCCACCGACACACCGGTCTGCTGAAAATCCGTCCACAGCTGCGCCATGCGCATGATCGGCTGGGCAACGCGCTGCGCGAACATCGTGAATGCAACGAACTGGCCGACGCTCAGGCTGTTGTCCATCACCAGATGGGCCCCGAACCACAGCGTGGCGGCGTTGACGAGCTTGCCGATCAGACTGACCGCCTCGTGCGCCACGCTGGCCAGCCACTGGGTACGGAAACTCGCCTGCACATATGCCGCCAGTTGCTGGTCCCAGCGGCGTGCAAAACCGGGCTCGAGCGCCGCAGCCTTGACCGTCTGGATGCCGGTGACTGTTTCGACCAGCATCGCCTGGTTTTCGGCGCCGCGCGCAAATTTCAGATCCAGGCGCCGTCGCAATAGCGGCGTCACTGCCAGGCTGAGCAGGAAATACAGCGGCAAACTCACCAGCACGACGACTGTCAAAGGCAGGCTGTACCACGCCATCAAGGCCAGGAACACCAACGAGAACAGCAGGTCGAGCGCCACCGTCAACGCGTTGCCGGTCAGGAACTGGCGGATGTTTTCGAGCTCGCGCACCCGCGCCACCGAATCACCGACGCGCCTTGCCTGAAAGTACGCCAGTGGCAGCGATAGCAGATGGCGGAACAATCGCGCACCCAGCTCGACATCGATCCTGCTGGTGGTGTGACTGAACACGAAGCTGCGCACGGCCGTCAACACACTCTCGAACACCACCACGATCAGCAGCCCGACCACCAGCACGTCAAGCGTGCTCAAGGCCTTGTGCACCAGCACCTTGTCCATCACGACCTGGAAAAACAGCGGACTGACCAGTCCCAGCAGCTGGAGCACGAACGACACCAGCAACACCTCGCCAAGCAGGCGGCGGTACTTGACCAGTGCCGGAATGAACCAGGAGAAATCGAAACGCGCCAGAGCACCAGCCAGACTGGCGCGGCTGGTCACCAGAATCAGTTCCCCGCTCCAGGACGCTGCGAAGGTTTCGACCGGCTCGATACGCGCGGTGGCCTGCGATGCAGCGCCCCCGCCCTCCCCGGTCTGAACCGGCTGCGGATGCATCACCAGCACCCGGTTGCCGTCGCACTGAGCCAGCAGACAGACCCGGATGCCGGACCCCGCCGCCAACCCGTCTTCTGCCCGATGCAGCAGCGCCAGGGCCGGCAAGGGCGTCAGCGCCAGGCGCTCGCGACGGGTGCGAACCCTGCGTGCCTTGAGGCCCAGCAGCTGGGCGGCGCGCAAAAGGTCATCGATGCCC
>JAGPBF010000289.1 GCA_018063505.1 Rhodoferax sp.
CTGCAGACGCCCGGACTGCGCGCTGAATCCGCCCAGACTTGCGTACTTTGGCCCTCTGCGGGCTCGGCCGGGAGCTTTTTCAGGCCCTTTCTTGGGGCGTCCTATGGCGTTTGAAAATCCTATTCCCTTTCGCTCCAGACGGTCGAAGGTTTGCGCGACGCACAGCGGATAAACACTGCTCATCGCCCCACCGAACCCCACGCCTACGATCAGCAGGGCAACAAGCGGCAATCCGGATGCGATGAAGCCCGCCAGCGTCCCCCAGGCGACGCCCACGGCCATCAAGACCCCGGACATCACGAAACGCCGGTCATACCGATCCGCCAGCACACCGATGGGAAGTTGAAACGCCAGACCACCAAGCACCACCACGCTCATGAACATGGCGGTTTCGGACACACTCAGCCCGATCTTGATCGCAAAAACGACACCCAGCGCATAGAAGGAACCGACCATCAGACCCGCGACGCCAGCGCCGATCACGCCAACCTTCGACGCCGCATACAGATCCCTGACCTTCAGCACGCGGCTATCGCTGAGATTGGGTTCGCCCAGCGGCGCGCCAACCCGTCGTTCCGACCGGGACACGGCAGTTTCGCCTGCAGCGAATTGGAAGCACGCGAAGCCATTGCACTGAACCACGGTAGCCTGGCCAACATCGACGATGGGATCGGCCGGGTGCTGGCGCGACTGAAGAAGCTGGGGTTGATGGACAACACGGTGGTGATGTTCACCAGCGATCATGGCGATTTGCTGGGTGATCCCGGCCTGATGTTCAAGGGTGGCCTGCACTACCCGGCGCTCACGCGGGTACCTTTCATCTGGCGCGACCCGGCGAGTAAAACGTCGACCGGCGCGGCCACCTCGGTGTTGACGCAGACGATCGACATCGCCCCGACGGTGCTCGCACGCGCGGGACTGGCGCCTGCCAACGGCATGCAAGGGCAGTCCTTGCTGCCGCTGGTCGACAAGACGTTGACGCAGGTGCTTGAACGCCTGCTGATCGAGGAAGAAAGCCAGCGCAGCGACTTCGGCATGGACCGACGCGTGCGTATGCGCACCTTGCGCGACCACCAGTACCGACTCACGCTCTACGACGGGCAGGACTGGGGCGAACTGGTCGATCTGCAACAGGACCCTCATGAGCTGTGCAACCTGTGGTCCGACCCGGGGTCACGGGCGTTGCGACACGCCTTGTCGGAACAACTGGCTCGGACGATGCTCAGCATGGCCGACAACCGTCCATATCCGGGCGCCGCCGCCTGAAAGAGGAAAGGCTATTCCCTGGCCTTCACCCCTTGATACCAGTGGTTGTGCGCTCGCGCAGTCGTCGCACCAGACCATCGCAAAACCAGCTGCAACGATGCCGCACTCCGACGTCTCCACAGCCGAAGTGGCACATGACCCAGATCAACGGACTACGGAATAGCCCACCAGATGGATAACAGTCTTGCTAGATTTGGGTCACGGTTGAGGGGCGCAGTCGCGTCTCCGCCGAACCAACATCCAGCTCAAACCATGAACCCGACTAACGTCCCAAGCAACCCTGTGGTGGACCAACCACTCGACAACTTTACCGATTGCCACAAAGGCATCATCGCCCACCTTGATGCTTTTTCCGAACTGCCTGCACTGGCCGGGAATCTGGCGCTGGCTGGCCCCCTCGCGAAGGACACCCAGGCGTTTTTCCAGGGGGCAGTAATCGATCATCACCACGAGGAAGAGAAGGACTTGTTCCCTGCGGTGCTGGCCGCATCCAGCCTGGGCGCCGAATACGACGAAGTGCAGCGCATCGTGAACCAGCTCACAGCCGAACACCGCGAGATTGAGGCGATCTGGCGCGGACTGGAGCCCGCCGTGAGTCAGCTCGCAGATGGAAAGCCGGCCAACATCGGTGCCGTCGGAGTGGCCAGTCTCGTGCAGAAGTACCACGCCCATGCCCGGTTCGAGGAAGAAACATTCCTGCCTCTTTCCGCGCTGATCCTTGGGCGCCGGGACGGCAAGATGGCGTCGCTTGGTTTGGCACTGCATATGCGGCACGTGTTGCGCGCTGCAAAAAGGGGCTTGCGCGGGTCCTGATCAATCGCTCTGCCGATTGGCCGGCGTTTCCACTAATAAAGGTCCATCTTTCGAGGTCGATCGGGTCTAACACTTCGAAGCGACTGCCGCGCGGCCCGCGGCAGGTCGGCGCGCGGTCACACTATGTGTGGCTGACGCCATTGACCGCAATTCATCGCAGGTCTCGACCCAATCGAGGCGGCCGCGCATCGCTGCCTGCTGGCGGACAACAGCTCAATCAGGCTCCGAAACGGATCGACGCGCGCGCCAGCGTCTCGCGGCAATGGCTGCAATGCCAATGTGCTGTCAAGCTCTGGCCACACGGTACATGTTGCAGATGCAGCCGCAGCTGCGGCTGCGGCTGCATCAACCATTGGTTTGCCCAACGCATCAATTCCAGCACCATCGGAAACAGCGCCAGACCGGCTTTGGTCAACCGGTATTCCTGTCGCGCGCCGGCATAGGTGCGGGCATTCAGAATGTCCAGTCGCTGCAATTCGGCCAGTCGGTCGCTGAGCTGGGCCGGGCCGATACCCAGTTCGCCTTCGAACTGTGAAAACAGCCGTGTACCGCGGAAAGCGGCGCCCACGATGACACTGTTCCATCGATCACCCACAACCCGACTCAACCGAGTATTGCCGGACGACGGCGAGGCACCGGCACCGCGCGCGCGCCGGAACGCAGAACTACGGTCAACCTCCGACTGAGCTTGTGCAGCGCCATCGGCCGGTAGCTCGGGCGCGAACAACCGGGTGTCAAACGGTCGCACTTCGCCCTGGCAATTGTCGCAAAGCAAAACAGGCCGCATCGCCTGGCCGCAGCCCAGATGCACCACCGATGAGCGTGGTAGATCGGGCGCCCAACTATCGGGGTCTTTGGCAGTACCCCAATCCTGCTCCCACAACCACATTGCAAGGAACAAGGACCACAAGTCCAGGCCGCTCTCACTGAGACGATATTGCGGATGGCCGCCGTCACTTGCATCGCGCACCAGAACACCATGCCCGATCAGCTTTCCTAGCCGATTGGTCAGCACGGCCCGGGACACACCGAACGCGTTGACGAAGTCGCCATAACGGCGCTTGCCACGGAAGATCGTGCGCAGGATACGCAAGGTCCAAACGTCGCCCAGCACGGCCACGGCACTTTGGGCTGCGATTACGCCATGGCCCGCCCGCGGGCGCACGGTCGCAGACTGCGCCAGGTGGCTGATGATTGACTTTCGATTAACACCCATTTTTTGGTCTGTCAACAATAGTTGATTGGAATCAAAGTGCATTGTACAAGCTTGAGTTAGTCGATATACTCGCCTCACCTTAGTCTCGTAACGAAAGTAACAATGCTCGAATGCTACATCATAGACGCGGTCCGAACGCCACGCGGAGCAGCCAAGGAAACCGGTGCGCTTCACAGCGTGGAACCGGTCCAATTGCTGGCCGGCACATTGCGCGCGTTGCAACAGCGTACGGGCCTGGACACCGAACAGGTATACGACGCGGTCTTCGGTTGCGTGACGCAAACCGGCGAACAAGGCGGCAACATCGGCAAGGCGGCCAGCCTGCTGGCAGGCTGGAGCCCGCACATGAGTGCCGTCACCATCAACCGGTTCTGCGCTTCGGGCTTGAGCGCGGTGAATCTGGCCAGCCTGCAGGCGCGCGACTGCGATGGCTTGGCGCTGGCCGGAGGCGTCGAGATGATGTCCCGTGTGCCGATGTTTGGCGACAAGCCCTCGTATGTGGGTGACAAGACGCTGGCCAGCACGATCGGCTTCGTGCCCCCTCCCTGGTCTTCCGATCTGGTTGCCACACGGCAACGCTACAGCCGCACGGACTGCGATACCTATGCGGCGCTGTCGCAGTCGCGTGCACTGGCAGCGCGCGATGCCGGACTTGCATACTCCATGGTACCGGTCACGGACGCACAGGGCAACATCTTGCTGGCGCAGGACGAGAACATCCGCGCCGGCAGCACCGTGGAAAAGCTTGCCGGATTACGCACGGTATATGAAGACGGTGCGAATGGCCTGGACGCCTGGGGCCTGGCACGCGAACCCGCGCTCGGCAGCATCCGGCACGTGCATACCGCTGGCAACGCACCCTGCATGGCCGACGGTGCAGCAGCCGTGCTGCTAGGCACCAAGGCGGCCGCACAGCGGCTGGGACTG
>JAGPBF010000005.1 GCA_018063505.1 Rhodoferax sp.
GGCATCGCATGTGTAAACGCGGTGCAAAGCCCGGCGATTGACACCGTGCCTCGGCATCTGGCGGCCCGATTTCGGCATTTCGTCGCATGCGGGTCGCAGCCGCCGGCATTTGCCGGCAAAGTCCGCTTCAGACACAGCGCCACGGAGAACCCCATGCCATTGACCCCATCGATTGCCATCCACATGTCGGCGACGCATGCGCCCATCACCTACAACTGCCACTGAAAGGAAGCCGCCATGATGGTGTTCCAGATTGTTTCCCACCAGCCCCAGATGCTGGTCAGCATTGTCCGCAACACACCCTACTGGGTCTGGTCCCTGTTGGCTGCGCTGGTCGCACTGGGCAGCAGCCAGCTGTTTGCGCGGCGCGCCAGCCCGCTGCGGGTCTGCATCATGCCGGTGGCCATGGCCGCATTTGCGATCTATGGCCTGGTCACGGCATTTGCCCATGCACCGCACGGATTGAGCACAGCCATCGCCTGGCTGGCAACGACGGTCAGCAGCACGGCGCTGGCCTTTTGGATGCATCCTGCGGCCCCGGCCGGTAGCCGCTTCGACGCCCCATCGCAAACCTTCCACCTTCCTGGCAGTGCCGTTCCACTGCTGATGATTCTGGGCATCTTCCTGACCAAATACATCGTCGGCGTCGAACTGGCGCTGCAACCGTCCCAGGCGCAGGACAGCGCATTTGTGCTGGGCGTCGCCAGTCTGTACGGCGCCTTCAACGGTATCTTCGTCGCGCGGCTGATACGTCTGTGGCGCATGACCCGTGCAGACCTGTCCCCGTCTGCGCCCGCAGCAACACCGTCACCGAATAACTGAAGGAAACAAGCATGCGCCCCACATCCCCGCATCCTCTCTCGCCCGCTACCAAGGAGCGGCTCGCGCGCAAGCGTGCCGGCATGCGCCTGGGCTGGCTGGTCCATGCCTTCATAATCATCAGTGTCAACCTGTTGCTGGCCGGCATTTCCCATGCCTCCGGCCGGCACTGGTCCTGAGCAGGCCTTCGCCATGCAAGTCCTGCCCACACTCCTTTCAGCACTGGCATTGGCTGCGTGCGCCGCCAGCGCCAACGCCAGCGTCGCCCTTGCCGAGCTGCCAGGCCGTGACGGCCACGGCCCGATCACGGTGTTCTATCCGTCAAACGATCCAGCGGCTCCGCTACAACGCGGCCCGTTCCGGTTCATGCTGGCCGACAAGGGCCTGCCTGCGACGGGCAACCAGCGCCTGATCGTGATATCGCACGGCTCGGGCGCCAACGCCATGGTCCAGGCCGACATCGCACAGGCCATGGTCCGGGCTGGCTACATCGTGGCACTGCCCGAACATGCGGGCGACAACTGGCACGACAAGTCCGCCGTCGGGCCCGCCAGCTGGCAACTGCGCCCACTGGAGATCTCGCACGCGATCGATGCGCTGGCCGCCGAACCACGCTTTGCGCCGCTGTTCAATGCGAAACGGATCGGCATGTTCGGCATGTCGGCCGGTGGCCACACCGCGTTGACGCTGGCGGGTGGGCGCTGGTCCCGGGCCCAGTTGCTGGCACATTGCGAAGCCCAACTACAGCAGGATTTTGCCGGCTGTACCGGCGCAGCCACTGAACTCAAAGGTGATTTCCTCGATGGCATCAAGCAAGCCATCGCGATGCCACTGATCCGCCGGAACCTGGTTGGCGACACGACCTGGTTCGGACATACCGATCCGCGCATCCAGGCCATCGTGGCCGGCGTGCCGTTCGCCTCGGATTTCGATCTTGCGAGCCTGGCCCGCCCGGTCGTTCCCCTGGGCATCGTGCAGGCCGAACAGGACCGCTGGCTGGTGCCCAAATTCCACAGCATGCCGGTGATCGCGGCGTGCCAAAGCTGCGAAACCATTGCCAGCCTTCCAACGGCCGGCCATGGCGCGCTGCTGGCTCCGTTGCCGCCAGACCTCGACAACCCCGTCGGACGGCTTCTCGCCGACCCGCCCGGATTCGACCGCGCGCAGCTGCCAGCCCTGTACCTGCGCATCACATCGTTCTTCGACAAACACCTGCTGCCCTAGAATCAAAAGCCAAATGGCCAAGTCAATGTCAACCGAAGAAATCGACCGCCTCGCACGTCGGCGCGCTGGCGCCAAGCTGGGCTGGTATGTACATGCAACGGTGTACCTGCTGGTCAACGCCGCGCTGTTTGCCGCATCGAACATGGGATTGGGGCACCGGCAGTGGTCCATCGTCCCGGCGCTGGGCTGGGGCCTGGGTCTGGTGTTGCATGGTCTGGCCGTGTTCGTGCTGGGCACCGGCAGCGGCCTGCGCGAGAGCATGGTCCAGAAGGAACGCGAACGGTTGCAGCGCCAGCAGCGCGAACCCTGAACGCCGATCCGGAGCCGGCCATGCGTATTGACTGGCTGTCCAAGCTGACCCGTTTGCTGCAAACCCTGGCGTTCTGCCTGGCGGTCTCGGCGATCCAGTTCGCGATCCAGCCTGAACGCACCTATGAAGTACCGCTGGTGTATTCCCTTTGCATCGGCAGCTGCACCTGGGCCGCCATCGATTTCGGCCGCCATCTGTTTGCCAATGTGAGTGAAACCGGTTGGCCCTCCGGAATGGCCAGGGTGTTGCTGCCGGCGGTCGGCATCGCCGGCGGTTTCGTGCTGGGCACGTGGGCCGGCGACGCGTGGTTCGGCTGGTCGTCGTGGGGTTCTTCCGCGCGATCGCAGTTGCCGGTCTCCATCGTCATCACCTGTATCGCCGGCATCGTTGCCACCTATTATTTCTACAGCCACAACAAGGCGCTTTACCTGGTTCGCAAGATGTCCGAGGCGCGCAGCCAGGCATCCGAGGCCAAGCTCAAGCTGCTGGAGACCCAGCTCGAGCCGCACATGTTGTTCAATACGCTGGCCAACCTGCGGGTGCTGATCGGTACCGATGCTGCACGGGCGCAGCAGATGCTCGACCATATGATCGCCTATCTGCGCGCTACGCTCAGTGCATCCCGCGCCAGCAACCATCCGCTGCAGGCCGAGTTCGACCGCCTGCGCGACTATCTGGAACTGATGGCGATCCGCATGGGGCCGCGACTGCAATACCAGCTCGAACTGCCCGAGATACTGGCCCACCAATCCGTTCCGGCGCTGCTGCTGCAACCCCTGGTGGAAAACGCCATCCGCCACGGGCTCGAACCCCAGGTGGCGGGCGGGCGGGTGAACATCAGCGCATACCGCGACAACGGCCGGCTGGTACTCGAAGTCCAGGACACCGGTGTCGGCATGCCGGCGACGGCCGAAGGCGATGGGTTCGGCATGGCGCAGGTGCGCGAGCGGCTGCTGTCCGCGTTCGACGGCCAGGCGACGCTGACGCTGGTTCCCGCTGTCCGTGGCACCCATTTCCGGATCACGCTGCCGCTGGACGCATGAACGCATGACGTTGCACAACCTCCCGGCGCGCGCGCTGATCGCCGAAGACGAGCCCTTGCTGGCGCAGGCCCTGCAAGCCGAGCTGGTGCAAGCCTGGCCATCGCTCGAAGTGGTAGCCGTGGTGGGCGATGGCGCCAGCGCAGTGGCGCAGGCACTGGAACTGCGACCCGACGTGTTGTTCTTCGATATCCGCATGCCGGGTATCGGCGGACTGGAAGCCGCAGCCGAATTGGCCGAGCGTTGGGACTCCACCGCAGACAGTGATGCGCCATTTCCCTGCCTGGTGTTCGTGACCGCGTACGACCAATATGCGGTGCAGGCGTTTGAGGCGCAGGCGGTCGACTACCTGCTCAAACCGGTGCAGGCACAGCGCCTGCGCCAGACCATCACCCGGATCGAAAGCTTGCTCGAAAGCCGGCGCCAGGCGGCGGCGTCGCCTGCCGGGACGGCCCTGGCCCATCAGGATCTGGAACAGACCATGCGGCAGCTGCGCCAGTTGCTGCAGGCGCCGGCCGGCCCGGCCGGTGTTGCACCACTGACGGTGATACCGGCCAGTGTCGGCAACACGGTGCACATGGTTCCAGTCGACGACATCGTCTGCCTCGAAGCGGCGGACAAATACGTCCGGGTCCTGACGCCAGGGCGCGAGTACCTGATCCGAACGCCGTTGCGCGAACTGCTGCCGCAGCTCGATGCCCGGCATTTCTGGCAGGTGCACCGCGCCGCTGTTGTGCGCGTTGGGGCGATTGCATCGGTCAGCCGCGATGAATCGGGCAAACTATGGCTGCAGATGCGCGGCCAGGCGGAAAAGATCGCGGTCAGCCGGCTCTACGCACATTTGTTCAAAGCCATGTAATCGACCACACCCGTGACGACATCGATGCCCGCAGATCCCGCTACTTCCGGCCTTGCGCCGGCACAAGCCAATCCCGACGCGTCCCGCATATTGGCATTCTGGCTGGAGGACGGGGTCCAACTCGGCTGGCCCAGCCGCAATTTGAGTGAGCTGTGGTTTGGTGGCGGCGCCGCACTCGACCAGAGCATCAATCGGGATTTTGGCGCGCTGGTGCGGCAGTCCCAGGCAGGTGGCCTGACCGCGTGGGAGAACCAGCCGATGGAACGGCTGGCACTGGTCATCTTGCTGGACCAGTTCGCCCGCAACGTGTTCCGCGCCCAGGCACAGGCCTTTGCCGGCGACGCCCGCGCCCTGAGCCTGGTGATGGACGGTATCGACCGCGGCTGGGACCGGCAATTGCCGCTGGCTGGGTCGGTTTTCTTCTACATGCCTCTGATGCATGCCGAGAACCTGGCCGTACAGGAAACCTGCGTACGTTGTTTCCAGGCACTGCTGGCCGACGCAGCACCGGAACGCCGCAAGGCTTTGCAGGGCAATGTGGACTTTGCCCTGTCTCACCGCGACATCATTGCCCGATTCGGACGATTCCCGTATCGCAACGCTGCACTCGGCCGAACCAGCAGGTCCGAGGAAGAGGAGTTCCTGCGCAGCGGTCCCCGGTTCGGCCAGTAGCCCACGAAAGCCCGGCAGACCTGAGCAGGTGTGCTGCAAATGCGGCGCCGCTGGCGTCAAGCGCCGTGGCTGCCGGCACGGCGGTCAGACGGCACCTAGAATTCAGACCATGAGCACGCCCTCCCCGACCCCCGCCAAGAACATGGCCACGTCCGCATCCGAAACGGCCAAGTCAAGCAACTTCCTGCGCCAGATCATCGAGACCGATATCGCATCGGGCATCAATTCGGGGCGCAAATGGGCCGGCAGCCCTGGCGACGCCGCCCATCAGTCGGCGGGAGCGCTGGACCCGGCGCGGATTCGCACCCGGTTTCCACCCGAACCCAATGGTTACCTGCATATCGGTCACGCCAAGAGCATCTGCCTGAACTTCGGCCTGGCTCAGGAATATGGCGGCGTGTGCCATCTGCGTTTCGACGACACCAATCCGGAGAAGGAAAACCAGGAGTTCGTCAACGGCATCATCGACACCGTGCACTGGCTGGGTTTCGACTGGAACGTGAACGGCACCAGCCACCTGTACCACGCCAGTGACTATTTCGACTTCATGTACCGTGCCGCCGAATACCTGATCACCACCGGCCATGCCTACGTGGACGAACAGAGCGCAGAAGACATGCGTATCAACCGCGGCGACTTCTCGCGACCCGGCACCGACAGCGCATTCCGTACCCGCACGCCAGCCGAGAACCTGGCGCGTTTTCGCGAGATGCGCGATGCCAGACACCTGGATGGATCGATGGTGTTGCGTGCCAAGGTCGACATGGCCAGCCCCAACATCAACATGCGCGACCCGACCATTTACCGGATCCGGCGCGCAGAACACCACAACACCGGTGACAAGTGGTGCATCTACCCGATGTACGCCTATGCGCATCCGATCGAGGATGCGCTCGAACAGATCACGCACAGCATCTGCACGCTCGAGTTCGAGGACCAGCGGCCCTGGTACGACTGGTTGCTGGAGCGGCTGATCGAAGGCGGTCTGTTGATGGCTCCGCCGCCGCGCCAGTACGAATTTGCGCGGCTCAACATCACTTACGTGATCACCAGCAAACGCAAGCTGGCAGCGCTGGTCTACGACCACAAGGTGCAGGGCTGGGACGATCCACGCATGCCGACCCTGGTCGGCCTGCGCCGGCGTGGCTACACACCGCAGAGTCTGCGCCTGCTTGCAGAACGCGCCGGTACCAGCAAGGCTGGCGGCTGGACCGAATACAGCACGCTGGAGGCCTGTCTGCGCGAGACCCTGGAAGAAACCGCACCCCGCGCGATGGCCGTGCTCGATCCGATCCGGCTCGTCATCACCAACTGGGACGAGGTCATGGGCCTGTCGGCCACCGGCGACAGCAAGCTCGATGCCTGCAGCGCGCCAGCGCATCCGCACCAACCCGAAATGGGCAGGCGCAGTTTCTCGATCGGCCGCGAGGTCTGGATCGAGCGCGGCGACTTCGAAGAGACCCCACCCAAGGGATTCTTCCGGCTCTACCCGGGCAACAAGGTCCGGCTCAAATACGGCCACGTGATCGCGTGCACCGGATGCACCAAAGGTGCCGACGGCCGCGTCGAATCCGTCCAGGCCGAACTGATTCCGGATACCAAGAGCGGCACACCCGGATCGGACGCCATCAAGGTCAAGGGTGTGATCACCTGGGTCGGCGTCGTGGACGGAAAACGGGCCGAAGTGCGCCTGTACGACCGCCTGTTCAACGAGCCACAGCCTGACTCTGGAGGGCGCGACTTCCTGGCAAGCCTGAATCCGGACAGCTTGCGGGTGGTGCAGGCCATCGTCGAGCCGTCTCTGGCACAGGCGCGCGCGGACGACAAGTTCCAGTTCGAGCGCCACGGCTATTTCGTCGCCGACCGGGTTGACCATTCGGATGCCCGGCCGGTGTTCAACCTGTCGGTGGGACTCAAGGACACCTGGGGCAAATAGGCCGGTGCCGGATTGCGCGGCAATAGGTACGCCGCTCTAGGAAAAGCAGCCGGTTTAGGGTGCGGCCACTATGCATGCTCGGGACAATGCGGCCATGTTTTCGATCAATGCGGTGAACGCAACCCGAAGCAGCGCATCTTCATTCCCTTACCCGCAAGGAGCATCCATGACCGCCAAAAACCTGTCCACCATCACCACCGATCTGATCACGTCGTACGGCAAGACCGCCCGCAACATGATCCATGTCTATCGCATGGGCAACCAGCGAGTCGCCCGGTATGTCGACCAGCGCTGGGAAAAGGCGCTGGCACAGTCGGCATCCGAGCTGCGCAATGAAGTGCGCAAGAATGCCATGGCCGTGCAGAAGACTGTCAATGGTCTTTACGTCAAGGGCATCACGATCAGTTCGGACGGTGCCGAAGGCGTGGTCGGCAAGTTTGTCGAACTCGCCGGCAGGGGCGTGCAGCAGGTCGCTGCCAACGCGAGCCAGTTCGAACAGCGCACCGGCATCAAGACCTTGAACAGCCTGGCAGAAGTGGCCAAGCCCGCGGTCAGTGCCGTCAGCGTGCTGGCCGAGAAAATCGAAACCGGTTCCAGCGCGCTGGCCAGCAAGGTGGCCGGCCATCCCGCCGGCGTCAAGGTCGCAGCGGTCAAGCGTGTCACGCCGCGCCGCAAGGCGACGCCCGCAACGCGCAAGACCGCAACGACACGTCGGGCTCCGCGCAAGACCGCCTGAGCCGGCACACAGTCGCCAGGCTGACACCCTGGTGACATGGGCGGTTCGCGTGGTCGGCGCGTCTGCCCGTTTTTGATGCGATGATTTGGCACGGAGCCCGATCATGTTGCAAACCCCCGAATTGTTTCTTCCGCTGCTTGTCGCACAGGAACACCCCTCCCCCGTCAATCTCGTTTTCAGTGGCGACATGCTGCTGGTGCGCGACCCCGACCTGCATCCGCACCTCGACCTGCACGCCCATGCATTGCCAGACGACGCACAGTTCGTACCGGTCGGCATATTGGGCGACAGCTATTACCAGGCCACCTGGATCGCACCCGGCAGTACGGCCTGGCCCGGCCATTCGTTTCGCAAATTGCGCTCGCTGTTTGGCGCGATCGAAGACCCGCTGCTGGCGATCGCCGGGCGCGCGTTCCAGATCGTCGAATGGGCGCGTACCCATCGCTTTTGCGGCGCCTGCGGCGGCCCCACCCATCTGGTGGCGGGCGAACGCTGCATGCGTTGTGCCGCATGCGGCCATATGGCCTATCCGCGCATCTCGCCGGCCATGATGGTGTTGATCCAGAACGGCGATGCCATATTGCTGGCACGCCATCTGAACTCGCCCAGCGGCTTCTTCACCGCACTGGCCGGATTTCTGGAAGCCGGTGAATCGATCGAGGACGCGATCCACCGCGAGGTGCTCGAAGAGGTCGGCCTGCGTGTGCGCGACCTGCGCTACTTCGGCAGCCAGCCCTGGCCCTTTCCACATTCGCTGATGGTCGCGTTCACGGCCCAATACGTGAGTGGCGAAATCCGTCTCGACACCACCGAAATCGCAGAAGCCCGCTGGTTCGGATCAGGCGATCCAATGCCACCAGTACCCCCGCTGGGCCTGTCGATCGCCGGCCACCTGATCCACGCCCACCTGCCGCGGACGCACCGAAGCTGAAGTACGGCGCCCCTGGCACGTGCACCGACGGGGACCGTGTTACTCGCCGAGATACGCGGCGCGAACCTTGGGATCCTTGAGCATGACCTTGGCGTCGCCGCTCATCGTGATCAGACCCGAGTCCATCACATAGGCACGATTGGCCACGCCCAGTGCCCGGCTGGCGTTTTGCTCGACCAACAGGATGGTGACGCCTTGCGCATAGACGTCGCGAACCACTTCGAAGATCTTGTCGACCATGATGGGTGAGAGTCCCATCGATGGTTCGTCCATCAGCAGCACCTTGGGCCGGCTCATCAAGGCCCGTCCCATGGCCAGCATCTGCTGCTCGCCACCGGACATCGTGCCTGCGAGCTGGTCGCGCCGTTCACGCAAGCGCGGGAAGATCGTGAACACCTTCTCGGCATCGGCGTCGATGGCATCCTGGTCCTTGCGGACGTATGCGCCCATCTGAAGGTTCTCCATGATGGTCATGCGCGCGAAGACTCCGCGGCCTTCGGGCACCATTGCCAGGCCCTGGCGCACCAGATCCCAGGGACCTTGTCCCTTGATGCTCTTGCCCATGTATTCAATGTCGCCGTCGTTGATCCCCAAGGTGCCGGTGATTGCCTTCATCGTCGTGGTCTTGCCGGCGCCATTGGAGCCGATCAAGGTGACGAGTTCACCCTCGTGAACCTCGAAATCGATACCTTTGACCGCCTGGATGCCGCCGTAGGACACCTTCAGGCCAGAGACCTTGAGCAGTGTGTTTGCCATGTCAGTGCCCTCCCGTTCCAAGATAGGCTTCGATGACCTTCTCGTTCTTCTGCACTTCTGCGGGCAGGCCCTCCGCGATCTGTTTGCCGTAGTCGAGCACTGTCACCCGATCGCACAAGCCCATGACCAGCTTCACATCGTGCTCGATCAGCAGGATCGTGCGCTTGTCCTTGCGGATCTGGTCGATCAGCTCGCGCAACTGCACTTTTTCAGTGGCGTTCATGCCCGCGGCCGGCTCGTCCAGTGCAATCAACTGCGGGTCGGTGGCCAGTGCACGTGCAATCTCGAGTCGGCGCTGGTCGCCATAACTGAGGGTGCGTGCCTTGTAGTCCGCCAATTTGCCGATACCGACATATTCCAGCAGTTCCTGCGCGCGCTTGGCGATCTCTGCCTCTTCCCTGCGAAAACTGGCGGTGCGGAACATCGCGCCCATCAGCCCGGAATGCGTGCGGATATGCCGCCCCACCATCACGTTTTCGAGTGCGGTCATTTCGGCGAACAATCGGATGTTCTGGAACGTGCGCGCGATGCCGGCCTTGGCAACCTCGTGTACCGCCGACGGCTTGTAGGGTTTTCCGGCCAGTTCGAAGGTGCCGCTGTCGGGCGTGTACAGACCGGTGATCACGTTGAAGAAAGTGGTCTTGCCAGCACCGTTGGGACCGATCAAGCCATACACCTGGCCCCGGTTGATCGTGATGCCCACATCACTGAGTGCCTGCAGACCACCAAAACGCTTGGAGATGCCTGCGACCTTGAGAATCGTATCTGTCATTGCGTATCCCTCAGTTGTTGGCCTGCAATGACTTGCCGTGGTCCGGACTCGGCCACAAGCCACGCGGACGCAGCAACATGATGGTGATCATGGCCAGCGCAATCAGCAACTGACGCAGAATCGACGCATCGAGTCGCCCACCGGTGAACGCCTGCAGCGGGCTTGCCACATAACGCAACACCTCGGGCAAGGCTGCCAGCAACAAGGCACCGAGCACCACACCCGGCAGATGGCCCAGGCCGCCGAGCACCACCATCGAGACGATCATGACCGACTCCATCAGTGTGAACGACTCGGGTGACACAAAACCCTGGAACGACGCGAACAAGGCTCCGCTGACGCCGCCGAACGATGCCCCCATGCCGAACGCCAGCAGTTTCAGGTTGCGGGTATTGATGCCCATCGCCTTGGCGGCAATCTCGTCCTCGCGGATCGCCATCCAGGCCCGACCCACGCGCGACAGCGCAAGACGATGGCTCAGGATGATGCTGATCACGACCAGGAACAGGAACAGGTAGTAGTACATCTCGACCGAGGTCAACTCCATGCCCCAGAACGCGAAGGGCCGGGCCATGTCTACACCGAAGATCCGGAACGCATCGATGCCGCTGATGCCTTTGGGCCCGTTGGTAATGTTGACCGGGTGATCCAGATTGTTCAGGAATACGCGGATGATCTCGCCGAATCCCAGCGTGACGATGGCCAGGTAGTCGCCGCGCAATTTCAGGGTCGGCGCTCCGAGCAACATGCCGAAGAACGCCGCCACTCCGGCCGCCAGCGGGATCACCAGCAGGATCGACACGTGGATCCCGCTCGGATACAGTGCACCGATCCAGGCGAAGGTCTGGCTCAGGTGTGGCGAGGCGAGCAAGGCGTACATATACGCGCCGACCGCAAAAAATGCCACGTAGCCCAGATCGAGCAGGCCGGCATACCCGACGACGATGTTCAGACCAATCGCCAGCAACACATACAGCAAGGCTGTATCGACGATACGAACCCACGCATTGCCAAACTGACCCAGGCCCATCGGCAAGGCAATCAGCGCAATGGCCGCAATGACATAAAGCCACTTGTTGTTTTTCATCATGTCTCTCCTCAAGCCCGATCCGCGACCCGCTCACCCAGCAGACCCGAAGGCCGCAATGTCAGGATCACGATCAGCACGATGAAGGCAAAGATCTCGGAGTAGTGGCTACCCAGCACGCCACCGGTCAGCACCCCGATGTAGCCCGAACCCAGCGCTTCGATGACGCCCAGCAGCACACCGCCGACAACGGCGCCAGCCAGATTGCCGATGCCGCCGAACACCGCCGCAGTGAACGCCTTGAGCCCGGGCAGGAAACCCATCGCATGCTGCACGGTGCCGTACTTCATGCCCAGCATGATGCCGGCGATGGCTGCCAGTACCGCACCGATGACGAAGGTTGCGGAAATCACCACGTCGGGCTTGACCCCCATCAGTGCCGCCACCCGCGGGTTCTCGGCCGTGGCACGCATTGCACGGCCCAGCGACGTGTAGTTGACCAGCCAGACCAGGCCGACCAGCAGCACCACCGTGAGCGACAGGATCAGCAGATCGGTGGGAGAAATCACGGCGCCGCCGATCTCGTAGGGCGTCACCGGCAGCAGACTCGGGAACGGCTTGGGATTGGGCTTCCAGATGATCATCGCCACCGTCTGCAACAGCAACGACATGCCAATGGCCGTGATCAGCGGAGCCAGTCGCGGTGAATTGCGCAGCGGCCGGTAGGCGACTTTTTCGATGGTGAAGTTCAGCAGTGCGGCCAGCGCGCAGGCGACGGTGGCTGCAATGATCAGCACCATCCAGCCCGCCATGCCCGGGAACGCGGGCTGCAGCAGGCCGGCCACGGTCCAGGCAATCAGTGCGCCGAACATCAGCACCTCGCCATGGGCGAAATTGATAAGCTGGATGATGCCGTACACCATGGTGTATCCCAGCGCCACCAGCGCGTAAACGCTGCCGAGCACCAGGCCGTTGATCATCTGCTGGAGAAATATGTCCATGAATCGATGCTCCGGTCTTATTGAAGTTATATCGTGGTTGAAGGTCATGCTTGTGGCGCGACGTTCACCTTCGCAAAAATCTCACCATGATGGGCAGATCAAGAAGGCATCCCGACTGCGACCATTCTACTGACGCCTGCTGCCGCAACCGCGTACCGAAAACCGGGGTTTACCCTTGCGAAATCGACAGCAAATTGACAGCTGGCATCGTTTTCACGACCGGAGATTGACGTTGCGCGGAGCCTGGCGGTACCGTGGCACTGCGTGTCAAGGTTTGCGCTTTGCCGCGTCGAGTTCCCGCAAATGCGCCATCTTGTCGGCGATACGCGACTCCATGCCGCGTGGTACCGGCTGGTACCAGCCTGGCTCTGGCATGCCCTGCGGCAGGTAGTTGACGCCGGCGGCATAGGCCTCGGGTTCGTCATGCGCGTACCGGTAATCGCTGCCGTGCCCCAATTCCTTCATCAAGGCCGTCGGTGCATTGCGCAAGTGCACCGGAACCTCACGCGATTTGTCCTTCTTGACAAAGGCGCGCGCCTGGTTATAGGCCATGTAGCCGGCATTGCTTTTCGGAGCCACCGCCAGATAGATCAGCGCCTGCGCAAGCGCAAGCTCGCCCTCGGGCGAACCAAGCCGCTCGAATGTTGCGGCTGCGTCATTGGCGATCTGCAGCGCGCGCGGGTCGGCCAGGCCGATGTCCTCCCATGCCATGCGCACGATACGTCGCGACAGATAACGGGCATCGGCGCCACCATCGAGCATCCGGCAGAACCAGTACAAGGCGGCATCGGGACTGGAGCCACGCACGGATTTGTGCAATGCCGAAATCTGGTCGTAGAAGTTGTCTCCGCCCTTGTCGAAACGGCGCGCGTTGAGTGTCAGCGCCTTCTCCAGAAACGCGGCATCGACCTTTTCCACCCCGCTGGCCTGTGCCGCGGTATCGGTCTGCTCCAGCAGATTGAGCAAACGCCGGGCATCGCCGTCGGCATAACCGACCAGCGTGTTGATGGCCGAATCGTCCAGCTGCAGCTGCGCAAGATGACGGGCCTGCGCCCGCCGCACCAGTTGCACCAGCTCATCGTCACTCAGCGAGTGCAACACATACACCTGGGCCCGTGACAACAATGCCGAATTGACCTCGAAGGACGGGTTCTCCGTGGTTGCCCCGATGAACGTCACCAGACCGGACTCGACGAACGGCAACAAGCCGTCCTGCTGGCTCTTGTTGAAGCGATGGATCTCGTCGACGAACAGGATCGTCTTTCGCCCCTGCGCCAGGTGGTGTTCGGCCTGCTCCATGGCAGCACGGATTTCCTTGACGCCGGAGAACACCGCCGACAAGGCGATAAAGGCGTACCCAAAGGCGCTTGCAGTCAAGCGCGCCAGCGTGGTCTTGCCAACACCCGGCGGACCCCACAGGATCATCGAATGCGGTTTGCCCGATTCGAATGCCAGTCGCAAAGGGCGGCCAGCTCCGATCAGGTGCGACTGCCCGATGACGGCATCCAGGCTGTCGGGCCGCAGCAGTTCGGCCAGCGGCGCTTGCGGGGCGGAGTCGAACAGTTCAGCCATGCGGGTAGCGCGTGCCGGCAAGGCGCAGCGGACGGCGGGTCAAGCTTGCGCCCGCCTACTGGCGGATGACGTCAGCGCCTGCTGGCGGCTTGAACTGGAACAGATCGGCAGACAAGGCCGGGTTGACCTCGCCCTGGACGAAACGCAGCTCCGAACGTTGCCCGAAGCTGTCCAGAATATCGAGTACCGCCAGGCTTGGCACATCGGCACCGCCACCGGCGCGAAAGCCGACGCGCACCGACTGCAGCTGTCCGTCCTTGGCCTTGGGCGTTGCCAGCACCCACTGCAGACCGTCCTTGTCCGGCTCGCCGGTGAGGACGTAGTCCTTGCGCAGCACCCCCAGGTCGCTGGCAGACGCAATCAAGGCGGCTGGCGTGGAGCCCAGCACGTCAGCCTGCTTGCGCGCAGTCACCTGGTTGAGATCGGCGTCATACATCCACAAGCTGACACCGTCAGCGACGATGGTCTGTGCAAATGGCTTGCGGTAGTCGAAGCGGAAACGATCCGGGCGCGCGAAGGCAAAACTGCCGCTCGAGGTGCGGGTCTTGCCGGTCTCGCCCGCGCGCGAGGGTGCCGACACCACCTGCGTGAAATCCGAGCGGCCACTCTTGGCGCCCTTGATGAAGCGCTCCAGGCTTTCCAGCCCATCGGCGGTGGCCACGGAACAGCCCAGCAGCAGAGCCACGGCAAATGACATAAATCGGTAACGCATCATTCCTCCCTCGTCGGGACCAGGATCTCGCGCTGGCCACTGCTGCTCATTGCACTGACCATACCGGCTTTTTCCATGTCTTCGACCAACCGGGCCGCGCGGTTGTAACCAATTTTCAGATGCCGCTGCACCAGCGAAATGCTGGCCTTGCGGTTCTTGAGCACCACTTCGACCGCCTGGTCGTACATCGGATCCTTCTCGCCACCGTTGCCCGGTTCGCCGATGCCATCGGACTCACCGTCGACAGTGCCGCCTTCGAGCACACCCTCGATGTAATTGGGTTCGCCCTGCGTCTTGAGGTAACTCACCACGCGGTGTACTTCCTCGTCGCTGACAAACGCGCCATGCACCCGAATCGGCAAACCGGTGCCGCTGGGCATGTACAACATGTCACCCATGCCGAGCAAGGCTTCGGCGCCCATCTGGTCGAGGATGGTGCGGCTGTCGATCTTGCTGCTGACCTGGAATGCGATACGGGTCGGGATATTGGCCTTGATCAGGCCGGTGATCACATCCACGCTGGGCCGCTGCGTGGCAAGGATCAGGTGAATGCCGGCGGCACGGGCTTTCTGGGCCAGCCGGGCGATCAGTTCCTCGATCTTCTTGCCAACCACCATCATCAGGTCGGCCAGTTCGTCGATCACCACCACGATGTGCGGCAGGCGATCGAGCGGTTCGGGTTCTTCAGGCGTCAGGCTGAACGGATTGGCAATCGACTCGCCACGCGCCTTGGCCTCGTCGATCTTGGTGTTGTAGCCGGCCAGGTTGCGCACACCCATCTTGCTCAGGAGCTTGTAGCGGCGCTCCATCTCGGCCACGCACCATGTCAGGCCATGGGCGGCCTGGCGCATGTCGGTCACCACCGGTGCCAGCAGATGGGGGATACCTTCATAGACCGACATCTCGAGCATCTTGGGATCGATCATCAGCAAGCGGACGTCACGGGCGTCGGCCTTGTACAGAAGGCTCAGAATCATTGCGTTGATTCCGACCGACTTGCCAGAGCCGGTGGTACCTGCGACCAGCACGTGCGGCATCTTGGCCAGATCTGCAACCACCGGGTTGCCGACGATGTCCTTGCCCAGGCCCATCGTCAGCATCGACTTGGCCTCGTTGTACACACGCGAGCCCAGGATCTCCGACAAACGGATCGACTGCCGCTTGGCATTGGGCAGTTCCAGCGCCATGTAGTTCTTGCCCGGAATCGTCTCCACAACCCGGATCGACACCAGGCTCAGGCTGCGCGCCAGGTCCTTGGCCAGCCCCACGATCTGCGAACCCTTGACGCCCACGGCAGGTTCGATTTCGTAGCGCGTGATCACCGGACCCGGCAGGGCCAGCACCACCCAGACCTCGACACCGAAGTCCTTGAGCTTCTTCTCGATCATGCGGCTGGTCATGTCGAGCATTTCGGGAGACACGGTTTCCTGACGTATCTGCGCAGCATCGAGCAGGTCGACCTGCGGCAACTTGCTGTCGAGCATCTCGGTAAACAGCGGCTTTTGCCGCTCCTTCGCGACACGCTCGCTCTTGGGGATCTCGAGCACCACGGGTTCGACCTGCACTGGCGCTGGATGGTGCTCACGGATCTCGACGCGCTCGCCAGACACCACTTCTTCGCGTTCGCGCGCTGCCCGCTGACCGAGCGCCTTGTCTTCCACCACTTCCCGCTTCTTGCGGCGGTTTTCGAGGCGCGTGTGAATCGCCGCCCCGATCCGCTCAGCCACCGTTCCCCACGAAAAACGGAACGCCAGCGCCGCACCCACCAGACCGATCAGGATGGCGACCAGGCCAGAACCGGTGAAACCCAGCCAGCGCAACGCCACCGGGCCGAGCACGGATCCCAGCACACCGCCGCTGGCATCGGGCAAACGGGCTTCGAAGCTGTACATGCGCGTCCACTCCAGCAGGCAACTGGCGCATACCAGCATGACCAGGCCCAGCCAGAACGTGCCACGGCGCCTTAGCCACGGATGCCGGTCGAGCGACTGGTCGGCTGGCGCCGTTGACTGCGCATCGTGACGCAACCAGGCGGCCAGACCCGCCAGCCAGGCGCGCAAGCCCAGCGCCATCAGCCACCACGCTGAAAAGCCGAACAAGTAATAGCTGGCATCGGCGAGCCATGCGCCCAGCCTGCCGGAGCGATTGGCCAGCGCCATGCCACCGCCAGAGGTGGACCATGCCGCATCCTGCGGTGAATAGGTCAGCAAGGCCAGCAACCAGAAGCCCAGCACAAGCACACCGGCCAGCAGCGCCAGTTCAACCGCGAAACGGCCGAATCCAGCGGAGGAACTGCCCGTGGCGGACACTCGGGGGGAAGTCAGGGTATCGAGAGAATAAGTCATGCAAACGCCATTTGCCGAGAGCTTACCCCAAGCACAGGTGGCCCTGCGCCACGGTCAGCGCGGCTTGAGGCGACGATCCTTGATCAGCAGGCTGCCGTCTTCACGGGTTTCAACAAAGCCCTGTTCCTCGAAATCCTTCATGACACGGCTGACCATTTCACGCGAGGCGCCCACCATCTTGGCGATGTCCTGGCGCGAGATCTTGTCACGGATGATGCGTACGTTGTTTTCATCGGCCGGAGCGGCTTCCATAAGCACATTGGCGACACGACCGTACACATTCATCAAAGCCAGCGATTCGATCTTGCGATCGGCACTGCGCAGGCGCTGCACCAGGCCCCGCATCACGGCAGACACGGTCGATGTATTCTCCAGCAGGCAGCGGGTGAACTCGGCACCCTCGAGCACCAGGGCGTCGGTCTGCACTTCGGCTTCGACCGACGCCGAATGGGGCTCCTGGTCGATCAGGCTCATTTCTCCGACATAGTCACCGGCGTGCATGGTAGCCAGAATAACCTCGCGATCGCGACGGTCGGTAACGACGACCCGCGCCCGGCCGGCAAGAATAATGAACAAAGACTCACAATTCTTTCCCTGCTCCACCAGGAACTCGCCACGTTTGAAGCGCTTCTTGGTGACGGCACCCGCCAATGACTCGGCCTGGGCAGGGGTCAACATGGCAAAGAGGGGGACTCGTCGTATCAGATCCAAATTGCTCAACATCGACATCCAGGGTTCCTTAGGGAGATTGACTGCTTCCTACAATCAGGGCTGATGACCGCCACGTATTGCGATTGATACTGACGCCGATACCGTATTGTGAGCGATTCCCGGCGAAGGGTGTTCAGTGAATCAACGGCAAAATCCTACATCACCCCGTCCAGCCCCATCCACCAACAATGACCATGACAACCAACAAACATGCCCAGGTCCTGATCCTGGGCTCCGGACCGGCCGGCTATACCGCTGCCGTCTATGCCGCCCGCGCCAACCTCAAACCGATGCTGATCACCGGCATTGCGCAGGGCGGCCAACTGATGACAACAACCGATGTCGACAACTGGCCGGCCGACTTCGCCGGCGTGCAAGGGCCGGACCTGATGCAACGGTTTCAACAACATGCCGAACGATTCAATACCGACATCGTCTTCGACCATATCAACAAGGTCGACCTGTCCAAACGGCCCTTCACTCTGACTGGAGACAACGGCACCTATACCTGCGACGCACTGATCATCGCCACCGGCGCCTCGGCCAAATATCTGGGCTTGCCATCCGAGACTGCCTTCATGGGCAAGGGCGTTTCGGGCTGCGCGACCTGCGACGGCTTCTTCTACCGTGAACAGGTCTGTTGCGTCGTTGGCGGCGGCAACACTGCGGTCGAGGAGGCCCTGTATCTGTCCAACATTGCCAGCAAGGTCTACCTGGTGCACAGGCGCGACAAGTTCAAGGCCGAGGCCATTCTGATCGACAAGTTGATGGAAAAGGTGGCGGCCGGCAAGATCGAACTCAAGACATTCAGCACGCTCGACGAAGTACTCGGTGACGCATCCGGAGTGACCGGTGTTCGCCTCAAAAGCACCATCGACGGCAGCACCCACGAACTCGCGCTGGCAGGCTGCTTCATTGCCATCGGCCACGCGCCCAATACCGAAATCTTCCAGGGCCAGGTTGAAATGACCGGTGGATACATCGTCACCCAGTCGGGCCTCAAGGGCATGGCGACGATGACCAGCGTGCCGGGAGTTTTCGCTGCCGGTGACGTGCAGGACCATGTCTACCGGCAAGCCATCACCAGTGCCGGCACCGGCTGCATGGCGGCTCTCGATGCCCAGCGCTTCCTCGAACAGGATTGAGCCACTTCCACAACGCCGCACTATGCCCCTATAATCCGAGGCTTTACCAAAATTGCCGGTGCTCGGCGGCTAACTGGTAAATCTCAAGTTACCGCCACCGCAATGGTGGCGAGGTGCGGCGAAAGCTGTTAACAAGGTGCGGGACACAAGTATGCCAAAAGGCTGTCACCGCGCCGATCAATGGAGTGTCCAGATGGCACGCGTATGTGATGTAACGGGCAAAGGCCCGATGACCGGGAACAATGTATCCCACGCCAACAACCGGACCAAGCGCCGGTTCCTCCCCAATCTGCAGTACCGCAGGTTCTGGGTCGAGACCGAAAACCGCTGGGTTCGCCTGCGGGTTTCCAGTGCCGCATTGCGTCTGATCGACAAAAACGGCATCGAGTCCGTGCTGGCAGATATGCGCGCACGGGGTCAGGCCTGATTATTTGCGGCATCCATACGGTCACTGCCCTGCGCTGATCGTCCTGCAAACCATTGATTCAAGGAAAACGTTATGGCTACCAAAGGCACTCGCGAGAAGATCAAGCTGGAATCCACTGCTGGAACCGGCCACTTCTATACCACCAGCAAAAACAAGAAAACCATGCCCGAGAAGATGCTGATCAAGAAATTTGATCCCAAGGCACGCAAGCACGTGGAATACAAGGAAATCAAGCTGAAGTAATCAGCGCGGTCTTCCATTGAAAAGCCCGGTTCATCCGGGCTTGGATGCAGTTCAGAACGGTGTCAGGGTCAGGCTCTGGCAGCGCGCAACTTGTACGAGAAATCGCGCAAGGCCGCAATGCCACTGCTTTCTGCCCGTTGGCACCAGGCCTGCAGTTCACCGGTGAGTTGCTCGCGGGAGTGTGAACGATTGAGCCACAACTGGCGCAACTCTTCGCGCATCGTCACCATCTTGTCCAGCGCAGGATGCGCAGCACGCGCCTGGGCCAGCTTGGGCGCCGCAGCAGCAGGCACCTTGTCTTCATCACGATGCAGCCAGCGCTTGGCAGCCACCATCACCGACACGTCGCCCTTCTTGGACTTGATCACATCGATCTCGGCAGCGCAGGCCTTGCGCAAATTCTTGGCATACCCGGCCATCATCTCGTAGCGGTGGGCAATCAGGGCCTCCAGCGTCTTTTCGTCGGCCACCGGTCGGATGCTGCCCAGCTGCAGCTTTGGCGGTGTCTTCTTGACACGTGCCAGTCCCACTTTTTCGAGCAGGCTGATATAGACCCAACCGATATCGAACTCGTAGGGCTTGACGGAGAACTTGGCCGATGTCGGATAGGTATGGTGGTTGTTATGCAACTCTTCTCCACCGATCATGATGCCCCATGGCACGATATTGGTGCTGGCGTCGGCTGCTTCGAAGTTGCGATAGCCCCAATAGTGGCCAATTCCGTTGATCACGCCAGCTGCCGTGAACGGAATCCAGACCATCTGCACCGCCCAGACAGCCAGACCGGCTGCGCCAAAAAGTGCCAGGTTCAGGATCATCATCAGGCCGACACCCTGCCAGCTGTAACGGCTGTACAGGTTGCGTTCAAGCCAGTCATCGGGGCAGCCCTGGCTGTATTTGCTCAGGGTTTCCTGATTCTTCGATTCTGCACGGTACAACTCGGCACCTTGCCAAAACACTTTCTTGATGCCATGGGCCACCGGACTGTGCGGATCTTCGCTGGTCTCGCATTTGGCATGGTGTTTGCGGTGAATGGATACCCATTCCCGGGTTACCTGGCCGGTTCCAATCCACAGCCAGAAGCGGAAGAAATGGGCCGGAATCGCATGCAGATCCATGGCCCGGTGCGCTTGATGGCGGTGCAGGTAAATGGTGACGCTGGCGATCGTGATGTGGGTGGTCACCAAGGTGTAGATCACGATTTCCCACCATGTCAGGTCCCATAGTCCATGTGAAAGCCATTCCAGGATGGCATTCAGTACAGACCAGTCCGGTAGCAACATATTTATCGTCTCACTCGTAGATAAGGTAATTCAGGGGCATGGCTCCCAGGCCCGCAACCCTCGCATTTTATGGGGTTCAGTCTACTTTGACCATGATTTATCTCAAATCAGTACAAAAAGCAGCAATTCAAGTGAACGTGCTCACTTTTTTTGCCAAATCGCAGCAAAGAAACCGTCAACCCGGTGCAAATGCGGCCAAAGCCGCAGCTGGGACACCTCTGCATCGCGCTGACGGCACAACGTAGCGGCCTGGGGAACCTTCAGGGCCTGCAGCGTATGCGCAACGTCGACGGGCTCGAAGTCCGGGTTCTGACCTGAAAATTCGGCGGCCACCTGTTCGTTCTCCTGTTCCAGCAGGCTGCAGGTTGCATATACCAGCCGCCCACCCGGCTTGAGCAAGCGTGACGCACTCTGGATGATGGACAACTGCAAAGCCGCGAGCGGTGCAATGCCATCCGGACTCTGGCGCCATTTCAGGTCTGGATTGCGGCGCAGGGTGCCCAGACCCGAACAAGGCGCATCGACCAGAACGCGGTCAATCTTGCCGGCAAGCCGCTTGATGCGATCGTCTCGCTCATGGCTTATCGCTACCGGATGCACGTTGGAGAGTCCGCTGCGCGCCAGTCGGGGCTTGAGTGCATCTAGCCGGTGGGCCGACGTGTCAAACGCATACAGGCGGCCGGTGCTGCGCATGGCCGCACCCAGCGCCAGTGTCTTGCCGCCGGCGCCGGCACAGAAATCCACCACCATTTCACCCCGATGGGCATCGACCAGGAGCGCCAGAAGCTGCGAGCCCTCGTCCTGGACCTCGAAATCCCCCCGCAAATAGGCCTCGAACCGGGTCAGATTCGGCTTCCCATCGACGCGCAGCCCCCAGGGCGAATAAGGCGTTGGATGCGCCGTCACGCCGTGGCGCTTCAAATCCTTGACCACGTCCTCACGTCTGGCCTTGAAAGCATTGACGCGCAGATCCAGCGTGCCCGGCACATCCAGGCTCTGGGCCAGCGGCCAGAAGTCGTCACCAACCTCGCGCTTGAGCGTATCCGCCAGCCAGTCCGGCAGGTTGTGTCTGTGCCGTTCCATCAGGTCGTCCGGCCGGATCTTTGCGCAGGCGTCCAGCCAGGTTTTTTCCTGGTCATTCAGCGCGCCCAACAGGAATTCCCGCTCGCTCTGAAACCCCAGAATCGCCAGGCGACGGGCCTTGGAGCCGCTTCCAGAGGGCGCGAAATGCTCGTACAGCTGCTTCTTGCGCAGTACGGCATAGATCGACTCGGTCAATGTCGCCCGCTCGCGCGGCCCCAGCGAACGATGGTCGCGAAAGAAGCGCCCGACCACGGCGTCGGCCGGATGGTCGAACTTCAGGACCAGCGCCAACAGATCGGTACAGGCTTGGAGCAGAGGGGCAGGATGCATGGTCGGGATTGTCCCATGCACCCAACGCGACAACCCGCTTGTGCCAGCGCACTCTGCACTAACCTGCGCGCTGCCGGACTATTCACCCTGGGAACCGCCGCCAGGCCGATGCCGCTGTGGCCATGGTCATTGCCGCATCAACGCGGCAATCGCCCTCGGATAAATCAGGTGCTCCTGCGTCACCACCCTGGCAGCCAGGCTCTTGGCACTGTCGCCATCGAGCACCGGCACCACCGCCTGCGCGAGGATCGGTCCTTCGTCGAGTTGCTCCGTCACCATGTGGACCGTGGCACCGGCCACACGGCAACCGGCATCGAGCGCGCGCTGATGGGTATGCAAGCCGGTAAAGGCGGGCAACAGGGAAGGATGGATATTGACCAGGCGCCCGGCATAACGTGTCACAAACTCCGGCGTCAAGACCCGCATGAAGCCGGCCAGCACCACCAGAGCGGGTTTGCCGTGCGGGTCGTGGCCATCGATCAGATCCGCCAGCGCCGCGTCGAACAGGCTGCGTTCGGCGAATTGCCGGTGATCAAGAACATCCGTGGCGATTCCCATGCCTCGCGCAATGGCCAAGCCGCCGGCATCGGGCCGGTTGCTGATGACCGCAGCCACCCTGGCCTGCCATCGGCTCGCCCACGACTCACGCTGCGCGGTGCGCACGATGCTGGCCATGTTGGAGCCGCCACCGGAGATCAGGATCACGATGTTTTTCATAGATCCGAAAATTATCGCTGCCCAAAAATCTGTTCACTTTGTCGCGGTTCGGACAGCGAAAAGTGCACGACCGTGCTAAAACCGGGCACAGCCTGATTGGAGACAACTGATGGACCTGGCCTTTACCCCCGAGGAACAGAAATTCCGCGAAGACATCCGCGCCTGGGTCGCGCAGAACCTGCCCGCCGACATTTCGCACAAGGTGCACAACGCCTTGCATCTGAGCCGCGACGACATGCAGCGCTGGGCCAGGATCCTTGGCAAGACGGGATGGCTGGGCCATGGCTGGCCGAAGGAATTCGGCGGACCCGGCTGGAATTCGATCCAGAAGCACCTGTTCGAGGAAGAATGTGCGCTGGCAGGGGCGCCACGTGTCGTGCCGTTCGGACCGGTCATGGTGGCACCGGTGATCATGGCTTTCGGCAGCCCCGCGCAACAAGCCCGCTTCCTGCCCGGAATCGCCAGCGGCGAGGTCTGGTGGAGCCAGGGTTACAGCGAGCCCGGCTCCGGCAGTGACCTGGCCTCGCTCAAGACGCGGGCCGAACGCAAGGGCGACAAGTACATCGTCAATGGCCAGAAGACCTGGACCACGCTGGGCCAGTATGGCGAATGGATCTTCTGTCTGGTGCGTACCAGCACCGAGGGCAAGCCGCAGACCGGCATCAGTTTCCTGCTGATCGACATGAAATCGCCGGGAATCACGGTTCGCCCGATCATCCTGCTCGATGGCAGCGCCGAGGTCAACGAGGTCTTTTTCGACAATGTCGAAGTGCCGGCGGAGAACCTGATCGGCGAGGAAAACAAGGGCTGGACCTACGCCAAGCACCTGCTCAGTCACGAGCGCACCAACATTGCCGACGTCAACCGCGCCAAGCGCGAACTCGAACGCCTCAAGCGCATCGCCAAGGCCGAAGGTGTATACGACGATTCGCGTTTCCGTGACGAAATCGCCAGGCTGGAGGTGGACGTGGTGGCGCTGGAAATGCTGGTTCTGCGGGTACTGGCAGCCGAGAAATCGGGCAAGCAGTCACTCGACATTGCCGGTCTGCTCAAGATCCGCGGCAGCGAGATCCAGCAGCGCTACAGTGAACTGATGATGCTGGCGGCTGGACCATACGCATTGCCGCTGATTCACGAGGCGATGGAAGCGGGCTGGCAAGGGGATGCCGTCGGCGCCTTGTATTGCGCCCCGCTGGCAGCGACCTACCTGAACATGCGCAAGACCACGATCTACGGCGGCTCCAATGAGGTTCAGCGCAACATCGTGTCCCAGGGCGTGCTGGGCTGACCGGCCATCCATCGCGCGCCTGCAGAGCCGACGGCCCGCAGGTACCCAGCTTCGACAAGACAACAGGTGACCGACATGGATTTTGATTTCACTGAAGACCAGGAACAATTGCGCGACGCGGTACGCAAGTGGGTCGACAAGGCCTACACATTCGAGCGCCGCCGGACGATTGCAAAAGACGGCGGTTTTTCCGCTGACGCCTACCAGGAACTGGCCGATCTGGGCCTGTGCGGCCTGTACGTGCCGGAGGATCTCGGCGGCCTGGGCATGGGGCCGGTCGAAGGCATGGTTGTGATGGAAGAACTGGGACGCGGCATCGTGCTCGAACCGCTGGCCCAGGCCCTGATTGCAGGCGCAGTTCTCGGTCACTACGCGCCCAAACCTCTGGCCACCGAATGGGCAGGCGCCGTCGCCAGCGGCGAAAGCCTGGTCTCACTGGCCTACCAGGAACGCGCAGCCCGCTACCGGCTGGACAATTGCACCACCCAGGCCAGTGGCAAGGACGGCGCCTGGACCCTCAGCGGCGCCAAGAGCCTGGTCGTGGCCGGAGACAGGGCCGATGCCTACCTGGTCAGCGCCATGCGCGATGGCACACTGGCCATGTTCCTGGTCGAACGCAACGCGCCTGGCGTCAAACTTCGCGCCTACGGAGTGCTCGACGGCGGGCGGGCGGCAGAACTCATGCTGGACGCTGCGCCAGCGCAATTGGTCAGCCGCGACGGACTGGCGGTACTGGCGCATGCAGTCGACATCGGTATTGCCGCAACCTGTGCGCAGGCCGTCGGCGTGATGGACAAGACGCTGGCCATCACCGTCGAATACATGAATACGCGCAAGCAGTTTGGCGTGGTCATCAGCAGCTTCCAGGCGCTGCGCCACAGGGTGGCCGACATGAAGATGCAACTCGAACTGGCACGGTCGATGAGTTACTACGCATCACTCAAGCTCAATGCCCCGGCGCCGGAACGGCGGGCCGCGATGGCGCGCGCCAAGTTCCAGCTGGGTCAGTCGATGCGACTCGTTGGCCAGCAAGCAGTACAGTTGCATGGCGGCATTGGCGTGACAGACGAATACATCGTCAGCCATTATTTCAAATGCCTCACGCAGATGGAAATGGTGTTCGGCGACAGCTTCTTCCAGTTGGGCGAAGTCTCGGGCCGGATGCAGGACACGGCCGGCGTTTTCGCCTGAGTTTTCCGCATCGCTCCATCAAATGGAGCATGTTTGGCCACATCGCCGCCGGACCAAGCGGCATTTGGCGTCACCATTGCGCAGGGCTGCTTGCGCCGCGTCCACCCCGGGACCTGCCGACCGCTGCCCCACGGAGGCGGCATGCGTGCAACGAACCCTGGCCATGGCAATACAGCTCCCGACAACAGCCGGGACCTGTTCGAACGCTGGTCGACAAACCGGTCGTTCTCGATGCTCGGGCCACTGAGCCGCATCGGACTGGTGGTGGTTCTGCTGATGCTGCTGGTCGTCGACCCGCTCTTGTTTGGCCAAGGCGTCTGGGGGCAACAGGCCCAGCACCACTACCTGGTCTTGTGGCATGCCTGCGCGGCCATCCACTTCTCCGTGTTCCTGCTGCTCTCCAAACGGCTGCAGACGCACCGCAGCCGCCAACGTTGCCTGATCGCGTTCCTGGCGCTGGGCGGCGCCCTGTTCACCTGGTTCGGATTCATTTCGTGGAATCTGAGCGGCGACCTGTCCGTCTATGCGATCTTTTTGCTGACCATGGTCTGCGTGTTCAGTTTCCCAGGTCGCCTGCGTATGGCTCTGAGCCTGGGCAGTGCCGGCGCGCTGCTGCTGCTGATCTACCAGCTCGACGGCCGCGCCCTCTTCTACACCAGCGGTGCTGCCATGAACATGGCGGCACTGGCTGCGGTCGCCCTGCTGCTCGATGGGCATCTGATGCGCCTCAATCTCGCCTTGTTCCGGCAGCAACAATGTGTCGAGCTCGAGCGCGCCCGGGCCGACAGGGTGCTGTACAACGCCTTGCCCAAGTCCATTGCCGATGAACTCAAACACAACAACGTCGTCAAGGCAGAAAAGTACCCACGCATGGCGGTGTTGTTCGTCGACATCGTGGGCTTCACCCATTTCTCTGCGGCCCGTTCACCGGATGCGGTGGTGCAGACCCTCAACCAGATCTTCTGCGTGTTCGACACACTGGTCGACCGTTACGGCGTCGAGAAGATCAAGACCATCGGTGACGCCTACATGGTGGTGGGCAAAGGCAATGCAGAGCCGGTCGCCCACCTGGCGCTCGACATGCTCGACGCGATGCGGGCATACCGGCAAAGCAGCGGCCATGCACTGGACATCCGGGTCGGCCTGCACGTCGGCGCCACAGTGGCCGGCGTGATCGGGCTCAAGCGCTTCCTCTACGACGTATGGGGTGATGCGGTCAACACGGCCAGTCGCATGGAGTCGACCGGCGAGGCCGGACGGATCCAGCTCACCGAGGCGCTGGCGTTGGAGTTGCAGCAGACATTTCGCTTCAGCACACCGATGCTGGTTCAAATCAAGGGTAAAGGGCCGATGCGGACCCGTTTTCTGCTGGGGCGCCACGCGGCCGCAGACCCGGCCTTGCCGGCGGAGACTGAACCTGGGTGGTGCCAATGCCGAAAGCGGCCTGACAACAGGCTCAGGCCATCAACCGCGAGGATTTGGGCAGATGGGTCATCAGGAACTCCATCTGGTCGGCCAGAATGCGCCGGTTGCGCAGGATAAAGTCTTCCCACAGGCTGGGTACGTATGGCGCGTACAGCAGCGGCATGTGGGCCTGCTCGGGTGTTCGGTTGCTCTTGCGGTGGTTGCACGGCCGGCAGGCGGTGACCACGTTCATCCAGTTGTCGATGCCATTCTGGGCGAAAGGCACGATGTGTTCGCGCGTCAGCACGTCTTCGCCATGCTGAACGCCGCAATAGGCGCAGATATTGCGATCCCGTGCAAACAGCTTGCTGTTGGTGAGACCGGGCTTGAGATTGAACGGGTTGATGTTCGGCACGCCCTTGGTGCCGATGATGCTGTTGACGGCGATGATCGACTGTTCGCCGGTACGGGCATTGTGGCCGCCATGAAAAACAGCGACCTCGCCCCCGGACTCCCAGCGTACCTCGCCCGCCGCGTAGTGAATCACGGCTTGTTCAAGTGAAATCCAGGATTGCGGCAAACCCTGGGCTGACAGCTTCAAGACCTTCAACATGTGCCTCCTGAAACAACACCTTGCAATGCTGACTTCGAATGCCCCGTGCTGCCGCCAAACACCCGAATCCGGATGGTGCAACAGTGGATCACAATATACCTGCTTTCCGCGACGCCATCTGCGTCTTGCCGCAATATCTGACCCGCCTGCTATCAAAATCACATCAAGTTGGAACGCATGAAAGTCTTTCGCGGCCTGCACCACGCGACCCTGGCGCCCGGTTGCGCCCTCACGATCGGCAATTTCGACGGTGTCCACCGAGGCCATCAGGCGATGCTGGCGCTATTGCGGGCCGAAGCGGCCCAGCGCGGCGTGGTCAGTTGCGCGCTGACCTTCGAGCCGCACCCGCGCGACTATTTCGCGGCCGCCACCGGCAAACCGTCGCTGGCCCCGGCCCGGATCGGCAGCTTGCGTGACAAGTTGCAGGACCTGGCGCAATGCGGTGTCGACCAGGCCATCGTGATGCCCTTCAACGCACGGTTTGCCGCCTTGTCGCCAGAGGCATTCATCCGCTCGGTGCTGGTCGACGGCCTGCGCGCCAGATATGTGCTGGTCGGCGACGATTTCCGCTTCGGCGCCAGGCGTGCCGGTGACTACGCCATGCTCGACGCCGCCGGCGAACGGCTGGGCTTCGATGTGGCGCGCATGAACAGTTACGAAGTGCATGGACTGCGGGTGTCGAGCTCGGCCGTCCGCGAGGCGCTGGTACAAGGCCGGATGGCAGATGCCGAACGCCTGCTGGGAAGACCGTATTGCATCTCCGGCCATGTCGTGCATGGCCGCAAACTCGGGCGTGACCTGGGCTTCGCGACCTTGAACCTGCGCTTTGCGCACTGGAAACCAGCGGCCAGCGGCATCTTCGTCGTACGGGTTCACGGCCTGGCCGAACATGCCTTGCCCGGGGTCGCGAATCTGGGCGTGCGGCCATCACTTGATCCGGCGGACGTCAACGGAGGTCGGGTATTGCTCGAAACCCACTGCCTGGAGTGGCCGCAAAGCCTGGGAAGCGACGGTGGCTACGGTAAAATCATCCGGGTGGAGCTACTGCACAAATTGCACGACGAACGAAAGTACGAGGACCTGAAGGCGCTGGAGTGTGGCATCGCGGCCGATCGGGACGACGCCCATGCATATTTCGCGTCCATGCATGCGGGGACCCACCGGCAAACCACACGCGACCGAATTCTGTAGGCGAAAGCGTTGCCCACATGCCTTTGCGGCAGGTGGCTCCGGCGCATTTCGCCTTGCCCGCAAAGGCTCATGATGGCGCCCGGTGCCCCGGGCATCCCGATTCCTGTTCCAGCAACACCCGCCCCGATGCGGCGAGTCCCACATCAATGACTGACAAGACCGATTACCGCAGCACCCTGAATCTTCCCGAGACACCGTTTCCGATGCGCGGCGACCTGCCCAAGCGCGAGCCGGTATGGGCCCGGGAATGGGACGAAAGCGGCATCTACAAGAAGCTGCGCGTCGCCCGCCAAGGTGCGCCACTGTTCATCCTGCACGACGGCCCGCCGTATGCCAACGGGCAGATCCACATGGGCCATGCGGTCAACAAGATCCTCAAGGACATGATCGTCAAGGAGCGCCAGCTCGAAGGCTTTGATGCACGCTACATCCCCGGTTGGGACTGCCACGGCCTGCCGATCGAGAACGCGATCGAGAAGAAGTTCGGCCGCAATCTGCCGCGCGACGAAATGCAGGCCAAGAGCCGCGCGTTCGCAACCGAGCAGATCGCACTGCAGATGGGCGACTTCAAGCGCCTGGGGGTACTGGGCGAGTGGGACCATCCCTACAGGACGATGGATTTCAAGACCGAGGCCGAGGAAATCCGCGCCTTCAAGCGCGTGGTCGAACGCGGTTTCGTCTATCGGGGTCTGAAGCCGGTCTACTGGTGTTTCGACTGCGGATCCTCGCTGGCGGAGTTCGAGATCGAATACGCCGACAAGAAATCCCAGACGCTGGACGTTGGCTTCCTGTGCGCCAAGCCCGCTCAGCTGGCCGAAGCTTTTGGCCTGGCAGCGCTGGCCAAGCCCGCGTACGCGGTCATCTGGACCACCACTGCCTGGACGATTCCGGCCAACCAGGCCCTGAACCTCAACCCCGAGCTCGAATATGCGCTGGTCGACACGCCACGCGGCCTGCTGCTGCTGGCGTCCAGCCTGGTGGCCAGTTGCCTGGAGCGTTACCAGCTTGTCGGCACCGTGCTGGCCACGACCCAGGGCAAGGCGCTGGCCGGCATCGAGTTCCACCACCCGCTGGCCCATGTCGACAAGGGATACGACCGGCTGGCACCGATCTACCTGGCCGACTACGCCACTGCCGATGATGGCACCGGCATCGTCCATTCGGCGCCTGCTTACGGCGTGGAAGACTTCAACAGTTGTGTCGCCCATGGCGTGGCGCTCGACGACATCCTCAATCCGGTGCAGGGCAACGGCCAGTATGCCGCCGACCTGCCGCTGTTCGGCGGGCTCAACATCTGGAAGGCCTGCCCGCAGATCATCGACGTGCTGCGCGCATCCGACCGACTGTTCGCGACCACCCACATCTCGCACAGTTACCCCCATTGCTGGCGCCACAAGACCCCGGTGATCTACCGTGCGGCGGCCCAGTGGTTCATCCGCATGGACCAGGGCGAAGGTGTGTTCACGAAAGACAAGGCCCCCCGGACCTTGCGCGAGATGGCGCTGGAGGCGATCGAGAACACCGCCTTCTATCCGGAAAACGGCCGCACACGGCTGCGCGACATGATCGCCGGACGGCCCGACTGGTGCATCAGCCGCCAGCGCAGCTGGGGCGTCCCGCTGCCGTTCTTCATCCACCGCGACTCGGGCGAACTGCATCCGCGCACGATGGAGATCCTCGATCTGGCCGCCGACATGGTCGAGAAAGGCGGCATCGAAGCCTGGAGCAAGGCCACGCCCGAGTCCGTCATCGGCGCCGCAGATGCGGCGCTCTACACCAAGAGCAGCGACATCCTGGAGGTCTGGTTCGACTCCGGCACGACCCACACTACCGTGCTCAAGGGCTCGCACGCCGGCAACGGCCATCCCGAGGGGCCAGAGGCAGATCTGTACCTGGAAGGCCATGACCAGCACCGCGGCTGGTTCCACTCGTCGCTGCTGACCGCGTGTGCGATGTACGACCGGGCACCCTACAAGGCCTTGCTGACGCATGGCTTCACCGTCGACAGCCAGGGCCGCAAGATGAGCAAGAGCCTGGGCAACGGCGTCGACCCGCAGGAAACCTCGAAGAAGCTGGGCGCCGAGATCATCCGGCTGTGGGTGGCCGCCAGCGACTATTCCGGCGATATCGCCGGCGACGACAAGATCCTGGCGCGGGTGGTCGACACCTATCGGCGTATCCGCAATACGCTCAAGTTCCTGCTCGCCAACACCAGCGACTTCGATCCGGCGCAACACACCGTTGCTGCTGCAGACATGCTGGAGATCGACCGGTTCGCACTCGCGCGCCTGGCGGAACTGCAACAGGACATCCTGGCCCACTACAAGGTGTACGAGTTCCACCCGGTGGTGGCCAAGCTGCAGATCTACTGCAGCGAGGACCTGGGTGCCTTCTACCTCGACATCCTGAAGGATCGCCTGTACACCACCGGGGCCGATTCGCTGCCCCGCCGCTCGGCCCAGACGGCCTTGTGGCAGATCACCCAGGCCATGCTGCGCTGGATGGCGCCGTTCCTTAGCTTTACCGCCGAGGAAGCCTGGGCCGTGTTGTCGGCGGCCGGCAAGGTAGCGCCTGCCGAGCAGGTGTCGATCTTCACGACCCGATTCGCCGAGTTGCCCGCCGCCGATCCGCAGCTGCTGGACAAATGGTCCCGTATCCGCGCCGTGCGCGAGCTGGCCAACAAGGAAATCGAAGCCTTGCGCGAAGCCGGCAAGGTCGGCTCGTCACTGCAGGCACGCGTCGACATCGAAGTGCCGGCTGACGGCCAGGCAGAGTTGCTGGCAGCGCTGCAAAGCCTGGGCGACGATCTGCGTTTCGTATTCATCACCTCGGAGGCCACGGTCAAGGCTGGCCCGGAACTGCGCGCGACGCCGGCGCCGGTGTCGGAGGCCAAATGTGAACGCTGCTGGCATTACCGGCCCGACGTCGGCCACGACCCGGCGCACCCCGGCATTTGCGCGCGCTGCACGACCAATCTTTTTGGCGCGGGCGAGACGCGGCTATTCGCATGAGCGCGCGCGCATTGCGTCCTGCCGGCAGCGGCATGCTGCCCTGGCTCGGTCTGGCCTTGCTGATCCTGATCCTGGACCAGTTCACCAAGGTCATGGTGCTGGGTTATTTCCAGCTCGGCGACAGCACCCGGGTCACCAGCTTCTTCAACCTGGTGCGGGTGCACAACGTAGGCGCCGCATTCTCGTTCCTGGCCGGCGCCTCCGGTTGGCAGCGCTGGTTTTTCACAGCCGTCGGCATCGGCGCGGCGCTGTTCATCGTATGGATGCTGCGTTCGCACCCGGGACAGCGGCTATTCGCGTTCGCCATGGCGTGCATCCTGGGCGGCGCCATCGGCAACGTGATCGACCGCATGGTGCACGGCTATGTGGTCGATTTTCTACAGTTCCACTACGCCGGTTGGTATTTCCCCTCCTTCAACATGGCCGACAGCGCGATTACCATCGGGGCTATTGCCATGATTCTTGATGAACTCCTCAGGGTGCGTCGCGCACGCTGAGGACAGACTGCTTGACCCACCTTCTCAATCTGCTTGCTGCCATTGCCCTGCTGGTCTGGGGCACGCAACTTGTGCGCACCGGAATCCTGCGGGTCTTTGGCGCAAACCTGCGCACCGTGCTGGCCAAGAGCGTCAGCAACCGCGTCAACGCGTTGATGTCCGGGCTGGCCGTCACGGCGCTGGTGCAGTCCAGCACAGCCACCGCACTGATCGTCGCCTCCTTCGTCGGCCAGGGACTGATGGCCTTGCCGTCAGCGCTGACGGTGATGCTGGGGGCCGACGTCGGCACCGCGCTGATGGCCGTCGTTTTCTCGCGCGACCTGTCCTGGCTCTCGCCGCTGTTCATCTTTGTGGGTGTGGTGTTGTTCGTTGCGCGCCAGTCGACCACGCTGGGCCGGATCGGCCGCATCCTGATCGGCCTGGGTCTGATGCTGCTGGCGCTGAGCCTGGTATCGCAATCGGCAACCGTGCTGACCAAGGCACCCGCGGTGCAGGCACTGCTGGCATCGCTGACCAGCGACCTGCTGCTCGAGATCTTCGCCGGCGCCTTGCTCACCGTCATGTGTTATTCCAGCCTGGCCATGGTGCTGCTGACCGCCACGCTGGCCAGCACCGGCGTGATACCGCTGGAGGTCGCGCTCGGGCTGGTGCTGGGCGCCAACCTGGGCAGCGGCCTGCTGGGGGTGCTGACGACGCTCGGGACCAGCATCCAGACCCGCCAGGTTCCGTTGGGAAATCTGGTGTTCAAGATCATCGGCATCGCAATCGCGGCGCCTTTCGTCAGTCTGTGGATTCCCTTCCTGCAGGAATGGATCAGCGACAAGGCCACGCTGGTCGTCATGTACCACCTGTGCTTCAACGTGTGCGTGGCCATCCTGTTCGTCGCGCTGACGCAGATCATCGCCAGCTGGGCCACGGCCTTGTTGCCGATACCCGATCGCTCCAGCGTGGCCGGACGCCAGCGCCACCTGGACGCCACCGCCTTGTCAACGCCTTCGCTGGCCATTTCATGTGCGGTGCGCGAGGCCATGCACCAGGCCGACGTGGTAGAGACCATGCTGACCGGCATGATGCGCGTGATCAGCAACAACGACAGCAAGTTGTCACTCGAGTTGCGCAAGATGGACGACACGGTCGACGAGTTGTACTCCGACATCAAGTACTACCTGACCAAGATATCGCGCGAGGCCCTGAGCGACAGCGAAGGGCGTCGCTGGACCGACATCATCAGCTTCACGATCAACATGGAGCAGATAGGCGACATCGTCGAACGCGTGCTGATCGATATCGAGGACAAGAAGATCAGCAAGGGACGGGAGTTCTCGGGCGCCGGGATCGCCGAGATCAACGACCTGCACAAGCGCCTGGTGGAGAACCTGCGCCTGGGCATGAGCGTGTTCCTGCACGGCAATGTACGCGACGCCCAGAAGCTGCTGGAAGAAAAAACAAGATTCCGGGATCTGGAGCGGCAGTATGCATCGACCCACCTCGGGCGGCTGGCGGTCAACACCGTGCAAAGCATCGAGACCAGTTCGCTGCACCTGGACCTGATCAGCGATCTCAAGCGCATCAACTCGCACATCTGCTCGATCGCCTATCCTATCCTCGACTCGGCCGGCGCCCTCGCGCCGAACCGGCTCAAGAAGTCGGTACTCGACGCGGAGAACTGAACCCGGTGCCCTGGCTGGCCGGGCCCAGCTGGCCTACAAGGTCAGGATAGAGCAACCTGTTGTCTTGCGCGCTTCCATGTCACGATGGGCCTGCTGCACATCGGCCAGCGGGTAACGCTGGTCGATCCGGATCTTGACCGAGCCGTTGATCACCGCCTCGAACAGGTCGTCGGCCATTGCCTGCGTGGTTTCCCGGCTTGCGATATGCGTGAACAGTGTTTGGCGCGTCACATACAAAGAACCCTTGGCACCCAGAATCCCGGGCGAAAACGGCGGCACTGCGCCCGAGGCATTGCCGAAACTGGCCATCAGGCCAAACGGCGACAGGCAATCGAGTGACTTGTCCCAGGTATCCTTGCCCACCGAGTCGTACACCGCCTTGACGCCTTTGCCTTCGGTGATTTCCTTGACCCGCGCCAGAAAGTCGTCGGTCGAATAGTTGATCATGTGGGCGGCGCCATGCTCCGTGGCCAGCGCACATTTGGCATCCGAGCCGGCGGTTCCGATGAGTTTGAGGCCCATCGCCTTCGCCCACTGGCAGGCGATCAGGCCCACGCCACCGGCCGCAGCATGAAACAGCACATGGTCGCCCGGCTGCAGACCGCCCTGGGGCTGCGTGCGCTTGAGCAGGTACTGGGCAGTCAGGCCCTTGAGCATCATCGCAGCACCGGTCTCGAACGAGATCGCATCGGGCAATACACAGACGGTCTTGGCTGGCATGACCCGTGCCTCGCTGTAGCTGCCCGGTGGCTGGCTGGCATAAGCGGCACGGTCGCCGACCTTCAGATGGGTGACACCGTCTCCGACAGCCTCGACAACACCAGAAGCCTCCATGCCCAGGCGCAGTGGCATGGGAAAGGGATAAAGGCCGGTGCGTTGATAGATATCGATGAAATTGAGTCCGACTGCCTTGTGCCGGATACGGATCTGCCCCGGTCCGGGCTCGCCCACTTCCCCATCGACCAGTTTGAGTTGCTCAGGCCCTCCAATCTGGTCGATCTGAATGGCTTTGACGGAAATATTCGGCATTGGCAGGATCTCCTGGTACTTCATTGGACAAAACTGAAGCGGCCATGGTGCCAGAACTTGCGCGGGCGGGTAATATCGCGGGAATTCGGGAGTGACAGGATGTATACGCAAATCGGCAGACCCATGGTGGCCGCCTGGCTGGCCATTGTGATGTGCCTGGGCGCACAGGCACAGACGCCGGCCGCCACCGGTGAGACAGTGATTGTCAAACGTGAAACCCAGTTGCGCGAGTCACCCGCGGAAACCGCGCCGGCCCTGGCGCCACTGCCCGCCAGGACACAGGTGACCCGCCTGCTCGCGCGCAGCGGCCCGTGGATCGAGGTGCGCACGCCGCAAGGCGTGACCGGCTGGATCCACATGTTCGACGTGGCCACCACTGCGCCAGCGCAAGGTGGCAATTTTGCAACCGGCGCCCTGCGCGGGCTGACCAGCCTGTTCGGCGGCGGCAACTCGCTGGCGCCCACCCGCACCGCAACGGCCACCATCGGTATCCGGGGACTCGGCGCAGAAGACATCACCAACACCCAACCCAACCTGACGGCGGTAACGATGGTCGAGGCCATGCGCATGGATGCAGCGCAGGCGCGCCAGTTCGCCGCGACAGCCGCGCTTGTGACGCAAATGGTCGAGCCGCTTCCGGTGCCGCCGCGACCACAGCAGGCGGCCGGTTCGAATGCCGGTGGCGGGCAGGCGGGGAGCCAGCGATGACACCAGCGATCGGATCCAGCCACAAGCTGCGGCACGGCGCAATGTCAATCCGCGCCATCACGTTGGCCAGCTGCATGCTGGCCACGCTGCCGGTTTTCGCGCAAAGCCAGGATTCTGCCCGAGCCCTGAACCTGTTCCAGCAATTGCTGCAACCCCAAAAGCAGAATGCAGTGCCAGCAGTTGTACCGGTCAACCCGGCCTTGCCTGTGAACCCGGCACTGCCGGTCAATCCCGCACAGCCACTCAATCCGGCCAATTTCCTTGGCAACGCCTTGTCTGGCGGCAACACCAACAAAGCCGCCGGCAATGCCGCGATGGCGGCCGATCTGGTCGGTCTGCTGTCGCAGTCGGCGACGCAGATCGATCCGCCGCAGGAAATGGAAATCGGCCGGCAACTGGCCGCGGTTTTGCTGGGCAGCAAGCCCCTGCATCCCGACATGCAATTGCAGCGCTACGTCAATCAGCTGGGACGCTGGATCAGCCTGCAGTCCGGCCGCCCCGACCTGCCCTGGACCTTCGCCGTTCTCGATGACGACGGCTTCAACGCGTTTGCCGCACCCGGCGGCTACGTGTTCGTCACCAAAGGCCTGATCGACCGCCTGGCCGACGAGTCGGAGCTCGCCGGCATACTGGCCCATGAGATCAGCCACGTGGTGCAGAAGCACCATCTGGAGGCCATCCGCAAGAATGCCCGCGCCGGCATCGTCACGCAGCTGATCGGCTCGCAGCTGAACAACAATCTCGGCGGCGCCCTGTCGGCACAACTGATAGGCCTGGGACGCAACCTCTATTCCAAGGGACTCGATCAGGACGACGAATACGAAGCCGACCGGCTGGGTGTTGCGCTGTCGGCGGCATCGGGCTTCGACCCCTACGGACTCGTGGCCGTGTTGCAGCAGCTGCGCACCGCTGCACCCGACAACCCGGCATTCAGCCTGTCACTGAGCACCCACCCGCCGGCCCAGTTGCGCATCGACCAGATGGAACTGGCGATGGGCAATCGGCTCGACGCGCTGAGCGGAAAACCCGCAATCAGCGTGCCGCAGCGCCTGGGCCTGCTGGCCATGGCCAAACCACAACCGCAAACCGTGGCTGCCCCGGCGGTGAGCAAGCCGCCCCCAGCCGTCAAATTGCCGGCCAGAAACGCCACCGCCAACAGCAAACCCAAGAAGCCCTGAGCGGCAGGCCCGCCGCAGTTGCCTGGCAGCAGACTCAGCGCTGCTCGCGTCCGGACAGACTGGCAACGAGTTCGCGGTGCAGACGACGTATCAGCAGCCAGACCCCCAGCGCCACCAGCGGAATAGCCACCGCAGCACTGCTTTCGGCACTGAACGGCCAGCCGATGGCATGGCCGGCCTTGGCCGCGTAGCTGATCAGCCCGACGATGTAATACGTGATCGCGGCCACCGACAAACCTTCCACTGTCGACTGCAGCCTCAGCTGCATCGCTTGGCGCTGATTCATCGCCGTCAGCAGGTCCTGACTGCTTTGCTGCTGTTCGATCTCGACACGGGTCCGTAGCAGGCTGCTGATGCGCGAGACGCGTTGCGACAAGGCGTCCTGCCGGCGGGCCGCCCACTCGCAGGTGCTGCGCGCCGGCGTCAGCCGTCGATCCATGAATTCGTGCATCGTCTGCATGCCGGCCAGCCGCGACTCGTCGATATCCTCGATGCGACGATCCACCAGTTCAAAGTAAGCCGCACTGGCCGATAGCCGCGAATGGGTCTTGGCGTGCTGGCTCTCCACCTGGCCGGCCAGGCGCGTCAGGTGGTTGAGCAGCAGGGGTTCGTCATGGCGTGTCGCAGTGCGGATCGAATCCGCAAGTTCCGCCAGCTCGCGTTCCGCGCTTGCCAGCACCGCAGAGACATCCCGCGCCGCCGGCAAGCCGAGCAAAGCGGCCATGCGGTAGGTTTCGATCTCCAGCAACCGCTGCACCAGCCGACCCAGCCGACGCGGCGCAATGCGGTCGGTCAGCAGCAACATGCGTGAGAAGCCGTCGGCATGAATCGCGAAGTCGGTATACAGCGCACCGCCACCGTCTGCAACCGTGGACGCCACCAGGGTTTCATCCTGCAGCAGCGCACGCATCAGCTTGTCGGCCTTGTGGGCGCCCGTGGGCTGGATCCACAGGTGCAGACTCGCCAGCGCGCTGCCGGGCAGGCCGGACAACCAGTCGCGCGGAACAACCTCGATCGCAGTCTGCGGCGTGCGGCCATCGAGTTCGGTATCCGGCTGAACCAGCATGAAGGTCCAGGCCACGAACTCGGTGTGCAACTCCCAGCGGATCCGGAATGCGCCAACGTCCAGCCGCAGATGGGTCGCGCTGGCGTCGGGCAGAGGCAGGTGGTGGTTGCGCAGCAGCGCGCCGAGATGGTCCCGGCTGGCCAGGCGTTGCTGCTCGTCGCACAACATCACGACGCGCGAGATGACCTGCGGCGCTTCCAGGGCCTCCGGCGGCCGGGCGTGCACTTCGTTGTGCAGCGAGACTCTGAGCGGATGTTGTGCAAGTGGGTGTGAGATTGGCATGGCAGATCCTTGAAGGCCATTATCCGGGCCAGACGCGCGGGGTCTGCCAAAAAAAGAAACGGCACCCGAAGGTGCCGCACTTTGACAGGCGAGGTGTCAATTCACTCCTTGACCCCGTCACTCCTCCACGAAGGCCTCCTCGCGCTTGCGCTTGACCGACGGCAGCAACACGATCACCAGCAGCAATGCCGCAACCGCCAGCAGGCTGGCCGACAGGCCACGGGTCACGAACACGGACCAGTCTCCGCGCGAGAGCAACAGCGCCCGGCGCAGGTTCTCCTCCATCATCGGGCCGAGCACATAACCGAGCAGCAAAGGTGCAGGCTCGATGCCCAGCTTGATGAAGGTGTAGCCGATCACACCGAAGATGGCGACCATCCAGATGTCGAAAGTGTTGTTGTTGGTCGAATACACGCCGATGGCACAGAACAGCACAATGGCTGGAAACAACCAGCGGTAGGGCACGGTCAGCAGCTTGATCCAGATGCCGATCAGCGGCAAATTCAGGATGATCAGCATCGCGTTGCCGATCCACATCGACGCAATCAGACCCCAGAACAGTTCCGGGTTGCTGGTCATGACCTGCGGGCCGGGCTGGATGTTGTGGATGGTCATCGCACCGACCATCAGCGCCATCACCGCATTGGGTGGAATGCCCAGTGTCAGCAACGGGATGAACGAGGTCTGCGAGGCCGCATTGTTGGCCGATTCGGGGCCGGCAACACCACGGATATTGCCTTTGCCGAACGTGATTTCGCCCGGACGCATCTTGGCTTTCTTCTCGATCGTGTAAGCGGCAAAGGCTGCCATCGTCGCGCCGCCACCGGGCAGGATACCCAGCGCAGAACCGAGCAAGGTGCCACGCAGAACGGCGGGTAACATGTTGCGGAAATCTTCACGGGTGGGCATCAGGCCCTTGACCTCGGCCGCAAACACCTGGCGTTCGCTTTCATGCTTGCCCAGGTTGCTGATGATCTCGCCGTAACCGAAAACACCCATACCGATCACGATGAAGCCGATGCCGTCCGTGAGTTCGGGAATGTCGAAGCTGAAACGCGCCACGCCGGAGTTCACGTCGGTGCCGACCAGACCCATCAGCAGACCGAGCAGGATCATGCCGACGGCCTTGAGGATGGAACCCGAAGCCAGCACGATGGCGCCGATCAGGCCCAGGATCATCAGCGAGAAATATTCGGCCGGTCCGAACTTGAATGCCACCTCGGTCAGCGGTACGGCAAATGCTGCCAGCACCAGCGTACCCACGCAGCCCGCAAAGAACGAGCCCAGCCCGGCGGCAGCCAGCGCGGGGCCGGCCCTGCCCTGGCGCGCCATCTGGTAGCCATCGATCACCGTGACGACGGACGACGCCTCTCCCGGCAGATTGACCAGAATGGCCGTGGTGGAGCCGCCGTACTGCGCGCCGTAATAAATGCCGGCCAGCATGATTAGCGCCGAGACTGGCGGCAGTGCATACGTGGCAGGCAGCAACATCGCAATCGTTGCCAACGGGCCGATGCCGGGCAAGACGCCGATCAGCGTGCCCAGCAGACAGCCAACAAACGCATACAACAGGTTGATCGGCGTGAAAGCGACGCCGAAACCGATGGATAGATGGGAGATCAGTTCCATGATGTTTCTTCTGTTATCCGGCAATGAAGGCGGGCCACGCCGGGAACTGCAGCTTGAGCGCCACAATGAAGGTCAGGTAACAAGTAGCGGCCAGGATGATGGCCAGGATCAACACTTCCTTGAACTTGAACTCTTCGCCGGCCAGTGCTGCGATGAAAGTCAGCGCGATGATCGCGGCGATCATGCCCATGTAAGGCAAACCGATGCTGGGCAGGCCGCCAAGCAACACGCCGAATATCAGGTTCGACAGGATGATGAAGAACAACGGCTTCCAGGCGAAGCTGCCGATCTTCTCACCGTCCTCGGTTTCCACCGTCATGGCCGAGAAGGTCACGGCAATACCGACGATGGCCATCAGCACGCCGAGCATCAGCGGGAAGTAGCCCGGCCCCATGCGGGCGGCGTCACCCACCTTGTAGTTGGTCGCCCCCCAGGCAAAGGCGATGCCCACCACAATGAACAGCAACCCCGAAAAAAAGTCCTTCTGACTCTTGATTCGCATACGCAGTCTCCTCTCGTTTTGATTGAGCGGAATTTTGAACGCGGATCGGGTCTGCAAAAATGTGGATACCACCTATATGACGCCAGCGTGACTCCACAGCACCGGTACAGCTGCGCAGCGCCGGAGCGCTTTGGCTGCGCCTCGCTGGCCTTGGCGCTGCCCTGGATCAGGACAGTGGTGGCGTGGTCACCAGCACTTCGGACATCACTGTCGTGCCTTGCGCCACCTGCAAGGCGCCGGCCAGGCGCATCGGACGCATGCCATCCTGCACCGCCTGGCGGCGCAGCGCGTCGATGCTGGGCTCGCGGGTAACCGTCGCCTTGAAAGCCTCGCTGACGACCAGCAGTTCGTACAGCCCGGTACGGCCGCGGAAGCCGGTCATGCGGCATTCGACACAACCCACCGGCTTGTACGGCCGATACGCACCGTTGATCTGCCAGGGCTGGACGAACTCGGCCAGATCGGCCCGGTTCGCGCCGGTATCGCGCACCCGGCATTTGTCGCACAAGGTGCGCACCAGTCGCTGCGCCAGTACGCCGAGCAAGGTGGCATTGATCAGATAGGCCGGAATGCCGAGCTCCAGCAAGCGGCTCACCGCCGAGGGCGCATCGTTGGTGTGCAAGGTGGAGAACACCAGGTGACCGGTCAACGCGGCCTGCACCGCCATCTCGGCTGTCTGCAGATCGCGGATCTCGCCGACCATGATGATGTCCGGGTCCTGGCGCATCAGCGCGCGCAGGCCTTCGGTGAAACTGAAATCGAGTTGCGGCTGCACCTGCGTCTGGTTGAACGAGGGCTCGATCATCTCGATCGGATCCTCGACCGTGCTGACGTTGACCTCTTCGGTGGCCACCCGCTTGAGCGTCGAATACAGCGTGGTCGTCTTGCCCGAGCCGGTCGGACCGGTCACCAGGATGATGCCGTGCGGCTGCTTGACCAACGCCTCCCAGCGCTGCGCATCATGGGCGGCAAATCCCAGCGCATCCAGATCCTTGACCGCGTTGTCCGGATCGAAGATACGCATCACCATCTTCTCGCCGAACGCGGTGGGCAGCGTCGAGATACGCATCTCGATCTCGTCGCCACGCGGGTTGCGTGTCTTGATGCGCCCGTCCTGCGGCCGGCGTTTCTCGACCACGTCCATGCGTCCGAGCAGCTTGATGCGCGCCGTCATCGCATTGAGCACACCCATCGGCATCTGGTAGACCGGATGCAGCACACCATCGATGCGAAAGCGGATCACGCCCTGCTCCCGTCGAGGCTCCAGGTGGATGTCGCTGGCGCGCTGGTCAAAGGCGTATTGCCACAACCAGTCGACCACCTGCACCACACCCTGGTCGTTGGCATCGAGCTGCTTGCTGGTCTTGCCCAGTTCGACCAGCTGCTCGAAACTGGCGCCGGCATTGGCGCCGCCGGACTTCATCGCCGAACGCACCGACTTGGCCAGTGCGTAGAACTCTGCCGTGTAGCGTGCTATCTCCTGCGGGCTGGCCACCACCCGGCGCACACTGCGCCGCGCCTGGCGCTCGACCTCCGACACCCAGTCGGTGACAAAAGGTTCGGCCGTGGCGATGACCACTTCGGTCGGCGTGACCTGCACCGGCAGGACCCGATGTCGCTCGGCATACGGCGCACTCATCGCGTCGGCGACCTTGCCCACATCCACCTTGAGCGGGTCGATCCGCAGGTAACCCAGATTGGCCCGTTTGGCGACCCATTGGGTCAGCATCTCGATATCGAGCGGCCGGCCGTCGGACGCCTGGCGCATCGACACACTGGCCAGCCGCACCAGCGGGTGCTGGGCGCTTTCACCCTGGGAACAACGCGCGATGGTGCGTGCAGCCTCATCGTCGGCGATCACACCGTCTTCGCGCAGCCACTCGACCAGGCGACGCCAGTCCAGCGGACCCTCGGCGTTGGCACGCTGGGCAGAGAATTTGGCCTTGGTGGTAGCGGTCATGGCAGCAAGGGTTTGAGTACCCGCACCCACTGCGCAGCAGGCAGGCCCCACAGGGTTTCGATTTCCTCGGCACGCTGGCTCAGCAGCGCACGCTTGGGGCGACTGGCATTGCGCTGGGCCAGCACCACGGTATTTCCTTCGCGGGTCGGTTTGAACGGCCAGATCGCGTCACCGCCGAACACCGCAACCAACTTCTCGACACTGCGTTCGTAACTCGACGCGCGGCCGAACAGATTCACGGTCAGGCAACCATCGTCGGTCAGCAGCCGGCGGCAGTCGGCATAAAAGGCCTGGCTGTCGAGCACCGGTGCCGCAGCGTCGTGGTCGTACAGGTCGATCTGCAAGGCGTCGACCGTGCCCCACCATTTCGGATCGCGGATCTCGCGCGCCGCATCGGCCAGGATCACCTGCATGCGCTTGTTGTCGGCCGGCAGCTTGAACCAGCCACGGCAGGCCACCAGCACCTTGGGATTGATCTCGACCGCAACCGTCCGCATGCGCAGCACCTTGTAGCAGAACTTGGTCAGCGAACCGGCACCCAGCCCGAGTTGCATGGCCTGGCGACCCGGTACGCTGGCGGGCTCGACAAACAGCAACCAGGCCATCATGCGCTGGACGTACTGGTGCACCAGGATTTGTGGCGCATCGATCGACATCGAACCCTGGATCCAGATCGAGTCCAGGTGCAGGTGCCGGATCGGCCCTTCGTCGGAAAAATGCACGTCGGTATGGGGAGCAGCAGCAGTCAGGGCCATGGCGCGTTATACCAGCAAGGCAGCCATTTTCGGCAGCGCTGCACAGGCGTTGTCGCGGTTCGCTGCCGCCAGTTGGGGCAAGGTCATGGCGCGCAGATCGGCCACTACCCGTGCAATTGCCGGCAATTGCCCGGGTTCGTTCGCCGGTTGTCGTTCACCTTCCGCGCGGCGCTGCGCCGTGATGTACAGCCAGTGCGGCGCAATGTCTGGCGCGTCGGTCTCGAGCACCAGCGCCGACAAGGGCAGGCCCACCACCAGGCGACGCAGTTGCAGTGCCCGCTCAAAGGTGACCGCGCCGCCGAAACCCAGTTTGAAACCCAGCGCGACGAACGCGTTGGCCTGCTGCCGGCTGCCGGCAAAGGCATGTGCGATGCCACTCCAGCCAAGTCCGGCGGCCGGCGCCAGCAGACGCAGGCCGCGCAACAGCCGATCTGCCGAACGGCGCACGTGCAGGATGACCGGCAGGCCGTACTTGCGGGCCAGTCGCAGCTGCGCCAGATAAAAGTGCTCCTGGCGCTCGCGCATCGCGGGTGTGCACAATGCCGGCACGAAGAAATCCAGGCCGATCTCGCCGACGGCCACCAGGCGCGGGTCGCCGATCGCATCGCGCAGCGCCTGTTCGAGCAGGTCCAGGTCACCGTCGCCGGCCTGTGGCACATACAGGGGGTGGATGCCCAGCGCATAACTGTCGCCTGCAGCATGGGCCAGATTGCGCACGGCCGCAAAGTTTGCAACCTCGACGGCCGGAATAGTGCAATGCGCCACACCTTGGGCCCGCGCGCGCGCGCGCACCTGCAATACGTCGCCGGCGAACTCCGGCGCGTCCAGATGACAATGGGTATCGATCCAATTTTCCATACAGGGAAAACCCTCTAATTCAAGCGCAGGCTTTGACACTAGATTGTCATGGGACTGTCACCACCGCGCACTACGCTTGTGTCCGCGCAACAAGCCATTTTCATCCACCCTAGGAATCACCATGAAAACCAGAATTACCCTCATCGCGGCCGCGCTGGCCATCGGCCTCGCAGGTGCCGCCAGCGCCCAGGAAAAGACCTTGCGCCTGCTGACCTGGGGCGACTACGTGCCCGCTGATGTCAAGGCGCAATTCGAGAAGGAAAGTGGCTATACGGTCGAGATCACCCTGTCGAACAACGAGGAGATGATCTCCAAGCTGCGCGCCACCGGTGGCGCCGGTTTCGACCTGGCCCAGCCGTCGCAGGACCGCATCACCGGCCCGCAACAGGAATTCAAGATCTATAAGGCGATGGACCTGTCCAAGGTCAAGTCGGATCTGTTCATCCCGTCCATGCTCGCGGCCACCAAGAAAAACACCACACTGGCCGGTAAGGTCTATGGCCTGCCCCACATCTGGGGCACCGACGGCCTGGGCGTCAACACCAAGCTGGCCAAGATGGTCGACTATCCCGATCTGTGCAAGGCTGAATACAAGGGCAAGACGGCCGTACGTCTCAAGCGCCCGACGCTGCTGGCGTTTGCCTTCGCTGCCGGCAAGGACCCGTTTGCGCTGTACAACAATCCCAAGGCCTACAGCGCGCTGATGGACAGCGTTGGCAAGACCCTGATCGCCTGCAAAGGCAACCTGAAGTTCTTCTGGGACAACAAGGACCAGGTCAACAACGGCATGCTGACCGACGAGCTGGTGGGCGCCATGTTGTGGGATACCGGTGGCTGGAAACTCAACGGCCAGAAGCCCGAAATCCAGTTCATCGCACCAAAGTCCGGCGCACTGGGCTGGATCGACACCTTCGCGATTCCGGCCAAGGGCAAGAACGACGCTGCCGCCTACGCCTGGATCAACTTCAACATGCGCCCCGAGGTCGCCGCCAAGGTGTCCGCATCGGCCGGCAATTTCACCGCCTCCAAGGGCGCGGACAAGCTGGTGGACGAGAAACTCAAGGCCCAGTTCGCCGCCAGCTTCCCGCCGGCAGCACTGGACAACGTGAAGTGGTACCCGGCCGTCCCTGCCGGTCTGGAAGAGATCGAGGGCCGGGTGCTGGACCGCATCAAGGCCGCCAACTAGGCCCGGCGTCCCCACCGGATGCCCCAAGCCGATCTTGAAGCCCGGCGTGTCGCCAAGCGCTACGCCGGGCTGATCGCTGTCGACGAACTGTCTTTTTCGGTCGACCGCGGCAGCTTTTTCTCCATCCTGGGCCCATCGGGCTGCGGCAAGACCACGCTGCTGCGCATGATCGCCGGGTTTCTCGCGCCCGATTCCGGCGACGTGCTGATCGGCGGCCAGTCGATGGACCAGGTGCCGCCCAACCGCCGGCCGGTGAACATGGTGTTCCAGCACCTGGCGCTGTTCCCGATGATGAGCGTCGGCGAAAACGTCGGTTACGGCCTGGCGCGCCGTGGCATGGCCCGCAAGGACATCGCCCAGCGTGTCGGGGCCATGCTCGAACGCGTCAGCCTGCCTGGCTCCCAGGACAAACGCGTCGAACAGCTCTCGGGCGGGCAGAAGCAGCGGGTGGCGATCGCACGATCACTGGTGCTCGAGCCCACGCTGCTGCTGCTCGACGAGCCGCTGGGCGCACTCGACCTCAAGCTGCGCGAGCACATGAAGATCGAGCTCAAACAACTGCAGGCCGATTTTGGAACCACCTTCGTCTACATCACCCATGACCAGTCGGAGGCACTGGTGCTGTCCGACCATGTCGCGGTCATGAACAAGGGCCGGTTCGAGCAGGTCGGAACGCCGCAGTCGCTGTATTACGAGCCCCAGACACCGTTTGTTGCCGGCTTTGTCGGCGCCAACAACCAGATCGCAGGACGCGCCAGCCAGGTCAGCGGCGACCTGGTGGAACTCACGACCGACATGGGCCTGCGACTGTTTGCACGGCGCAAGGGCGAGGTGGCCGAAGGCGCCGCGGCAACCGCCTTTGTGCGACCCGAAGTGGCGACACTGGCGCGCAAGGTCGATGACCTTCCCTCGAACCAGCCGCGTTTCACGGCCACCGTGGCCAGCCTGCTGTTTGACGGTGCCAATTCCGCGGTGCTGGTGCGCGAGCAGCACTCCGGCACCGAGTTCCACATCGCCTTGCCGCAGACCGGGCAATTCGCCGACCTGCGCGTCGGCGAGGACATCGGCTTTGGCTTCGACCCGGAACGCGCCCTGTGTTTCCCGGCGATACCGTCCCGCGTCGGCTGAGCCGGGCTGCCGCACCATGAACCGCAACCGCCTGCTGCTGGGCCTGCTGATGGCGCCGGCGCTGCTGTGGTTGCTGGGGCTGGTCGTGTTGCCCCATGTCGACCTGGCCATCCTGTCGCTGCGCGCGCGGGTGGCGCCCGGCGAATACGCGCCCAGCCTGCGCCAGTACGAGACCTTCATCGACGAGCCACTGTATTGGCACACCTTCGTGCGCACCGCCGTGATGTCGATGATCGCGACACTCTTCACGCTGCTGCTGGCGTTTCCGATTGCCTGGACCATCGCCAAGATCGCACGCGGACGCACGCGTTCACTGATGTTCGTTTTGTGCCTGATACCGTTCTGGGTGTCGGAGACCGTACGCACACTGGGCTGGATGATTCTGCTGCGCGAATCGGGCGTATTGCCTGCGCTGCTGGTGCAAATGGGCCTGACCGACGTGCCGGTCGAGTTGTTGTATCGCGACGCCACTATCCTGGTCGGCCTGGTCTACACCTCGATGCTGTTCATGGTGGTGCCGCTGATCGGCGCGCTCGAGAGCCTGGACGATACGCTGATCGAGGCCGCCTACGACCTGGGCGGCAACGGCTGGTCGATCCTGCGCCAGATCATCATCCCGCATGCCGCGCCGGGCATCGTGGCCGGCTGCATCGTGGTGTTCATGCTGACCCTGGGCAACTACCTCACACCCACCCTGCTCGGCGGCAAGAACTCGCTGTGGTTCACCGAGCAGATCTATACCCAGTTCATCACCCGTTTCAACTGGGAGCAAGGCGCCGCCTTCGGTTTCCTGTTGCTGGTGTTGTCCAGTGCCATCGTCTGGCTGGGTCTGAAACTCTCCGGCCAGCAGTTCGGCGATGTGATGCGACGCGCATGATCCCCTCCCTGCCCCGCCCTGCCTGGCTGCGCACCGGTACCGTGGTGTATGCGTTGCTGTTCTTCACCTTCCTGTTCCTGCCGCTGCTGGTGGTGGCGGCATTTGCGTTCAACGATGCGCCTTATCCGGCGCCGCCGTGGCGGGGTTTCACGCTGGACTGGTTTGTCGGTGGCACCGGGCCCGATCGGATCGGCCTGTTTGCCGACGGCCCGCTGCTGGCCAGCATCTGGACCAGCGTCGTCGTGGCGCTGTGGGTCACGCTGCTGTCGGTGCTGGTGGGCACGGCCAACGCCTTTTTGCTCGAGCGCGCCAGCTTCAAGGGCAAGGCAGCTATGTCGATGCTGATGCTGGCGCCGCTGGTGATTCCGGGCGTGATCCTGGGCATCTCCATCCTGGCGTTCGCCAGCCGGCTGGCCCAGTTTGCCGACGACACCTGGGGCCTGGAACTGGAGTTTCTGCGCCCGGGCCTGCCGCTGGTGATCCTGGGTCAGTTCTCCTACATTGTCGCCATTGCCACGCTGACGATCAGCGCGCGGCTCAAGCGTTTCGACCGCACGCTCGAAGACGCCGCCTACAACCTGGGTGCCAGCCGCAGCGCGGTGTTGTGGACCATCACCTTGCCGTATCTGCGGCCTTCGCTGATCGGCGCGGCAGCGATCGCCTTCCTGATGTCGTTCGAGAATTTCAACACCACGCTGATGCTGGTGGGCTCCGATCCGCCGCTGACGGTGATGATGTACGGCCGCATGCGCGAAGGCGCCACCCCGGTGCTCAACGCGGTCAGCCTGTTCCTGATGATGGCATCTGCAGCCATCGCGCTGGTGCTGATGCGCCGCGCGCCGGATCCGAAGTCCTGAGCACCAGACATGAAGATCCTGGCCCTGTCGGGCAGCCTGCGCCAGGCCTCTATCAATTCCGCGCTGCTGCGCGCCGCAACGCGGTTCGCGCCACCGGGGGCGTCGGTCACGCTGTTCAATGGGCTGGGCAAGCTGCCGCTGTTCAATCCGGATCGGGAGGAAACGCCGCCGCGCACCGTCACCCGGTTTCGCGCGCGGGTGGCGGCGTCCGACGCACTGCTCATAGCCAGCCCGGAGTATGCCCATGGCGTCACCGGAACGATCAAGAATGCGTTGGACTGGCTGGTCGGTTTCGAGCCCTTCGCCTGCAAGCCGGTTGCGGTGCTCAACGCATCGTCCCGCGCCCACCATGCAGATGCAGCGCTGCGCGAGATCCTCAAGACCATGGCTGCTGCCATCGTCGAGCCTGCGTCGGTTCTTGTTCCGCCGCTGGGCGCCAACCCTGCCGATGCGCTGGCCTTCGACCACGCTGTCGAGCAACCGATCCGGGAGTCGCTGACAGCCTTGTGCGACGCGGTGCGCCTGCACCGGACATCGACACACGCCGTATTCACGTTGTCGTGACCGGTGTCAGGCCGGCACACGGTTGCACAGCGTCCGGCCCTCGGTGGTTCGTCCCGTTGTCAGTCCATTGGCGCTTGGAGCGGACGAGACCGCAGCGACATCCGCGCGGGTGGTTTTGCCGGCACCAGCGGCCACACCACGCGGCGTGTCGCACGCATGTCGTTGGCGTGAAAACAGGTCTCGGTGAAATCTGCCTGCGCGCGGCCCAGTCGGACCAGGCTGCTGGCACGGGTGCCGTAGTCTGATCCGGCCACGAATGCGCAGGACAACACACGTTCGCGTTCCAGCGTGATGCCGGTCTGTGGCAACAAGGCGTCGGGTGGGATGGTTTCGTCGCGCAGCAACGCCAGCAAGGCCGCATCGGTCGCAAGCCCGTTGCCCACCAGCTCGGCGAGTCCATTCTTCAACCGCGTCAATTTCAGCCACGGCGTATCGAAATCGGCGTTGGACAAAGCTCCGAAACCGGGTGCGCACTCGACGATGCGGGCTTCCCGACTTTGCAAGCCCAGCAGCCGCTGGCCATCGAACACCAGCAGATTGAACGGGTTGTAATACGCGGCAACCTCGGCGACTTGCGCCAGGTAGGCGTGTGCGGCGAGTTCAGTGTTGAGGAAGTCTGTCACCAGTGCGCCGCGCGACGGCGTGCCGGCACAATAGTGCGCCAGCAGTGCGAAGTGGTGCACCATGTGGGACGACAGGAACAGCAACTCCCGTCCAATGGTCGAAGCAGCGCTGATCTCGAATTCACCCTCGAACCCTGCGCAGGAAACGACCTGCACCGCGGCATCCAGCGGATACGGTTCGCGTGTCGCAGCGGCGATGGCGCGCAGTCGGTCTTGCAATACGTTCAGTCTGGCGATCGCCACCAGGGGCTGACTTTGCAGGATCTGGTCACGTCGACGCACATCGTATTGCACCGTGCCAGACGGAAAGAATTCCAGCCCGAGCACAAACGCGTCGTAATGGTCGATCAGGTGCCGGATGTGCGGTCCGACCACCTGCGCATAACGAAAGTCGGATGAGGCATCCTGCTTCAGGCGCTCGATCACATGGATCGCTTGTGCGATCAGGTCTGCGTTGTAACACCAAAACAAGGGTGCCGAATTTCGGTGTTGCATGGCCTGACCCTGCGTCGGTACGGAAAGTGCGGTTGCCTGAGGGCCAGGCGACTCTGCGCTGGCACCTCGCTGACGCCCGGCCGGCTTGCCAGCCCATGTCATCTCGGTCACCGCAGGGGTCGGTTGCCACGCGCGGGCTTGGGGTTGGAGTTCAAGCATGGTCAGCGCACGCCGGCCCGAACCACGGGAGTACTGCGAAATGCCAGGCCGGCGCCGCGAACGCGTTGCCATACGCGCCAGCCCAGCAAGACTGCAATGACGCCGGCATAAACGAACACCTCGGCAAAATTGTTCTTGCCCGAGCGCATCCAGAAGAAATGCAGCAGCCCCAGACCCGCAATCGCATACACCAGTTTGTGCAGGCGCCTTGGGCGCCAACGGCCTGACCGCGGCGGAGGTCGAGCAGTTGAAAATCGACCTGCGGGACGCGGTCAGCCATTCCTTCGAAAGCCGCTTTGAACCAGCCACCAAAGCCGGCCCCGGCGTGTTGCGGGTGCGGTTTGCCATCACAGGCATCGCCAAATCCAGCCCCGGTCTCAATACCGTGCTGGCGGTGCTGCTGGTACCACTGGCCAACGGTGGTGCGGCGACCGAGGGAGAAGTACTGGACAGTGACTCCGGCGAGCGACTGGTGGCCGTTGTGGCATCGAGCAACGGTTCGTTGCTCAAAGGCGAATTCGCAGGTTTCTTCTCGGAATTCGGACACGCCGGGCAACATTTCACCAGACAGGCCGACTTCCTGCGCGACAGGGTGGCCCAGGGCCGCAGCCGACTCGACAACGGCCCGCAATCGCCCGCGTAGCTGTGACTGCTTGATCGGGCAGGCGCCCCCGGTCAGACATGGCCCGCGAACAATCAGGACACGGGTCCTCCCTCAGTGCCTGGTCAATTGCACGAGCCAGCCCAGCCATACCGAGCGCCGCATCCACAACAGGGTGGCGCAGCAAATCCAGACCCCACAGGCCAACATGAAGAGTTCGCCGCCGTCGCTGCTGCCATCGGTGTTCACGACGGCCACGCCCAGTGGCGTGAACAGGTGAAAAAAGATGGCACCACTGATGACACCCAGACCCATGGCGGCACCCAGCACCTGCACGGCGCGCTGGCGCGACATGGCAGCGCCAAGCAGCAACAGGACCGAGGCCATCAGCTCGAAGCTTCCCACCACCTTGGCCGAAAAGATA
>JAGPBF010000290.1 GCA_018063505.1 Rhodoferax sp.
CATGGCCAGCAGGCGGTCCTTGTCGGCTTGCGGGATGGCCAGCGCTGCTATGAAGCCCTGCATCAGTTCACGTGTCATCGGCGCGCCGCGGGTGAAGGCCTTGAGCTGCTCGTACGGTTCGGGCAGACCATGGCGGCGCATCACGGTCTGGATCGGCTCGGCCAGCACTTCCCAGGCTGCGTCCAGGTCGGCCGCGATCGCGCCCGCATTGAGTTCGAGCTTGCCCAGGCCCGCGGCCAGCGACTCATAGGCCAGCAGCGCATACCCGAGCGCCACACCCATGTTGCGCAGCACGGTGGAGTCGGTCAGGTCGCGTTGCCAGCGGCTGATCGGCAGTTTCTCGCTCAGATGGCGCAACAGCGCATTTGCCAGGCCCAGATTGCCTTCGGCATTCTCGAAGTCGATCGGATTGACCTTGTGCGGCATCGTGCTCGAACCGACTTCGCCTTTGCGCAGCTTCTGCTTGAAATAACCCAGGCTGACATAACCCCAGACGTCGCGCGCCCAGTCGATCAGGATGGTGTTGGCACGCGCAGTGGCATCGAACATCTCGGCCATGTAGTCGTGCGGTTCGATCTGGATGCTGAACGGCTGGAAATGCAGGCCCAGGCCCCAGGGCTGGCTGCTGGTCGACTCCGCACCCGGCTCGGGTGTTTCGACGACACGCCGTGCGAAGCTTTCCCAGTCGAAATCCGGCCAGGCCGACAGATGGGCGTTGTAATTGCCAACCGCGCCGTTCATCTTGGCCAGGATCTGGACCGCTGCAATGCGGTCACAGGCGGTCTGCAGGCGCATCACCACGTTGGCGATTTCCTTGCCGACCGTGGTCGGGCTGGCGGTCTGGCCATGGGTGCGGCTGAGCATCGGCACATCGGCGTACGCCAGCGCCATCTCGCGCAGCTTGAGCAGCAGGCGGTCAAGCGCCGGCAGCAGGACGACGTCGCGTGCTGCGCGCAGCTGCAGCGCATGGCTGGTGTTGTTGATGTCTTCGCTGGTGCAGGCGAAATGCACGAATTCACCGGCACGCTGCAATTCGGGGCGCGACTCGAACTTGCCCTTGAGCCAGTATTCGACTGCCTTGACATCGTGGTTGGTCGTTTTCTCGATCTCCTTGATCGCGAGCGCATCGGCCTCGCTGAAGTTGCGCACCAGCTTGAGCAAGTAAGTGCGGGCTCCAGCGCTGAGCGGCTTGAATTCGGCAAATCCCGCATCGCTGAGATTGACAAACCAGGCCACCTCGACCTGGACCCGGCGGCGCATGTAGCCCAGTTCACTCATCAGGGGGCGCAAGGGCGCGAGTTTGGCCGCATAACGGCCATCCAGGGGAGACAAGGCGGAGACGGTAGACAGGCTCATCCCCGGATTGTAGGTGGCGGGTTTGCGCCAGCGCGCGCCCGCCGTGGTCCCGGTCGGCTGGCTAGAATGCTTTGCACAACCGGACACAAAGCGCCATGAAACTCATCGGATCCTCTTCCAGCCCCTATGTCCGCAAGGTGCGCATCACCATGGCGGAGAAGAAGCTCGATTACCAGTACGTCACCGAAAACGTGTGGGAAGCCGAGACACGGATCAGCGAGTCCAATCCGCTGGGCAAGGTACCGTGCCTGGTCATGGAAGGTGCCGAGGCCTTGTTCGATTCGCGCGTGATCGTCGAGTATCTCGAGAACCTGTCCCCGGTGGGCAAGCTGATTCCCGTGAGCGGGCGCGAGCGCGCCGAAGTCAAGACCTGGGAGGCATTGGCCGACGGCGTAATCGACGCCGCCGTGCTGGCGCGGCTCGAGGCGACATGGGACGGGCGCACCAAGGCGCAACGCAGCCAGGTGTGGATCGACCGGCAACTTGCCAAGATCGACGCCAGCCTCAAGGCCATGTCGCGCGGGCTGGCCGACAAACCTTTTTGCGCCGGTATCCACCTGAGCCTGGCCGATATCGCCGTCGGTTGTGCGCTGGGCTATCTGGATTTCCGTTTCCAGGAGATCGCCTGGCGCACTGCGCATGCCAACCTGGCCAAGCTGCAGGACAAGCTGATGCTGCGCGCCAGCTTCGCCGATACCGCACCTTCCTGAGGCCCGCCGGCGCCTGACGCCGTGCGCCGGCAAGTGGCAGCGCTGCCGCTGCCTCAGCTGTTGGCGCGCCGGCGCAACCAGCGCATCAAGGGCCCGATCACCGGCATTTGCTGGTACAGCCCGTGCGCCGCATCCCAGTAGTCGTGGTGCATGTCGATCAGGCCCTGCGCGTCGAAGTGCAGATGGCTGGTTCCGGCAATCGTCTGCGCCACATCGCGCCGGAAGCTGCGAAACCGGAACTGAAAATTCCACAGCAGGAAACACTGGTCGCGCTCGACGACCGACCCGCTGACGACGAAACGGGGTTGCTCCAGTGTCTCGAACATATGGCGGAAGATCGCCTGGATCTGCGCCAGCCCCTGGACATCGTTGAACGGATCGATGAAACGGGCATGCGGTGCATAGATGCGCGCCAGGTCGGGCACGGACTGCGGTGTCAGCGACTCGAACGCCGCGATGGTCTGCGCCAGCGTGTTCTTCATGACTGGGTCACCTTGCCGACCAGCTTGAAATACAGGCGCCACGGCAAAAAGGCCAGCAGCTTGAGCCAGAGCGTGAAGCGCTTGGGGAAATGGATCTCGAACGCGCCGCGGGCCCAGCCGCGCAGAATCTCGTGTGCCGCCTGCTCCGGTGTCAGCAGCGCGGGCATGTGAAAGCTGTTCTGCGCGGTCAGCGGGGTCTCGACGAACCCCGGGTTGATGATCGACACCGCCACGCCCTTGTCGCGCAGGTCCAGGTACAGGGTCTGCGCCAGGTTGTTCATCGCGGCCTTGGTCGGACCGTAGGCCAGGCTGCGCGGCAAGCCGCAATAGCCGGCCACGCTGCCGACCAGGCTGACAAAACCGCCGCCATCGCGTCCGCGCGCGAGCAGATGCGGCAATACGGCGTGAAGCAGCCGCAGCGCACCGTTGTAGTTGATATCGACATGGCGCAACATGTCGGGCAGGTCGATCGCGTCGGCATCCATCGCTGTGTAGTGGCCGGCGCAATACACCATGCCGTCCAGCGGTCCGAGGGCGCTGACCTGGCGGCTGGCCGCATGCACCGCCGCATCATCGGTGACGTCCAGCGCGATGGCGATCGCGCCCGGGTGTTGCTGCGTGAATTGCTCCAGGGCCTGCGCGTTGCGCGCAGAGACGATGACCTTGGCGCCGCCGGCGTGGAGCGCGGCAGCCGTGGCCCGCCCGATGCCGCTGGATGCGCCCACCAGCCAGACGGTCTTGCCGCGCCAGTTCGTCAACAGGGGATTGAGGGACATCGGACAGGGTCTTTCGAAAGCATTGGCATGACAGGGATTGGCCCAGCGGCTCAGCGTTTGGTGAATGACAAGGTGACCTCGCCCAGGTGGATGCCGAACTTGCGCATTTGTGCCTTGTTGAGCATCACGCGCGCATCGATCAGGTACATCCAGTCGTCGAACTGGACCTCGATGACGCGGCCGTCGACCGGCAGTGCCAGCGTGTAGTTCCAGCGCAGTGCGTTGCCGCTTTGCACACCTTGTGCCTCGCCGATGACATCGTCGGCACGGCCGCTGAAGCGGCCGTCTGCAAGGCGCTTGAGCCGCCAGATGCGCTTTTGCCGGCTTCCGTCGGAATACAGGAAATCCTCGTCGAGCACGCCGTCGTCGCCAGACCAGCTGCAGCGGATCACCACGGTGAAGCGTTTGACGACCTTGCCGGCGCGGTCGGTAAAGATGCCGTAGCCGTCGACGATGCCGTCGAAGTATGTGCGCAGGTCGAGCACCGGCTTTTCGGCTGCGTAGTCGCCGATCTGCGGAGCTGCGCAGCCGGTCAGTGCCAGCATCGCTGCAGTGCCGGCAAGCATGCCTGCGGTACGCAATATCCGTCGTCGATTGATCATGGGTTCTTTCGTGTTCATGCCGGTTCGCCACTGGCACGCATGTGTTGATGGTGCTGGTACAGCAGCGTGGCCGCTGCCAGCTTGAGCAGGCACGGCAGCAGGCAATAGGCCAGCGTCAACGCGCCCAGTGCCGATGCGTCACGTGCGCCCGGGGAGTAGCCGAACATGGCCAGCAATGGCAGGGCGAGGCCGGCGGCCAGCGCCAGGTTGAGCTTGGTGGCGAAATTCCACCAGCCGAAGTAGGCGCCCTCGAGATGGCCCCGATGGCCGGCGCG
>JAGPBF010000291.1 GCA_018063505.1 Rhodoferax sp.
GGCCCGCGGTTACGCTGAGCTCGTTGCCGCCTTCACCCAGCAGATCAACGACCCGTGTCGCGGCGTCGATTGCCGTGATGGTCCCGTTGACCTCGGCCGTCTCCGCCATGCTTGCCATGCCAGGCGCCGCACCCACGGCAACCATGCCAGTCTGTGCCGCAGCCGGTCCGGCCAACATCGCTGCCACCAAAGCTCCCATTGCGATCTTGTACATTCGCATCGTTATAACTCCTTCGTGTCTATAGCATGAGTGATGTCGAACAACAGCCTGCTGCCCGCTTCGCCGTCGATTATAGGGACACGCGGCTCAGCCGGACAATCTGTGCTCTCCGCTGCCTGAACCGGCGTCCAGGCGGTGCGCAGTCCACGGCGTGCCATTGACAAGGAAATACGGTCGTCAGCATCGCATGGACTGGTACATTGAGGAGTATTCGCCTCGATTGCTTCTACCGATCGCGCTATCTTGGTCGATTCCCGCGCCCGGCAGGATGGCAGTGCGCGGACTGAACCTGAATCTTGCCGGAGGCACGAATGCCCGTATTCGATACCGACCTGTTCGTGATTGGCGGCGGCAGCGGCGGGGTGCGCGCGGCACGAACCGCCGTGCAACGCGGCGCCCGTGTGATGCTGGCCGAAGTGGGCGGTCTGGATGGTCTGGGCGGAACCTGCGTGAATGTCGGCTGTATTCCGAAAAAACTCTATAGCTATGCCGCCCACTACGCGGAGGGCTTCGAGGAAGCGCATGGTTTCGGCTGGGAAGGAAGCTCTCCGACGCTGAACTGGAGCCGACTAAAAAGCAATCGACGCAGCGAGATTTCCCGCCTCAATGGCGTGTATCACAAGCTGCTCGAGGGCAGTGGCGTGCACATCATGACCGGATATGCGCGGCTGGTGGATGCGCATACGGTCGAGATATCCAGCGGGACCGATGGGCAGGACGCAACCCGGCGTGTCCGCGCCGCCCATATCCTGATCGCGACGGGCGGAAGACCGCATATCCCCGAATTTCCCGGCGATCGGTATGTGTTGAGTTCGGACGAGATCTTCGATATCGATCCGTTTCCAAAACGCCTGCTGGTGGTCGGTGGCGGTTACATCGCCTGCGAGTTCGCATCCATTTTCAATGGCCTGGGCTCGCGGGTCACCCAGATCTACCGGGGAGCGCAGGTGCTGCGCGGCTTTGATGACGATGTCCGCCATTTTCTTGCGGCGGAAGTGGTCAAGAAAGGGGTCGATCTGCGCCTGGACAGCGGCATTTCTTCGGTGGAGCAAGGTTCTGATGGCCTGCTCGTCAGCCTGCAAAGCGGGGATGAAATCGTGGTGGATGCCGTGCTGTGCGCCGCCGGACGCGTACCCAACGTGGAACGGCTCACTCTGCAGGACGCGGGCGTGGCACAGGCCAGCGACGGTGCAGTGCTGGTCGATGAGTTTTATCGCAGCAGTGTGCCATCCGTATTTGCGGTGGGCGACGTGACGTCACGGGTGCAGCTGACACCGGTGGCGCTGGGTGAGGCCATGATGGTCGTCGATCAGTTGTTTGGCCCGGCAGCCGGCAAAAAGCCTCGCTCGATGAGCTACGAGTTCATCCCGACCGCCGTATTCACCCATCCCTGCGTCGGTACGGTCGGTTTTTCGGAAGCGGACGCACGCAGGGAGTTTGGGGATATCAGCATCTATCGCAGCGAGTTCCGGGCGCTCAGGCACACCCTGAGCGGCAGCAGCGAACGCACCCTGATGAAGCTGGTGGTGGACAACGCCAGCGACCGGGTGGTCGGACTGCATATGGTGGGCGCCGATGCCGGCGAGATCGTGCAGGGATTTGCCGTCGCGATAAAGGGGGGTGCCACCAAGAGCGTATTCGATCACACGATCGGCATCCACCCCACTGCGGCCGAGGAGTTCGTGACCATGAGGGAGCCAGTGGTTACCGGCTCTTGAGGATGCGGCTCACTTCAGATTGCGAGGTGCCGAAAATGATGAACGTCAGCGAAATCCTTTGCTTCGGATTCAGCCTGGCGTTTTCATGCTCCTTCTGCCCTCGCTTATCGTCGTAAGCCACGCCCTTCGGCATCATGAATGCGCTCACTTTGGCCTCCATGGCAAGGGAGCCCCGCACGCGCCAACCCGTGAAGTGACCCTCGGCAACCAGGCAGGTAGACTGGACGGCCTGATGGAGAGATTGTGTACGTATTCCCATCCAGCCGCGCCTGGCACACTCACGCCACGGCCGGGCAGTCGCTGAAGCCGCTCTTGATCCAGGTGGTTCAGGAACCAAGGTGGATCATCCTGTGAGAAGTGGATGAGTTCAAATGACCGTTGAAAATGACGATGCCCTGAAGGCCATGGCGGCACAGGTGCGCACCATGTTGCGTGCAGAGCAGGGGCGCAAGTGGCTCGGTAGCGGTGTCACGGCACTGCTGGTGGTCCTGGTGCTGGCGGCCCTGGCCTGGTGGTTCTGGCCCGAAGACAAGACGGTGCACTGGCAGACCCACGTGCTGGATCGCAGCGATATGGTGCTGACCGCCACGGCCACCGGCAATCTGCAGCCCAAAAGCGAAGTGACCGTGGGTGCGGAGATTTCCGGCCTGGTGCGCGAGGTGCTGGTCAGGGAAAATGATCACGTGAAAAAGGGCGATGTGCTGGCGCGTTTCGACACCGATGAGTTGCGGGTCGCGCTGGAACAGGCGGAAGCCCGACTGGCGCTGGCTCAAGCGTCGGTAGCCGAAGCCGAGGCCACCATGGAGGAAGCGAGCGTGGATGAGCGACGCATCGCCAGCCTGATGGCGCGCAATCTCGCCTCCGCGGCCGAGCGCGACCGCGCCGCGGCCAGCCGCAAACGCGCGGCCGCGAAACTAACTTATGCGCATGCTGCAGTGCAGGAAGCCCGCGCCGCCGTGTCGCAGACCCGAACACGACTGGGCAAGACTGTGATCACCGCGCCCATCACGGGTGTTGTGCTGGTACGCAGCGTGGAGCCGGGAACCACGGTGGCGGCCAGCTTTCAGACCCCACATTTGTTTTTGCTCGCCGAGGACCTGAGCGAGATGGAGTTGCATGTGGCCCTCGACGAAGCAGATGTCGGCATGGTCAAGGCCGGCCAGACGGCCGTGTTTGTGGTGGATGCCTGGCCGGGCCGCCAGTTTCAGGCTGAGGTGCTGAGCGTTTATCTGTACCCGACCACGGAAAATAACGTGGTGACCTATACCACGGTGCTCAGCGTCGACAACAGTGAAGGCTTGTTGCAACCGGGCATGACTGCCACCGCAACCATCACCACCGGCGTTCGCCAGCAGGCCCTGCGGGTACCCAATACGGCGCTACGTTTCACGCCGCCGACGCCAGGCAGCGGCAACGGGGTACTCGGCTTGCCGAGTGGCCGCAGGCCACGGCAGGACAACGGGTCCAGCAATGCGGTCTGGGTGTTACGTGACGGGCAGCCACAGCGCGTGCCGCTGCGACTCGGCTCCTCGGATGGGCGCTATACCGAGGTGCTGGGCGGCGAAATCAGCGAGGGCGAGGAAGTGATCACTGGCGTGGGCCACGCCGCGGCCGGCAGCGGCTCCTAGACTCATGTCAGTGCCGATATTGCAGATGCGCGGTATCTACAAGATCTACGGCGCAGGTCCCACCGAAGTACGCGCACTGGATAACGTCGACCTGAGCATCACCGACGGTGAGTTCGTTGCCGTGATGGGCCCCAGCGGCTCTGGCAAATCCACCTGCCTGAACTTGCTCGGCTGCCTCGATGTGCCCACCGCCGGCCAGTATTTTTTCCGCGGTGTCGATGTCAGCAGCCTCAACCGCGACCAACTGGCCCTGCTGCGTCGTCATTACATGGGCTTTGTGTTCCAGAGCTTCAACCTGGTACCGCGGGTCAGCGCGCTCGGCAACGTCGAGTTGCCGCTGATCTACGAAGGGATCAAACCCGCCATACGCCGGGCACGGTCGCTGGAAGCCCTGCGCGTGGTGGGCCTGGAGGGGCGCGAGGACGCCACACCCAATATGCTGTCCGGCGGCCAGCAGCAGCGGGTGGCCATCGCCCGGGCGCTGGTGACGGAGCCGCCCTTACTGCTGTCCGACGAACCCACCGGCAACCTGGACAGCGCCCGCGCCAACGAGATCATGACCATGCTCAGCCGCATCCGCGAGGAGCGCGGCATCACCATCATCATGGTGACCCACGAACAAAGCGTGG
>JAGPBF010000109.1 GCA_018063505.1 Rhodoferax sp.
GCGATCGCGAGGTACCTGGAATCTATGCGGACGCCGGAATCTGGTACGACGCGATAGCGTCACTGTCGGGTCAGATAGAACGCAACCCTGCCGACAAGGTACTGCGCAGCAGGAGAGCAGCACTACTCGACCAGATCGGCCTGACGGCCGCCGCTGCCAGCGACCGTTAGTCGCTGCGCCGACAGCGAACTTGCCACCGGCGATCGGGAGTTGCACAGGTATTCAGGTCACATCTCACGGCTGCAGCAAGCGTGCGAGCAAGATCTGATCCGGATACCCGTCCGCCGGCAGTCCGACACTGCGCTGATAACGGCGCACCGCTTCGCGCGTCATCGGGCCGAGCAAACCATCGGGCGTGCCGCTGTCCAAACCACGGCGGTTCAAGGCCGTCTGCAACTCCAGCACCTGGCTGCGCGACAGCGCCACCAGGTCGCGTGGCCAGGGGGCTTGCACAACGGCGCCGCCGTTCAGGCGCTGCGATAGCAGGACCACAGCCAGCGCATAACTGGTCGCGTTGTTGTAGCGCAGGATGGCGCGAAAGTTCGGGCCAGTCAGGAAAGCCGGGCCACGGGCGCCAGCGGGCAACAGGATTGCGCCGTCGGCGAATTCCGGTAGCGGGGCGCTGTCCATCGTGCGGACGCCCTGCCCTGCCCACTGCGCACTGGGCAGGCGCGTCGTGGCGCCGGCCTGGCCGTAGTCGAAGCCCTGGGGCAACAACACTTCAGTGCCCCAGGGCTGGCCGGCCTGCCAGCCCGAGCGTGCCAGAAAATTGGCCGTCGACGCCATCACGTCGGCATTGCTGCCCCAGATGTCGCGCCGCCCGTCGCCGTCGGCATCCACCGCGTAGGCCAGGAAGTTCGAGGGCAGGAACTGGGTCTGGCCCATGGCGCCGGCCCAGGAGCCGATCATCTGCGCAGGCGCGATGTCGCCGTCCTGCAGGATGCGCAGTGCGGCAAGCAGCTGGCCACGGGCCCAGTCGCCGCGCCGGCCGTCAAAGCCCAGCGTGGCCAGCGCGTCGACAACCCGGGTGTTGCCATAGTTGGAGCCATAGTTGCTTTCCATGCCCCAGATCGCAACCAGGATGCTGGCCGGCACGTCGAAACGCGCCGCGGCGGCCTCTGCCTCCTGGCGCACCAGCATCATCTGGTCCAGGCCCCGGGCAACCCGTTGTTCAGAGACGGCGACATCCAGGTAGTCCCAGATCGTGCGGGTGAACTCGGGCTGGGCACGGTCAAGTTCAACCACCTGCGGCAGGTATTGCACATCGGCGAACGCGACCTGCAATGTCGCCTCGCCAATGCCGGCGGCCCGCGCCGCGACTCGGAAATCGGCGACCCAACGCGCGAAACGCTGGTCGATCGGCATCTCGTCGCTGGCGAGGCCAGCCAGCACCCGGACGTTGGCACTGGCACCAGCGACAGCCCCAGCATCAGCTCCAGTGGCCGCGATGGGCGACGGCAACGGCGCCAACCTGACCGCCGGGGGCGCTGACGCACAGGCCCCGAGAATGGTGGCGAGCGCCACTGCAAAGAAGCGCCCTGAGCGGCGCAATGGGGAACCTGGCAATAAATACATACCGTCGATTCTGCCCGTGTGGCAGATTCACCCTGCGAAACGGCGCGACGAACAGCGCCACCCTGCGCCCGTTAAGATCATCATTGCCGATTCAGGGCTCAGCCCGGCTGTGCGATCACACCGCGCCAACGGCGCCCATTCAACAGAAAGAGGTCCCCGTGTCCGACTGGTACGCCATCTCCAACGCCAACGCCATCCCCACTCCGACCGTGCTGGTCTATCCCGATCGGGTCGAGAAAAACCTGCAACGCATGATCACCATGGCCGGCGACGTGTCGCGGTTGCGCCCGCATGTCAAGACACACAAGCTGCCGCAGATCATTGCCCTCAAGCGCAAGGCAGGCATCCACAAGTTCAAGGTCTCGACCATTGCCGAGGCCGAAATGACAGCCACCGCCGGCGGCGAAGACATCCTGCTGGCCTACCAGCCGGTGGGCCCGAACATCGCTCGGCTGGTGACGCTGATGCGGCGCTTTCCCGACACGCGTTTTGCTGCGCTGGTCGACGACCCGGCCAACCTGGCCGCGATCAGCCAGGTGGCGGTGGCCGAGAACGTGAAGATCACGCTGTACATGGACCTCAACGTCGGCATGAACCGCACCGGCATCATCCCCGATGCGGCGGCCGCAGACCTGTACCGCGCCATGTGCGCCGCACCCGGCATCACGGTGGGCGGCCTGCATGCCTACGATGGCCACCTGCGCAGCCCCGACACCGCGGCACTCGCGGGCAAGGTCGACGAGGCCTTCGCGCCGGTGTGGAAACTGCGTGACCAGATGCTGGCCGAGAAGTTGCCGGTCCCCAGGCTGATCGCCAGCGGCACCCCCACCTTTGCGCTGCTGGCCAAGAACCCCGACGTCGAGGTCGGTGCCGGCACCACGGTGTTGTGGGATTTCGGCCAGGAGGAGGTCTGCCCCGAACACCATTTCATCAACGGCGCGATGCTGATGTGCCGCGTCATCAGCAAACCCACGGCGGACCGCCTGTGCCTGGACCTGGGCCACAAGGCGGTGGCCGCCGAGATGCCGCAACCGCGGGTCAGGCTGATGGGCCTGGAAGACGCCGTGCTGGTGTCGCAAAGCGAAGAGCATCTGGTGGTGCAGACGCCCAGGGCTGCAGACTACCAGGTGGGCGACGTGGTCTACGGCATCCCGCGCCACATCTGCCCGACGATGGCGCTGCACAGCGATGTGTGGGCGGTACACGCCGGCGTGGCAGACGAGAGCTGGCCGGTGGTGGCACGCAGCCGCAAATTGACCATCTGACACCTGGCACTGGCACGCCGGTTGCGGCGCGACAATCGGCCCATGAACACCCCCAACCATCCACTGACCCGTCTCAAGCGTGTGGTCCAGGCCATGACGCGCCTGAGCGATCAACAGCTGGACGAAGCCGCGCTGCTGGCCGAAGCCGCAGCGCTGATGCAAGGCCTGGTCGCGCGCGACGACTGGCTGCCCGAGGCGCTGGCCCAGCCCGACCCGGAGTTCTACCGCCAGTACCTGTTGCATGCCGATCCGCTCGGACGATTTTCCATTGTCAGTTTCGTCTGGGGTCCGGGTCAGCAAACGCCGGTGCATGACCACACCGTATGGGGTGTCATCGCGATGCTGCGCGGGGCCGAATACAGCCAGGCCTACCAGCGTAATGCCGACGGTAGCCTGGTAGCCAGCGGCGCCGAGCACCGTCTGGAGCCGGGCGATGTGGAAATGGTCTCGCCCGCGCTGGGCGACATGCACCGGGTGCGTAATGCGTTTGCCGACAAGGCCTCGATCAGCATCCACATGTACGGCGGCAACATCGGCGAAGTGCAACGCCATGTGTTCGACGCCAGCACCGGGCAGGCCAAGCCTTTTGTATCGGGCTACTCCAACACCATGGTGCCCAACCTGTGGGGGCCCGCGACCTGAGCCATGCCTGGCCTTGGCCAATCAGGCAGCGACAGCCGGACGCAGAAATCGGGCTTCGAAGTCCTCGCCCGGCACTGGCTTGCTGAACAGGAAGCCTTGCATCTCATCGCACTTGAGCAATCTGAGCAGCCGCGTCTGCTCCTGGGTTTCCACACCTTCTGCCACGACCTTGAGTCTGAGCGAATGCGCCAGATGGATGATCGTCGAGACCAGGGCCAGGCCCTCCGGACCGTCGGTCATATCGACAATGAACGAGCGGTCGATCTTGAGTGTATCGACCGGAAGTTTTGCCAGATAGCTCAGTGACGAGAACCCGGTGCCGAAGTCATCGATCGCGATGCGCACGCCCATGTCACGGATCGCGCGCAGGCTCGCGATATTGTGGTTCACGTCCGCCATGATCAGCGTTTCCGTGATCTCCAGCTCCAGCCCCTGGGCCGCATGGGGATCGATATCGAGTGAGCGGCGAATCTCCGGAATGAAATCGCGGTTGCGCAGCTGAAGCGGCGAGACGTTCACCGCCAGACGCACGACCGCCAGCCCGGCGGCCCGCCAGCGCAGGTAGTCCGCGATCGACTGGCGAAGTGCCCAGCGCCCGACCTCGTAGATCAAGCCGGTTTCTTCCAGGATCGGTATGAACCGACCTGGCGGCACAAGACCGGTGAGCGGATCGTTCCAGCGGATCAGTGCTTCGGCACTGACCACCGCACCGCTTGCGAGGTCAACCTTGGGCTGGTAATGGAGCACGAATTCGTTGTTGTCCAGCGCCCGGCGCAGCTGGTTCTCCAGGCTCAGCTTACCCGCCACCCGATCCGTCATCTTCGGCTTGTACAGCAGGTATTTCTCGCCACTGGCCTTGGCCTTTTTCAGGGCGGCCTCGGCATATCTGAACAAGGAGTCGGCATCGGCCCCATCGTCCGGAAAAATCGCCGCGCCCGCCTTGGCGGTGATACGGAACACGGAGTCGGTCAAATGGAACGGGTGGCTTTGAAACGCATCGAGCAACTCTTCGATGACCAGCGACATTTTTTCGGTTGGCAGCATCTCCGGCAAAACCGCCGCAAAATGGTCACCGCCCAGACGTGCCAGCAGACTGGCATCTCCGAACCTGGATTTGAGCCACTCCCCCACCTGGCGCAGCAGCGAGTCACCGGCTGGCCAGCCAAGGCTGTCGTTGATGTTCTTGAATCGCTCCAGATCGATCAGCAGCAGCCCTACTTTTCGTCCATGGTCGCCTGCGCCGACACTGCGCATATGCTGCCCCAGACGCTCGAGAAACAGGCTGCGGTTCGCCAGCCCGGTGAGTACATCGTAGTAGGCGAGGTAATCGAGCCGATCCTGCTTGCCGATATGGTCCACGGCAAACGCGATGTCACCGGCCAGTTCCGCCAGCAGCTTGAGCTCCTCCGCGTGGAAGAAGTTCTTCTCGCTCGCGTACAGCGCCAGCACACCGATGGCCTCACCTGCAACAACCAGCGGGAGTACCGCCATCGAGCCAACACCCGCCGTTCCATAACTTTCTCTGAAAACCACTTGCGCATCGCGTTTCGAGTCGTTCGAGACGACCTGCCTTTTTTCACGGATCGCCCTTGCCACCATCGTGGTTGGTGCAAGCTCACCAGAGGCCAGGATCGTGTTGATGGAGGCGTTCAGCGCCGGATCCTTGCCAACCGAAGCTACCGGCACAATTTTTCGCGTGATTGGATCCTGAATGCAGATCATCGCCATGCGGAACCCGCCGAGTTCGACCGCGATCCGGCAAGACTCATGGAACAGGTCGTCACGACTGCGCACGCGCACGATCAGCGAATTGATGTCGCTCAGGACCGCATATACACGATTGAGGTAGACCACCCTGGCCTGCGCCTCCTTGCGCTCTGTGATGTCGCGAAAGTACCAGACCCGGCCGTAAAACTTGCCGTCCGCCCCGACTGCCGGCGCCGAATGCCGGTCGATTGTCCGGCCATCCTTGAGTCGCAATTCGTCGTGGCTGCTCTCGCGGCTGTGCCCGTAAAGATGCCGGACCTGGGAAAAAAACGCATCCGGATCTTCGATCTGGTCCGCCGCGATCTTCAGCAGGGGCGCATTCAAACCAGCGCTGACAAGGTGCTGCGGCAGTCGCCAAAGATCGACAAATTGCTGATTATTGGAAACAATCTGCCCGTTCTCGCCAACCACCAGGATGGCATCGAGCGACGTCTCCTGCTGCGTCTTGAGGATGGCTCTCTGGTACAGAACCTCTTGCTCGGTCTGCCGGCGCCTTGCTTCGCGGTCCAGGTTGTCAAGGCCGAAGCTGATGTCGCAGGCCATCTCAACCAGCAACTCACGTGCCAGTTCATCAAAGGCATTGGGCTCCACCGAGTACAGCGACAATGCGCCGACCACAGTGCCATTGCAATGCAGTGGCAGCGATGCAGACGCCGCCAGTCCGGCAGCTTGGGCGAGTGAACGCCAGGGCATGGTGGTCGGATCATTCATCAGATCCTGGCACCAGACTATGCGTTCGTCACGGATGGCCGTGCCTGTCGGGCCATTCCCGAACGGGCTGTCGGCATTTGCGGAGATCTCGATCGCTGCCAGGTAACCGGAGTCGTCACCGAAGCTGGCAACGGATCGCACGACGCGTGTCGCGCTATCGACAAGACTGACATTGGCGATCTTCATGCCGCCGAGCTGCACTGCGATTCGCGATATTTTCTGGAACAGATCTTGTTGATTCGTGCAGTGCACGATCGCCTGGCTGCACTGGCTCAATGCGGCGTAGAGCTGCGTGTGTCGATGGATCTTTGCACGGTCGGCATGACGTTCGGTGATGTTCCGAATGTTGCACTGTATGACCTTTGTGCCATCGCAGTCGTAACTATTGCCGATAAATTCAACCGCAATGCTGACGCCGCTCCTGGTTCTGAGCGGGAGATCGTCGTACCGCACATACCCGTTCGCCTGCAATTGCGCGAGCATATCCTTGCTCTGGGGCACGTCAGCGAAAGCGGCTATCTGCCACAAGGTTTCCCCCAGGAGTTCCGCGTGTGAATAACCCAGCATATGGATCAGATACGGATTGGCATCCTCTATCCGGGCCGTATCCGCGTTCAGGATCAATATTCCGTCCTGAGCCGCTTCAAACAGGCGGCGATAGCGGCTCTCGGATGTCCGCGGCGCCATGAGCGCCTGCTGATTCGTTGGTGTGTTCGTGCTTTCCGCTGTGGTGTGGCTGAGGTCCGGAATATCCATTACTGAGGGTGCTGATTCGGCAGGTAACGCATTGACAATGAACTACAACGTGTAGTAGGCAGGTACGGCTATTGTCGGGCCGAACCTATGCGATTTCAGGCAATGGCACTGCAACAGTGTGTAGTGTCGACCGGCATGGATGCCCGCCACCTGTGGTTGCAGCGGCAATCGGGTTGGCAAGAACCGCCCCGCATCGGCAGGATGCTTGGCCCGATCGGCGTGCGGCTGGCGCGCGCAGCTGCAGCAACGCCTGTAGGTCGGCACCTACAAATCTGTAGCCCGGCCGCCGATGGCGCTTGCGGCCCGACCGCCGGACACTGGGCGCATCGTCGTTCCGGAGAAAAATGCCATGTCGTTCGCGCTTTACATGCTGGGCTTTGCCGTGTTTCTGGGTGGTGTCATATGGGGCGCCGTAGAGGCGGGCGTGCCGCATGTCTATATTGGTATCGGCACCTTGATATTGCTGGGAATCGGCATCTTCAGCGCGGTCAGCAAGACCCGCTCCAAGGATGCACCCTGAGCCCGCCAGCCAGCGCAACCTCTGGCGCGCATCGGCGTCAACCGTAGTCGATCCTCGGGTCGATATACGCGTAGAGCACATCCACCGCCAGATTGATCAGCACGAACACCACCAGGATGAACAGGATGCAGCCCTGGATCAGCGGGTAGTCGCGGGTGCTGATGGCCTGGATCAGCAGCCGGCCCAGGCCGGGATAGGTGAACACCGCCTCGGTCACCACCGTACCGCCGATGAAGGTCGCCATCATCAAGCCGACAATGGTGACGAACGGCAGCAAGGCATTGCGCATCACATGGCGGCCGATCACGTCGCGCTCGGGCAGGCCCTTGGAACGGGCGGTGCGCACGTAGTCGGCACGCAGTTCGCCAAGCAGCGATGCGCGCAGGAAACGCGCGAAGATGCCCGACACATATACGCCCAGCGTCAGCGCCGGCAGCAGGATATGGCGCAGTGCCTGCCACGGCGAGTCGAAGATCGACACGTACTGCGACGCCGACGGCAACCAGCGCAGATTGACCGCGAACAGCAGGATCAGCAGGATGCCGAGCCAGAAGGTCGGCACGCCAAGCGCCAGTGCGCTCCAGCCACTGAGCATGCGGTCGAGCCAGGAACCCGGCTTGAGCGCGCTGATGACGGCCACCGGTACGCCCAGCAACAGCCCGATCACGGTGGCGGACAGGCCCAGTTGTATCGTGGCGGGCACACGCTGGGCAATCAGGTCGAACACTGGCTCCCGGTTCTGGATCGACAGGCCGAAATCGCCGACCAGCGCACTGCGCAGCCAGGTCCAGTACTGCACCAGCATCGGCTGGTCCAGCCCCAGCCGCACGATCGCCGCCTGGATCTGCTCGGGCGTGGCATTCTCGCCGACGATGGTGCCGATGGGTGTCCCCGGAACGGCATAGATCATCGCCCAGATGCCGGTCGACGCAATCAGCAGCACCGGCAGCAGCTGCAACAGGCGGCGCACGATGAAGCCGATCATGTGCGGTCTCCCGCCGCCGGCTCGATGGTGTCGCGCTCGTGGCGATCGGCCAGCACGGCGGCCAATGCGCGGCCGATGGTATCGAGCGACAGGATCGTGAACGTCAGCACCAGCCCGGGCAGCACCGCATAGGTGGGTGCGTCGTACAGAAAGGTCTTTCCGGTACGCAGCATTTCACCCCAGCTCGGCGTCGGCGGTGGAATACCCACGCCCAGGAAAGCCAGCGAGGCCTCGATCAGGATCGCCACCGACGACAGGATCACCACCTGCACCAGGATCGGGCTCCAGGCATTGGGCAACACCGTCGTGAACATGTTGTAACCAGATGAGCCACCCAGCGCCTCGACCGCGGTCACGAAGTCGCGCTTGCGCAGCGACAGCACCTGGGCCCGCGTGATACGCGCGAAACTCGGAATGCCGGTGATACCGACCGCCACCAGCGCCGCCGTCTGGCTGCGCCCGAGCACGGCGATCAGCGCCATCGCAAACAGAATGCCGGGCAAGGACAGCAAGACATCGACAAAACGCATCAGCAGCGTATCGCGCCAGCCGCCGAAGAAGCCGGCGACCATGCCGATCGGCACACCGATCAGGGCCGCAATCGACACCGCGCCGGCGGCGGTGATCAACGAGGTACGCGCGCCATAAACCACCCGGGCCAGGATGTCGCGGCCGAGTTCGTCGGTGCCGAACCAGTGCACGCTGGACGGCCCCTGCAAGGTGCTGGCGAAATCCTGCGTCAAGGCATCGAACGGCAGAATCCAGCGCGCCAGCGCGGTCGCCGAGATCAGCATGGCCAGGAACAGCAGGCCCAGTGCGGCACCCTTGCGTTGCACGAGCCGGTGCAACACATCGGCACTGCGGCGCCAGGTCGCGCTCACCGGGCACACCTTGGTGCGGCAGACAACGGCGGCGCCGTCATGCGGCCTCCTTTCGTGCGTGCTGCGCCAGATCCGCGGGACCGGCATGGTGGCAGGCCACGCGGGTCGGCGAATCGGGATACGGCACGAACGCCGGTGGCTCGATCTTGCACAAGGCACCGGCCTTGAAGCAGCGCGGATGGAAGTGGCACCCGCTCGGTGGCCTGGCCGGATTCGGGATGTCGCCGGCCAGCAGAATACGCGTGCGCTTCTCGCGCAGCGCCGGGTCCGGCACCGGCACGGCCGACAGCAACGACTGGGTATACGGGTGCGTCGGTTGCCCGTACAGCGCATCGCGACTGCTTTCCTCGACGATGCGCCCCAGGTACATCACCGCCACCCGGTCCGAGATATGGCGCACCACCGACAGGTCGTGCGCGATGAACAGGTAGGCCAGGCCGAGCTCGCGCTGCAGATCCTGCAGCAGGTTGATGACCTGGGCCTGGATCGACACATCCAGTGCCGCCACCGGTTCGTCCAGGATCAGCAGGCGCGGCTTGAGCGCCAGCGCCCGCGCGATGCCGATCCGCTGGCGCTGGCCGCCGGAGAACTCCTGCGGAAAGCGGTTCATCATGCTGGCGGTCAGCCCGACCAGGTCGAACAGTTCCCTGACCCAGCGCGCGCCACCTGCCGATTCGTACAGGCCATGGATACGCAGCGGCTCGGCCACGATGTCGCCGACCGTCTTGATCGGATTGAGCGAGGAATACGGATCCTGGAAGATGTATTGCATGTGCCGGCGCACCTTGCGCATCTGCGCGGCCGGCAGACCGGCGATGTCCTGCCCGTCGAACACCACGCGCCCGGCAGTGGCCGGCACCAGGCCCATGATGGCGCGCCCGGTCGTGGTCTTGCCGCAGCCCGACTCGCCGACCAGCCCCACGGTCTGGCCGGGAAATACGCTCAGGCTGACGCCGTCCACCGCGCGCACCCAGCCGACACGCCGGCGCAGCAGGCCGGCCTTCACCGGAAAAAACACCTGCAGGCCTTCGACTGCCAACAAGGGCTCGCGTGCGCGCGCCGCGTCGGGCTGCGCACGCGGCTGTGCCGGCTGGCGCGCCTGCGACTGCAGGTTCTCGAGCATGGTGGCGACTTCGTCGGCGTAATGACAGGCACTGGCATGGCCGGCGCCGTCGTCGACCAGCGCCGGTGTCTCGCTGGCACAACGCGGCCGCTCGCGCCCGATGGCGCAGCGCGGGTGAAAGCTGCAGCCAGCGGGCAACTGGGCCGGGCCCGGTGGCTGGCCGGGTATCGGAATCAGGCGCGTATCGAGCGTATCGATGCGCGGAATGCTGCGCAGCAGACCCACGGTATACGGATGGCGCGGCTGACGGAAGATCTCGTGCACCGAGGCCGTCTCCACGATGCGCCCGCCATACATCACCGCCACCCGGTGCGCCACCTCGGCCACCACGCCCAGGTCGTGCGTGATCAGGATCACCGCTGCGCCGGTGTCGCGCTGGCGCTTGGCCAGCACCGACAGCACCTGGGCCTGCACCGTCACGTCGAGCGCTGTCGTCGGTTCGTCGGCAATGATCAGCCGGGGCCGTCCCGCCATCGCCATCGCAATCACCACGCGCTGGCGCATGCCGCCGGAGAACTGGTGCGGGAACTGCGTCACCCGGCCCTGCGGGTCCGGTATGTCGACCTCGCGCAGCAACTCGACCGCACGGGCCGTGGCGTCGCCGGCCGCCACCTGGCCGTGCGCGACCTGGCCTTCGATGACCTGGCGGCCGATCGGCAATACCGGATTGAGCGTGGTTGTCGGGTCCTGGAACACCATGCCCACGTCGCGTCCGCGCATCTGGCGCAGGCTCTCGGCATCGAGCGTGGTGACCTCGACTCCGGAGAGCCGGATCGAGCCACTCACCTGGGCGGTCTCGTCGAGCAGGCCACTGATCGCCAGCGACGTGACACTTTTGCCCGATCCCGACTCGCCGACGATACCCAGCACCTCGTTGGCATGAACCTCGAAGTCGATGCCGCGCACCGCGGGCACCGGCCGGCCCGAGCCGGTGAAGGTGACCGTCAGGCCGCGAACCGACAGCACCGGCGCCGTCATGCCGCGATCATCCGGCGCATTCAGCGCAGACCTACCGTGCGCACCACCAGCATGTTGTCGATCTCGCGCGTGATGCCGCCGACGTTTTTCGCCGCGACGATCAGTCCGATGTCGTACGTGTTGGTCGGAATCGCAAATGCCGACTCGACCAGTACCTTGTTCAGGTTGTCGTACGCTCCCTTGACGTCGGCGCCAAAGGCCTTGTTGACACGCTCGATCGCCGCCACATACGCGGGAAACGGATGCGGGTCGCCCAGGACCGGGTTCTTCGACGTGCGGTAGATGCTGTTGGTCGCAACCCGCGACGGGAATTTCTGGATGTTGCCGATACCGCCGAAGGTAGCGGCAAATTTTCCGCCGAGCAAGGCATCGATGTATTCCGAGCCCTGCTTGAGATCCAGGTCGACCTTGACCCCCACTTTGGCCAATGTGCTCTGCACCACCTGGCTGATCGCCAGCGAGGCCTGGTCACCGCCATTGACCAGCATTTTCCAGCCATTCATGTCCGCCTCGGACAGGCCGGACTCCTTGAGCATGGCCTTGCCCTTGTCCAGGTTGAACGCATAGGTGGCCTCGTACGACTTGTCCACTGCCGGACTGGCCGGGGCCCAGGGCAAGGTGGTCACTTCGCCCAGGCCAGCGTAACCGACCTGCAGGATGGCCTTGCGGTCCATCAGGTAGTTGAACGCCTGGCGGAACTTCTCGTTCTTGAACGGGCCTTGCGTGGTGTTGATGCGAAATACCTGCACCAGCGGCCCCGGGCCCTGGATCAGCTGGTTGCCGGCACTACGCAGCCGCAAGGCCGAACGCGAATCACCACCGTAGATGATGTCCACCGCGCCCGACTCCAGCGCAGCGCTGGCCGCGTCGTTGTCACTGAACACGGTCAGCGTGACCTCGCTGATCAGGGGCTTCTCGGGACGCCAGTATTTGGGGTTGACGACCATCCGCACGCGCTGGCCCAGCACCCGCTCGGCCAGCATGTAGGCGCCGGTTCCGGCGGGTTTGGTCTCGGCAGTCTCGATACCGGCCGGCTCGATCGGCGAGATGAACTGCAACAGGTCGGTGATCTGCTTGTCCGGCACCGCACTGTTGAAGTTCAGCCGTACCGTGTACGGATCGACCACCGTCCAGTCCTTGACCACCGACATGGTCGGATAGACGTTCTTGCCGGTCTTCGGATCGGCGGATTTCTTCAGGGTGGCGGCCACTGCATCTGCGTTGAATGGCGCACCGCTGTGGAACGTGACGTCGCGGCGCAGTGTCAGCGTGACCGCGGTGTTGCCTGGAGCGATGGACCAGGCCGACGCCAGGCTGGGGATGGCCTGGCCTTCGGCCGTGTATTCGATCAGGCTGTCGTACAGGTTCTTGATCAGCGGAAAGTTGACCGACGAGAACTGGGCCGGGTCGAAGTTGGCGATATCGGCCAGGATAGCCACGCGCAACTTGCCGGGCTTGAGCGCCTGGGCCTGTGCCATGGACGGCAGAACCAGGGCACCCGTGGCCAGCAGCGACGAGGCGATCAGGACGGAGCGGCGAACGCGATCAGTTTTCATGGTGAAGCTTCCTCTCAGGGTGGGTCAAGAACACGGGATGGCGGTGCCTGGCATATCGACTTCCGGTCTCAGCTCGCCACGCTGCGCCAGTGGGCAATGTCGTCCAGAGGATAAACCGGGCGCGGAATCCGCTTCCACGGCAGGCCGAACACATCGGACTGTCCGGGACCCCGCGTATCGGCCCGGATGACCTGCGACGTGATCGACGCGAAATACTGGAAGTTGGAGGCGGTCTTGAGCACCGCGATCTTGTAGTCGGACGGCTCGATGCCGAAGGCGCGGTACACATCGGGCAGGTTGCCGGCCACGCCACGCAATTCGCTGATCAGCAGCGTGACCGGGCCGACCTCGAACACCACGGTGCGCCCCATGTCGATCTGGCCCTGGTGATGCTGGTTCAGATCGATGTTGCCGGCACCGATATGGCGCACGATGCCGGTCACCTCCAGCGGCTGAAAAAACGCCGTGGCCACGCTGCCACCCACCGGCAGTGTCACCGTGGCGCCCACGCCGGCCGCGACCAGCGTCGCCACCGTCTCGGGCGCGATCAGCGGCACCAGCGCACGGCTGCGGATGCCCAGCCGCAACATCGATTCGAGAATCAGGTTGCTGTCACCGGCGGCGCCGCCGAACACCGTATCGCCGGTATCGCTGAGCACAACCAGGCCCTTGTCGGCCGCATCGGCCATGCGCACCGCGTCGTCGATCGGCACCGCCTCGCGCTGCTGGAACTCGGCACGCATCGACCAGGCCAGATCGGCCAGTTCGTCGGCCAGCCGCTCGGCCAGCGGCTGGTCGTTGTCGGTCACGACGATGCTCGCCCAGCCACCCTCGGCCACGTCCAGCCAGGGTTGCATCGGGTAGTTGGAAGCCTGCAGTACCCGGCGGTCTGCCTCCATCGCGCGGGCACGGTCGAACCAGCGCTTCATCGGTCCGCGGGAGGTCAGGAACTGCTCCTGGTGCGACAGCAAGGGCAGCTTGCGCCAGGCGGTGGTGGGTCGCGCGCCATCGAACAGGATGCGCAGCAGCACCTCGGCGCCGATGCGGCCGGTATCGAACGGGTCGTGCGGCTGGGTACGATGGCCGACGATGGCCGTGCTCAGCGCCACCATCTGGCGGGTGATATTGGCATGGTGGTCCAGCCCCAGCACGATCGGCACGTCCGGGCCCAGCACATCGCGGCAGGCCTGCAGTTGCGCACCTTCGACATCGTCCATATCCACCGATGCGCAAGCCCCATGCAACTGCAGCGCCAGCGCATCGACAGGACCGGCGGCCGTGAGCCCGTCGCGGATCTTGCGGTCGAAGAAATCGTAAGCCTCGCGCGTGACGCGGCCACCTGCCACCGCCCAGCCCCGGATGATCGGCACGGTCTCGATCGCATGGCCCGATTTTTCGACCGCCTCGTAGTAACCGCCGATCTGGCCCAAGGTGCGAAACCTGCGCACCATTTCCTCGCCCTCGCAGATGCCGAACGAGGCGTAGTCGCGCAGGCTCGTCGGCAACGGGTTGAAGTCGTTGGTTTCCTGACCGATATGAATCAGCGCAATACGCATCCATTCACTCCTTGGTCCCAACCGATCCGGACCGGAGATAACCACCCGCAAGAGCAGCCTTTTCCATCATAGCCACGCGGCCGACACGCATCCGCAAAGCCCTTGTTTCGTGCGGTGAAACAAGGGCCGCAAAGACGGGCAACCGCATTTCGCATCGATGCGCTGCATGGCTGGAACGCTCAGAGAATGCCGAAACGCTTGAACACATCGGCCAGCGACTCGCCCTTGCGCAGCGCGTCGCGGGTGTTGTTCTCGCCGGTCACCTTGGCGATGGCCTTGTCGATGACCTCCAGTTCATGCGTC
>JAGPBF010000292.1 GCA_018063505.1 Rhodoferax sp.
CATCTTCACCGGTGTGATCAGACCCAGCCGGGTCTGCCCCTGCTCGGTGTACACCGAGATTCGGCATGGCAGGGCCATGTTCAGGCGCATGTCGGCCGACAACACCTTGGCCGCCTGCGCCGGATTGCAGACCTCGAACACTTTGCATTGCTCGGCGAATTCGATTCCCTTGCTGCGCAGCGTCGCGCCCAGGTCGTGGACGTGCAGGACCCCGAAGCCATTGCGCTTGACGGCAGCATCCAGGTCGCTTGCAGCCTGCTCGAAAGTCTTGTCGGACTGGACAATGAAATACATGGGACACCTCGCTTCTTCGATAGGTCTCTTGTACCGCGCATGCGCCCCCGCGTCCATGATGTGCCGCAATGGCGGCGCGAAAAGGGGGCGCATTGACCGGAACCAAGACCCGGTCATCGGCCGCATGCAGGGCGGCACACAAGGCTTTGTGCCACCATCTGGGACTTCACCGCAACCCTGTCCGAGAACCGCTTTGCCCATGCCGACGCTTTCCGACTTCCCCATCACCCGCAAATGGCCGGCGCAGCGGCCACACCAGATCCAGCTGTATTCGTTGCCGACACCCAACGGCGTCAAGGTCTCGATCCTGCTCGAGGAAACAGGCCTGCCTTACGAGCCGCATCTGGTGAATTTCGATACCCAGGACCAGATGTCACCCGCGTTCCTGTCGCTCAATCCGAACAACAAGATACCGGCCATCATCGACCCCGACGGCCCGGGAGGGCAGCCGCTGGCTTTGTGGGAGACCGGCGCCATCATGATCTACCTGGCCGAGAAAACCGGCCAGTTCATGCCGCAGGACGCCGCCGGTCGCTACGAGACCATCCAGTGGCTGATGTTCCAGATGAGCGGCATCGGGCCGATGTTCGGCCAGGTCGGCTTTTTCCACCGCTTCGCCGGCAAGGAATATGAAGACAAGCGTCCACGCGACCGCTACGTGGCGGAATCGCGCCGCCTGCTGCAGGTGCTGAACCAGCGCCTGACCGGACGCGACTGGATCATGGGCAGCAGCTACACCATCGCCGACATCGCCGTCTTTCCGTGGGTGCGCAACCTGCTCGGCTTCTACGCAGCCGGCGAACTGGTCGGCATACAGGACTTCCCGCAGGTGACGCGGGTACTGGAGCGCTTTGTGGCGCGACCGGCGGTCGCGCGCGGGCTGCTGATTCCCGCGCGCACTTGACGCATCCGGGCCCGAGATTCCTGCCGGGCCCGACACAGACCGGACCCGGCGCATCAATGGCGCCGCGATCGGGCATCAATACGCAGCACCAATCCGGCTAGCATTGGGTCCTCCATCCGCACGCCGCGCCACTGGTGCACTTTCACTATCAAGGGGTCACAATGCTCACGCTCTACATCGGCAACAAGAACTATTCTTCCTGGTCCATGCGCCCCTGGGTGCTGCTCAGGCAAGCCGGCATTTCGTTCGACGAGGTGATGGTGCGCTTTGATTCGTTCTCGGCCGACTCGCGGTTCAAGCAACGGCTGGGACCGATCAGCCCTTCGGGCAAGGTTCCGGTGCTCGTGGACGACGACTTTGCAATCTGGGACACGCTGGCGATTGCCGAATACCTCGCCGAAAAATTTCCGGCCTGCCATTTGTGGCCGCAAGACGCGAAGGCCCGGGCACGGGCGCGCAGCGTCAGTGCCGAAATGCATTCCGGTTTCCAGAACCTGCGCAGTGCCTGTGGCATGAACATCGAAGCCGACCTGCGGCATGTCGGCGCCCTGGTCTGGCGCGACAAACCGGGCGTGCGCGCCGATGTCGCACGCATCGTCGAGATGTGGAGCGAATTGCTCGACACGCACAAGGGCCCGATGCTGTTTGGCGCGTTCTCGGTCGCCGACGCGATGTTCGCACCGGTGGTGATGCGCCTGACGCGGTTCGGCCTGCCGGTACCGCCGCAGATCGAAGCCTACATGCAGCGTGTCCAGGCCTTGCCCGGCGTGGCGGCCTGGATCGAACAGGCGCTGCAGGAGAAGGATTTCCTGGACTTCGAGGAACCATACCGCCTCAAGCCCTGAGCGCCGCGCCGGGCCGCCCCAGGCAAGCTCGCCGGGCGAAGACACTGGAGTGAGTTTCGAGCGTAGCGGCGGTGCGCACTAAACTGCCGTCCATGGACATTTATCTGGTCGGTGGCGCGGTTCGCGACACCTTGCTCGGCCTGCCGGTCAAGGACCGCGACTGGGTTGTCGTAGGCGCATCGCCACAGCAACTGCTGCATGCGGGTTACCTGCCGGTGGGCAAGGATTTCCCGGTGTTCCTGCATCCGGTCACCCGGCAGGAGTACGCACTGGCGCGCACCGAAAGGAACACGGCACCGGGCTACAAGGGGTTTGCTTTCCACGCCGCGCCCGACGTGACACTCGCGCAAGACCTCGCGCGCCGCGACCTGACCATCAATGCGATGGCCGTATCACTGGAACAACTCGACGACCACGGCAATTTCGACCCGGCGACGGTTCGGCTCGAAGACCCGTTTCAAGGACTGCGCGACTTGCGGCATCGGCGGCTGCAGCATGTGACCGCGGCTTTTGCCGAAGACCCGGTGCGAATCCTGCGCGTGGCACGTTTTGCGGCACGTTTTGCCCAGTTCCATGTGAGCGATGCAACACAGGACCTGATGCGCCGGATGGTGGCACGCGGCGAGGTCGATGCGCTGGTGGCCGAACGCGTCTGGCAGGAGCTGGCGCGCGGACTGATGGAACACCAGCCTTCGCACATGCTCGACGTGCTGCGCGACTGCGCCGCGCTCGGACATCTGCTGCCCGAACTGGCTGCCGCTGCAGCTGCAAGCCCGTCCAGCGCTGCCATGGTGAACCTCAGCCTGGACAACGCAGCGCTGCGGCAGATGCCGCTGACGGTACGCTTCGCTGCGCTGGCCCTGTACATGCCCGATGACGCTGCCCGCACCCGTGTCTGCGAAAGGCTGCGTGTGCCCAACGACTGTCGAGACCTGGCCCTGCTCGCGGCGCGCGAACGCACCGCCGTCGACAACAGCGGGACGCTGTCCGCCGCAGCGCTGCTGCAACTGCTCGAGCGCTGCGACGCATTGCGCAAACCGGCCCGTTTTCATGAACTGCTGCAGTTGTGCGCCATCCTGGCACAGACGCCAGCTGGCGCAGACGCCACAGACTACCGCCCCATGGCACGGCTGGCTGCGGTGCTGTCGGCCGCGCAGGCCGTGGCAACAGATGCGATCGCGCGCCGTGTGATGGCGGCCGGTCAATCGGGTGCGCAGGTCGGCGAAGCGATTCATGCTGCCCGCACCGACGCCATTGCAGCCATGCTGGCTGGCGCTGACGCATTGCCTGCCCCCTGACGCCCCGAATGGCGTGTGCCAGGTTCGGCCTTGCCTGGCCTCAGCGCATTCCCAGTACGGTGTCGCCGAACAGTTGGCCCAGCTCACGCGGCGGCGAGCGCCAGTATTGCCGCGGCGCCGTCACCTGCGCACCCAGTGCGGCCGCTGCATGCCAGGGCCAGCGTGGGTCGAAGATCATGGCGCGGGCAATCGCCACCAGGTCGGCCTTGCCGTCGGCAACGATGCCTTCGGCCTGCCGGGGTTCGGTGATCAGGCCCACGGCGATGGTCGCGACGCCGGTGGCCCGCTTGACCTGCTCTGCCAGCGGCACCTGGTAGGACGGACCGATCACCAGCTTCTGCAGCGGCGAAATGCCACCACTGGACACATCGATCCAGTCGACACCACGGGTCTGCAGCGCCCGCACAAAGCTGATGGTCTGTTCGATGTCCCAGCCGCCATCCATCCAGTCGCTCGCAGAGACCCGTACCCCCACCGGCTTGTCGGCGGGGAACGCGGCGCGCACCACGTCAAACACCTCGAGTGGAAAACGCATCCGGTTCTCCAGCGTGCCGCCATAACCGTCGGTGCGATGGTTTGAAATCGGCGACAGGAATTCGTGCAGCAGATAACCATGTGCCGCATGCAACTCGATGCCGTCAAGCCCGAGCCGCGCAGCACGCGCGGCCGATGTGGCAAAGGCCTCGCGGATCCGGTCCAGCCCCGCGATATCGAGCGCAAGCGGCGGCAGTTCCCCGTCCTTGATCGGAACGGCCGACGGCGCATGGGCCAGCCAGCCACCCTCGCAGGCCGGTATCTGCTGGCCGCCGTCCCAGGGTGCCCGGCTCGACGCCTTGCG
>JAGPBF010000110.1:0-9200 GCA_018063505.1 Rhodoferax sp.
CGCAACCGCTTCTTTGCCGCTTCGCTCAATCGCTTTTGCACCATGCCTACATTCTCCAGCAATGATCCTGAAGACATAACGCGTGAGATGCAAATTGGTTGTCATGTTTTTAGAGAAGATCAATAGGTACTTTTTCTGGTGGCTCCAGCGTCGATTTTTTGGCTCTTTTGGGTCATGCCGTAGCCAAGTTTGAGGTCAGGGGTATTCGTCCCACCGTTGAAGGGGATGACCCTGGAGCTTTTCCCATTCAACTGGCATTTTTGGAAAATGGTGGAACGTTTTCGATGACCCCCCCTAGCGCCCGCGCCCGTCCCTGAGCCGATCGAGATTGCAATGTTTTTGCTGGGTCTAGCAGTAGTTGGTGTCATGGAACACTTCACGGTTATGGGACGTATGCGCGCGCACGAACGGTCTATAAGGAACAACCGTTCCAACTATTCCAAACTGGTGGGGACGTTCGTTGGTGCTCGGCAAAAAGAATCAGGGTGCCCTTTCCGTACTACTTCCGTACCGGCAATAAAAAAGGACTTGGCATTTCTGCTAAGTCCTTGAATTACCAACGTATTCTGGTGGGCGGTGGAGGCTTCGAACCTCCGACCCCAGCAGTGTGAATGCTGTGCTCTACCCCTGAGCTAACCGCCCTGCTTCCGTCACCGGAACAGCCGCAGATTATGCCACAGCATCATTGCACTTCAGCCGCGGGCCACAAGACTTTTCCACCACTGGCCTTGGCCAGGTCGCGCATCACTTGTTCATGGGCCTCGCGTTCGGCATCGCTGGCCCGCAGCACCGGCAAGCTGAAGGTGCTCAGGTCTACCGCGGTGACGAGCCCGACCTCGTCGTGGCCAGCCGTATCGGATTCGATCAGCAAGGCCTCCTGACCGCGCGTCATGTTGATGTAGACGTCGGCCAGCAATTCGGCGTCGAGCAATGCCCCGTGCAGCGTACGGCCGGAGTTGTCGACCTCCAGGCGATCGCACAGCGAGTCGAGCGAGTTGCGCTTGCCGGGGTACATCTCCTTGGCCATTGCCAGGGTATCGACAATGCTGCCCGCGATGTCGGTGAACGGTCCGCGTCCGATGAGCTGCAGTTCCTTGTTCAGAAAACCGACGTCGAATGGCGCGTTGTGGATGATGATCTCGGCACCGGCCAGGTAGGCCATCAGTTCGTCTGCGATGGCGGAAAACACCGGTTTGTCGCGCAGGAATTCATTGCTGATACCGTGCACGCGCAGCGCTTCCTCGTGGCTGTCGCGGCCCGGGTTCAGGTAGAAGTGCATGTTGTTGCCGGTCAGCTTGCGATGCAGCAACTCGACACAACCAATCTCGATGACGCGGTCGCCGTTGTCCGGTGACAGCCCGGTGGTCTCGGTATCCAGGAATATCTGACGCATGGTGCGGCTTGTTCAGTGGTTCTCTTTGGCGTGGTTGATCGAATAACGCGGAATCTCGACCACCACATCGGTTTGCGCCAGGATGGCCTGGCAACTCAAACGGGAGTTTGGCTCCAGGCCCCAGGCGCGGTCGAGCAGGTCTTCTTCGCTTTCGTCCTGCTCGTTCAGCGACGCCAATCCCTCGCGCACGATCACATGGCAGGTGGTGCATGCGCAGCTCATGTCGCAGGCGTGTTCGATATTGATCTTGTTGTCCAGCATGGCCTCGCAGATGGAGGTGCCCGGCGGCGCAGAAATCTCGGCTCCCTGGGGACAGTATTCGGCGTGCGGCAGTATCTTGATGGTGGGCATGGCTTGCTGTCGCTCGGCTTTCTGGTTCAGACGGTTTCGATGTTCTTGCCGGCAAGTGCCTGCTGGATGCCGCGGTTCATGCGCATGGCGGCGAAATTCTCGGTGCGGTCTGCCAGCGCCTTGCTGGCAGCCTCGATCACAGCCGCGTCCTGCATCTGCACAATCTCGCGCACGGCGGCCATGGCCGCATCCACCGCCGCCCGTTCGCTGGCATCGAGCAAATCACCATCGGCTTCCAGCGCGGTCTGCGTGGCCAGCAGCAATCGTTCGGCGTCCAGGCGCGCTTCGGCAATCGCACGGGCCTGCATATCGACCTGCGCGGTCGAAAAACTGTCCTGCAACATGCGAGCGATCTGGCCGTCATCGAGCCCGTAACTGGGCTTGACGTCGATCTGGGCCTGTACGCCACTGAGAAGTTCCTGCGCCGACACATTGAGCAGACCATCGGCGTCGACGGTGAACGTGACCCGGATCCGGGCCGCACCGGCCACCATCGGCGGAATGCCGCGCAATTCGAAACGCGCCAGGCTGCGGCAATCGGCCACCATGTCGCGTTCGCCCTGTACCACGTGCAGGGCCAGGGCTGTCTGGCCGTCCTTGTATGTGGTGAAGTCCTGCGCCATCGCTGTTGGGATCGTCTGGTTGCGCGGAACAATGCGTTCGACCAGGCCACCCATGGTTTCCAGCCCGAGTGACAACGGGATCACATCGAGCAACAGCAAATCGCCATTGGGGTTGTTGCCGGCAAGCTGGTTCGCCTGCACGGCGGCGCCCAGGGCCACGACTTCATCCGGATTGAGGTTGTTCAGCGGCTCGCAGTTGAAGAACGCGCCCACGGCTGCCTGTATCTGCGGCATGCGGGTGGAACCGCCAACCATGACGACACCCTTGATGTCGGTTGCTGCCAGCTTTGCGTCGCGCAAGGCCTTGCGCGCAGCCGTGATCGTGCGGGCCGTCAGGTTTGCGGTGGCGGCATCGAATTGAACGCGGGTCACATGCGCACTGATCGTCCGCTCGCCGAACAGCGCGGTGAAGGTTGCCGAGTCCTGCGCCGACAAGGCCTCCTTGCACGCACGGGCTGCGACGCTGAAAGCCGACTTGTCGCGCGCTGACGTCAATGCAACCCCGGCACCTTCGGCAACAAGGTTCGCCAGCGTACGGTCGTAGTCGTCGCCACCCAGCGCCGAGTCGCCGCCGGTGGCTACGACCTCGAACACGCCCTGGCTCAGCCGCAGGATAGAGATGTCGAAGGTGCCACCACCCAGATCGTAGATCGCGTAAATGCCTTCGCTGGCGTTGTCCAGACCGTAGGCGATGGCTGCCGCTGTCGGCTCGTTGATCAGGCGCAAGACGTTCAGGCCGGCCAGCTTGGCAGCATCCTTGGTGGCCTGGCGCTGCGCATCGTCGAAATAGGCTGGGACCGTGATCACCGCACCGACCAGGTCGTCGCCCAGCGTATCTTCGGCACGGTATCGCAAGGTGGCCAGGATCTCGGCGCTGATCTCGACCGGCGACTTCTCGCCGTCGACGGTCTGCACTGCCAGCATGCCGGGCTTGTCGATGAACTGGTACGGCAGGCGGCCACTGTCGGCCACGTCGGCCAGACTGCGCCCCATGAAGCGTTTGACCGACGCCAGCGTGTTCTGCGGGTCCTGGGCCATGGACTCGATGGCCTCGTAACCGATCTGGCGACGACCCCCCTCAAGGTAGCGCACAACGGATGGCAGGATCACCCTGCCCTGTTCGTCCGGCAGGCATTCGGCCGTGCCGCTGCGCACGGCAGCCACCAGGGAATGGGTCGTGCCCAGGTCGATACCCACCGCCAGACGGCGCTCATGCGGATTGGGTGTCTGGCCTGGCTCGGAAATCTGTAGAAGTGCCATGAAAAATTCGTCTGTCTATTCTTCTATTGGTCAGGTCGCCTGGCCTGGCGCACCCGCAAGCGCGGACGCGTCCTGAAACCGGTCGAGCCGTGACTGGACATCGCTGCTGAAGCGGTCGATGAACATCAGGGCGCGGACCTGGCCGACCGCAAGCACCGGGTCATGCGCGATATCCAGCAATTCCCCGCAGCGTTGCAATGCCTGCTGGCGCACCTGCGTCACCTGTTGCAGCAAATGGTCGATATCGGCCTCACTGGTGGCGTCGTCGAGCGCTTCACGCCACTGCATCTGCTGCACCAGAAACTCCGGCGGCATGGCAGTGTTGTTTTCGGCATTGACCGGCGCCCCGGCGCGTTCGCACAAGTACGCTGCCCGCTTCAGTGGATGCTTGAGCCGCTGGTATGCCTCGTTGATGCGTACCGACCACTGCATGGCCTGGCGCTGCGCTGCGACATCCTGGGCCGCGAATCGGTCCGGATGGGCTTCGCGTTGCAGTACCTTCCAGCGCGCATCGAGTGCCGCTGCATCCTGCTCAAAACGCTCGGGCACCGCAAAAAGCGCAAAGTCGCTGGACGCCAGCGTCAGCGGCTTGTCATCCATGGCCTTGCCATTGGTCAAGACAATCGCGTCCGCTCACACCCTGAACGATTCACCGCAACCGCACTTGTCGCGTTCGTTCGGGTTGTTGAAGCGGAAACCTTCATTGAGGCCTTCACGGACATAGTCCAGTTGCGTGCCCTCGATGTAGGCCAGGCTCTTGGGGTCGACCAGCACCTTGACGCCATGTTCTTCGAACACCAGGTCTTCTGGCGCCAGCGCGTCGACATACTCCAGCGTATAGGCCAGGCCGGAGCAGCCGGTGGTCTTGACGCCCAGGCGAACACCAACGCCCTTGCCACGCTTGGTCAGGTATCGGTTGACATGCCGGGCCGCGGCTTCGGAAAGCGTGACGGACATGTCAGTACCGCCCGGCCGTTCCGAAGGTGCTGACGGCCCCCTCGGGGGGCAGCGAACGCAGTGAGCGTGGGGGCAGTTTCATGTCAGTGCTGGTGCTTCTTCTTGTAGTCGTCGACGGCGGCCTTGATCGCGTCTTCGGCCAGGATCGAGCAATGGATCTTCACCGGCGGCAAGGCCAGCTCTTCGGCGATCTGGCTGTTTTTGAGCGCCGCGGCCTGGTCCAGCGTCTTGCCCTTGACCCATTCGGTCACCAGCGACGACGATGCAATGGCAGACCCGCATCCATACGTCTTGAAGCGCGCATCCTCGATCACACCGGTCAGCGGGTTGACCTTGATCTGCAGTTTCATCACGTCACCGCAGGCCGGCGCGCCGACCATGCCGGTACCTACCGCCTCGTCTCCCTTGTCGAAGGATCCGACATTGCGTGGATTCTCGTAGTGGTCTACGACCTTTTCAGAATATGCCATGGTGTTACCTCAGTCAAACTGGTTGGATGGTCAGTGGGCAGCCCACTGGATGGTGCTGATGTCGATTCCGTCCTGGAACATCTCCCACAACGGGCTCAGGTCGCGCAGCTTGGCAACATTGAGCTTGATCGTCTTGACCGCATAGTCGATTTCTTCCTCGGTCGTGTAGCGACCGATGGTCATGCGCAGACTGCTGTGCGCCAATTCGTCGCTGCGTCCGAGCGCACGCAGCACATAGCTGGGCTCCAGACTGGCCGACGTGCAGGCCGATCCGCTGGACACTGCCAGGCCCTTGATGCCCATGATCAGCGACTCGCCTTCGACGTAGTTGAAGCTGATGTTCAGGTTGTGCGGCACACGTCTTTCCGCATGGCCATTGATGAAGATCTGCTCGATGCCTTGCAAGCCGGCGAGCATGCGGTCGTGCAATGCCTTGATACGCACGTTCTCCTGCGCCATCTCGGACTTGGCGATGCGATAGGCCTCGCCCATGCCGACGATCTGGTGCGTCGGCAAAGTACCCGAGCGCATGCCACGCTCGTGGCCGCCACCGTGCATCTGCGCCTCGATCCGAATCCGTGGCTTGCGCCGGACAAACAACGCGCCGATGCCCTTGGGGCCGTAGGTCTTGTGCGCGGTCAGGCTCATCAGGTCCACCGGCAATTCGGCCAGGTTGAATGCGACACGCCCGGTGGCCTGCGCCGCATCCACGTGAAAAATCACGCCCTTGGAACGGCAGATGGCACCGATGGCCGCGATGTCCTGGATGACACCGATCTCGTTGTTGACGAACATCACGCTGGCCAGAATCGTGTCCGGGCGGATCGCTGCCTTGAACACCTCCAGATCGACCAGGCCATCGGCCTGCACATCGAGATAGGTCACCTCGAAGCCCTGGCGCTCAAGTTCACGGCAGGTATCGAGCACAGCCTTGTGCTCGGTCTTGACGGTGATGATGTGTTTGCCTTTACCCTTGTAGAAACCGGCTGCACCCTTGAGTGCCAGATTGTTCGATTCGGTCGCGCCGGAGGTCCACACGATTTCGCGCGGATCGGCGCCGATGAGGGCTGCAACATGGCCGCGCGCCGCCTCCACGGCTGCCTCGGCTTCCCAGCCCCACGCATGGCTGCGGGATGCTGGATTGCCGAAATGCTGGCGCAGCCAGGGCACCATCGCATCCACCACCCGCTCATCGCAAGGGTTGGTAGCGCTGTAATCCATGTAAATCGGAAAATGGGGAGTGGTATCCATGGCTGGCTCTATCGTTTGGCTGGCTATATTTAACAATGGCTTATCAATGGCTTCTGACAGCTTCGACCGATACGCCACAAGGGCGGGTGGACCGTAGGTGTCAGGATTTTGCCAACGCGCTACCCAGCGCGAACACCGAGTTCGGCGCGTTGATGCGGATCGGTTTGCTGACCGGCATCGCCGAGATCGCGCGCTTGACGTGGGGCTTGTCCTCGATCTGCAGACCTTTGGCGAGTTGCTCGTCAACCAGCTTTTGCAGCGTCACCGAGTCGAGAAACTCGACCATGCGGACATTGAGCGACGCCCAAAGGTCGTGGGTCATGCAGCGCGAGCCTTCGCCCAGGCAATTTTCCTTGCCACCGCATTGGGTCGCATCGATCGGCTCGTCCACCGAAACAATGATGTCGGCCACCGTGATGTCGGACGCCTTGCGCGCCAGGGTATAGCCGCCGCCGGGGCCACGCGTCGATTCAACGAGCTCGTGGCGCCGCAACTTGCCGAACAATTGCTCGAGATACGACAGCGAAATCTGCTGGCGCTGGCTGATCGCAGCCAGCGTCACCGGTCCATTGCTTTGACGCAACCCCAGGTCAATCATCGCTGTGACCGCAAAACGGCCTTTGGTTGTGAGACGCATCGCAAACTCCTTAAGCTTGTTTGTACTGTTCATGAACCGCCGGAAACCTTTGACGATCACCGACCACCTGGCCACCGTGAAAACAGGTCGATCAACCGTCTTCTGAACAATGGGAATAGTTGTTGACTAATAAGTTCAACTATAACACTAGTCCTATTTATTTAGTCGGGTTAACAGACTGACCGGTCACCATTGATACTTGGCGTTATCAATACTGGCACATTCTTGTCAACCATTTGCGACGCGCGGGTATACCCCTACGTCCTGGAAGGTCAGAGCACCAGCACCGCACGCTGTACCAACCGCATCGGATCCCAGTAGCATCGCTGCGTGCCCATATCCATCGACCAGGCCATCGCAGCCGCACGGCGCCCGGAGCCGGCCATCCCGCAATTGCCCCGCCTGCTGATCGCCGGTGCCACCGGCGTGCTCGGCAATGCCGTACTTCGACGCATGGTCGGCATGCAGCGCATCGACCATACGCAGGTGCTGGCCCGCATGCCGATCCGACAGGGTCTTCGCCACGTCAGTGCGCACGTGGTGCCAGCAGGCATCGATGGACAGGACAATTTTGCGTTGTGGCCTGCCTTGCCATCCGACATTGCCATCGTCATGTTCGACCCGCCCCGGATGTTTTACGGCCGCGAGCGGGCTCTCTGGACACCCGCCCCTCACCAGCTGCCCGGCCTTGGCGGCTGGATCAAGCGCTGCGGAGTCCACACCATGGCCATCGTGTTGCCACATGCGCAAGGCTCGCTCCCACAGGCCCTCAAACGCGGACTGGCCAATCTGGACGAACACGCGATTGCCACGCTGGAGCTGCAACGGCTGTTGATCGTGCGTACTGCGCAGAAACCGGCAGCGGCCCAGCAGCGCAACATGTTGCACCGTACCGCGTCCTGGATGCTGGGCGTGTCGAGTTATATGGTGCCGCGCAGCGAACAACCGGTGCGCGCTGGCAAGGTCGCCGAGTTTGTCGACCTGGCGTTGCTGTCCTTGCCTCCCGGCATCCATGTGGCGGCATCGGAACTGGTGTGGCAAGCCGCGCAAGGCGATGCGACCCATATGCGGCAGGTAATCGGCCAATGGACGGCGACCAGACCACTTGCGGCCTGATCCGCGGCAAACCCGTGCAAGCCAAAACTGGCGCCGACCGCTGGCGCCAGCGCGTCAAGCCGCCTGGCCCAGCGGGTCCGTACCGGTTGCACCGAACACCCGCTTCTTGAGCTGCGCCAGTTGGTCGCGCGTCTTGGCGGCCTGTTCGAACTCCAGGTTGCGCGCATGTTCGAGCATCTGCTTCTCCAGCCGCTTGATTTCGCGCGCCATGTCTTTCTCGCTCATGTCCTCGACCAGGGCCCGGCGCATCGTATCCTGCTCCATGCGCTCCATCTCGCGGCCCGCCTTTTCGCTGTAGACACCGTCGATCAGGTCGCGCACGTTCTTGACGATGCTGCGTGGCGTGATGCCCCGCTCCAGGTTGTGCGCGATCTGCCGCTCGCGGCGGCGATTGGTTTCACCCATCGCACGCTGCATCGAGTCGGTGATCCGGTCGGCATACAGAATTGCCCGCCCCTGCAGATTGCGCGCCGCCCGGCCGATGGTCTGGATCAGGCTGCGCTCCGAACGCAGAAAGCCTTCCTTGTCGGCATCGAGGATCGCCACCAGCGAGACCTCGGGAATATCCAACCCTTCGCGCAGCAGGTTGATGCCCACCAGCACATCGAAAGTGCCCAGACGCAGGTCGCGCAGGATCTCGACCCGCTCCACCGTGTCCACGTCACTGTGCAGATAACGCACCTTGACACCGTTGTCGGTCAGGTAATCGGTGAGCTGCTCGGCCATGCGTTTGGTCAAGGTCGTGATCAACACCCGTTCGGACTTCTCGACCCGGATCCGGATCTCCTGCAACACATCGTCAACCTGGTGGGTCGCCGGTCGCACTTCGACCTGCGGGTCGACCAGTCCGGTCGGGCGCACCAGCTGCTCCACCACCTGGCCCGAATGGTCCTTCTCCCACTGCGCCGGCGTGGCCGACACGAATATGGCCTGGCGCATACGCGCCTCGAACTCCTCGAACTTGAGCGGCCGGTTGTCGAGCGCGCTGGGCAGCCGGAAGCCGTATTCCACCAGTGTGGTCTTGCGCGACCGGTCGCCGTTGTACATAGCCCCGAACTGGCCGATCAGCACATGCGACTCGTCCAGGAACATGATCGCGTCCTTGGGCAGATAGTCTGTCAGTGTCGCCGGCGGATCACCCG
>JAGPBF010000110.1:9300-14533 GCA_018063505.1 Rhodoferax sp.
GTGGTCTTGCGCGACCGGTCGCCGTTGTACATAGCCCCGAACTGGCCGATCAGCACATGCGACTCGTCCAGGAACATGATCGCGTCCTTGGGCAGATAGTCTGTCAGTGTCGCCGGCGGATCACCCGGCGCCGCGCCCGACAGGTGCCGGCTGTAGTTCTCGATGCCCTTGCAGTGCCCGACTTCGCTGAGCATCTCCAGGTCGAAGCGGGTGCGTTGCTCCAGGCGCTGCGCCTCGACCAGCTTACCGTCGGACACCAGCTGCTTGAGGCGCTCGGCGAGTTCGAGCTTGATGGTCTCCACCGCTGCGAGCACCTTGTCGCGCGGCGTCACATAGTGGCTGCTGGGGTAGACCGTGAAACGCAGTATCTTCTGCTTGATGCGCCCGGTCAGTGGATCGAACAGCTGCAGCGTCTCGATCTCGTCGTCGAACAGCTCGATCCGTATCGCCAGCTCGCTGTGTTCGGCCGGAAAAATGTCGATCGTGTCGCCGCGCACACGGAACTTTCCGCGCGAAAAATCTTCTTCGTTGCGCTGGTATTGCATGCGTACCAACTGGGCAATCACGTCGCGCTGGCCCATCTTGTCGCCGCTGCGCAGTGTCATCACCATCTGGTGGTAGGCCTCGGGCTGGCCGATGCCGTAGATCGCCGACACCGTGGCGACGATCACAACGTCGCGCCGCTCGAGCACGCTCTTGGTACACGACAGGCGCATCTGCTCGATGTGCTCGTTGATCGCAGAGTCTTTCTCGATGAACAGATCGCGCTGCGGCACATAGGCCTCGGGCTGGTAGTAGTCGTAGTAGCTGACGAAATACTCGACCGCATTGCGCGGGAAGAACTCGCGGAACTCGCTGTACAGCTGGGCGGCCAGCGTCTTGTTGGGCGCAAAGACGATGGCCGGGCGCCCGAGTCGGGCTATGACATTGGCCATCGTGAAGGTCTTGCCCGAACCGGTGACACCGAGCAGGGTCTGGAATACCTCGCCGTCACCGACGCCTTCGACCAGCTTGTCGATCGCCTCGGGCTGGTCGCCGGCCGGCGGATATGGCTGGAACAATTCGAACGGCGAGTCCGGAAAATTCACGAACTGGCCCTGGGCGTCCGGTGCTGCTTCGGGGGCAGTAGATTCAACGACGGACAGGTGGTTATCGGGCATGGCAGGCACTCGGTCGGCCCCGGGGCGGGGCTAAAATTAGGGGCAGCGGGCTAGCGTAACCCAGAAGACTGTGTCACGCATCAAGCCGTAGCGCCCACCCCGTCCAACAGCATAGAATTTTTCGAGTACCGCACCATGTCCTTGTTCACCGCCGTAGAAATGGCCCCCCGCGACCCGATCCTGGGCCTGAACGAACAATTTGCCGCCGACACCAATCCTGCCAAGGTGAACCTGGGCGTCGGCGTCTACTACGACGAAAACGGCAAGCTGCCGCTGCTGCAATGCGTGCAGGAAGCGGAAAAGCGGATGATGGCTTCGCCCACCGCACGCGGCTACCTGCCGATCGACGGCATCGCCGCCTACGACAGTGCGGTCAAGTCGCTGGTCTTTGGTGCCGATTCCGAGCCGGTCAAGTCCGGCCGGGTCGCCACGGTGCAGGCCGTCGGTGGCACCGGCGGGTTGAAGATCGGTGCCGACTTCCTGCGCAAGCTCAGCCCCGGAGCCAAGGTCATGATCAGCGACCCGAGCTGGGAAAACCACCTGGCCCTGTTCCGCAACGCCGGCTTCGACGTCGATTACTACCCGTATTACGACGCGCAAAACCGCAGCATCGATTTCGCCGGCATGAAAGCCGCGCTCGCGGCTGCTGCGCCCGGCACGATCGTGGTACTGCATGCCTGCTGCCATAACCCGACCGGCTACGACATCACCGCCGCACAATGGGACGCGGTGGTTGCGATCTGCAAGGCGGGCAAGCTGACCCCGTTCCTGGACATGGCCTACCAGGGTTTCGGTTTCGGCCTGCAGGAGGACGGTGCAGCAGTGCAGAAATTCGTCGCTGCCGGCCTGAACTTCCTGGTGTCGACCAGCTTCAGCAAGAGCTTCAGCCTGTACGGTGAGCGCGTCGGTGCCTTGAGTGTGTTGTGCGAGTCCAAGGAAGAAGCCGCGCGGGTGCTCAGCCAGCTCAAGATCGTGATCCGCACCAACTACAGCAATCCGCCCACGCACGGCGGCGCCGTGGTGGCAGCGGTCATGGCCGACCCGGAGCTGCGCGCCTTGTGGGAGAAAGAACTCGCCGCGATGCGCGTGCGCATCAAGGCCATGCGCCAGAAGCTGGTCGACGGCCTCAAGGCCGCCGGCGTCCAGCAGGACATGGGTTTCATCACGCGCCAGATCGGCATGTTCAGTTATTCCGGCCTCACCAAGGACCAGATGGTGCGTCTGCGCAACGAGTTCGGCGTCTACGGCACCGATACCGGCCGCATGTGTGTGGCCGCGCTGAACGAAAAGAACATCGGTCACGTCTGCGCGTCGATTGCCAAGGTGGTCTGAACTTGGCCGATGGCCGGCGGCCGATAACGCAGACCGACCCGCTGGCGGTGCGGTTCATCGACCAGGCGCTGCAAAACCCGCATAACCACGCGATCCTGCAGCGGCTGCCTTCGCTGCAACTACCCGATGCCTGGCTGGTGGCCGGCTGCCTGTTCCAGACGGTCTGGAACCTGCAGGCCGGGCGCGAACCGACCGCCGGCATCAAGGATTACGACCTGTTCTACTTCGACGGCGCCGACCTGACCGAACAGGCAGAAGCAGCCATCGGCCAACGGGTGGACGCCTGTTTTCGGGATCTGGGCGTCACGATCGAAGCCAAAAACCAGGCCCGGGTCCACACCTGGTACCCCGAGTGGTTCGGCATGCCCTACGCTGCATTGCATTCCTCACGCGAGGGCATCGCGCGTTTCCTGGTGCCCTGCACCTGTGTCGGCCTGCAACCGGCGGCGGCGGCTACAGCGCCGCACCTCTACGCACCGTATGGACTTGACGAGTTGTACTGCGGCATCCTGCGTCCGAACCCGTTGATGGACCACCGCGAGCTGTTCCGCCAGAAGGCGGCCAGTTATCGCGACCGCTGGCACTGGCTGCAGATCCGCGAAGACTGAACCGGTTCAGCCCGGCATGCGACAGCCATGGTCTGCTTTGCCAGCAACCGTCTCCCGGTGAAAGACAAAGTGCAGGCCGTAGCGCCGGCTTTCACCAGGTGCAAGCGCAGGCACAGGGGCACTGAGACCGCCGGGCAGCCATTGGCTTGAACAAGGCTCGATCGCAAGCAGGCCACAACCGGGACGCAGATCGCGCCAGAGCTGGACCCAGGGCAGGGTTTCGGTCTGGATCGTCATCGACAGGCAAAAAAGCGAGCCATCGGCCAGCGGTGTCCGCAGGACGATTGGCGCGCGTTGCGTGCCAGCGGGCATACACAGGATCGGCGGCGGTGGCGCGGGATCGGGCAGATCGATCGGCCCGACCCATATCGCACCGGCCTGTTCCACCGTCGTTCCGGGTCCAATGGACGGATACCCCAGGTTGAAGTGGTACAGCAGGTCGTGCGGTTGCGGCTGATCGCCGTCATTGGTGACAGTATCGGTCAAACGGATTTCCGAGCCACCAATGACCGCTTCGATGACGCGGTGCAGCCGCAGGTTCTCGCCACCCTGGCGGTACTGCACACACTCGCCTTCGACACGCAATACCGGCACTGGCAAATCCCACATCGCGGCGGCGGTGCTGACCCGGGCGGGTACCATCGCCAGGCGCCCATGCAAGGGCCGGCCATCCACCGGCTGGCGCACGCCATCGAGGCCGCAGGTACATAAAAAGCCCGACAGCATGCGAGCGAAGCCCCGGCCGCCGTCGCCTTCGACATGTCCCAGCGCCGGATGCATGAATCCCTGAGGCGATTGCCAGGCCACAGGCATACCACGCCAACGCAACATGCCGATGTCCAATCCCCGATCGGCCATGACCCAGAAATCGAGCCCGCCACCGGTGCTCAGCTCCAGCACCGCGACGCCCCGCTCCGGGCCATCGTCCAGCACCAGCCGGCGAACCCCGGCGAACTGCTGCAGACTGCCAACGCGCGAACGCAGATCGCCGCGCTGCATATCCGGGATGCCGGTAGCCATGGGCGGCTCAGCTCAATGTGAATGTTTGGGCACTTCGGCCCCGCGGCAACCGACCAGGAAATCGAAATCGCATCCCTCGTCGGCCTGCAGCACCCGGTCGATGTACAACTGCTGGTAGCCTGATTTGAGCTTGGTTGAGGGCTGAACCTGCAGCTGCGACTGGCGCTGCGCGATCTCCGCGTCGCCGATCTCCAGATCCAGCTTGCCGCCCTTGCAGTCGAGCACGATCCAGTCGCCATCACGCACGATCGCCAGTGGCCCGCCGGCAGCCGCCTCGGGTGCCACGTGCAGCACCACCGTGCCATAGGCTGTACCGCTCATGCGCGCGTCCGAGATCCGGACCATGTCGGTCACACCCTGCGCCAGCAGTTTGGGCGGTAGCCCCATGTTGCCCACCTCCGCCATGCCCGGGTAACCCTTGGGGCCACAGTTCTTGAGTACCAGCACCGAGTCGGCATTCACGTCCAGATCCGGGTCGCCAATGCGTGCCTTGTAATGGTCGAAGTCCTCGAACACCACCGCCTTGCCGCGGTGCTGCATCAGCGCAGGCGTAGCCGCGGACGGTTTGAGCACGGCACCGCGTGGTGCCAGGTTGCCGCGCAGAATGCACATGCTGCCATCGGCCACCAGCGGCTTCTCCAGCGGGCGGATCACCTCGTCGTTGTGGATCGGCGCGTCCTTGACGTTGTCCCAGATCGGCTGGCCGTTCACCGTCAGCGCATCCTTGTGCGGCAGCAGCCCGGCTTCGCCCAGGCGGCGCAACACCCCTGGCAGGCCACCGGCGTAATAGAACTCTTCCATCAGGAAGCGGCCGGAAGGCTGCAGGTCGACCAGGGTCGGCGTTCCGCGGCCGATTCGGGTCCAGTCTTCCAGCTCCAGCGGCACACCCATACGCCCGGCAATCGCCTTGAGGTGGATCACTGCATTGGTCGAGCCGCCGATGGCGGCATTGACGCGGATCGCGTTCTCGAACGCCTCACGCGTCAGCACCTTGCTCAGCTTCAGGTCTTCCCAGACCATGTCGACGATGCGCATGCCTGACATATGGGCCAGCACGTAGCGGCGCGCATCCACCGCCGGAATCGCCGCATTGTGCGGCAACGAGGTGCCTAG
>JAGPBF010000293.1 GCA_018063505.1 Rhodoferax sp.
CGCACATCGCACCGGCGGCATTGGTGATGCGGTAACGCGTGCATTTCTCGGCGTCGCTTTTCCAGATCTCGTAGCCGTTGTACATCAGCTTGGGACCGGCACTGATCGCGCCCGACGGACACTCGCGTGCACACTTGTTGCAGTTCTGGCAGAACGTCTGCAGGCCGAAGTCGATCGGCTTGTCGTAGGCCATCGGCAGATCGGTGGTGACTGTGCCGCTCTTGAGACGCGGCCCCAGATACGGGTTGAGGATCACCTCGCCGATGCGGCTGACCTCGCCCAGGCCCGACAGCAGCAGCAGCGGCGGTTGCAGCACGTCGCCATCGAGCACCGAATGCACCCGCGCCGAGTAGCCCAGACGGCGGATCTGCTCGCCGATGATGCCGCCGAGCATCGAGAAACGCAGGTAGGCGCGCATGCTTTGCGCCACTGCAATCCAGTCGTCGCCGCTGGCGCCTTCCATGGTCTCGTGGCCCTGGTCGAGCAGCAGGTTGACGCCGTTCCGGTGGTAGGCCGGCATCACATTGCCACCGGCGTCGTGCGAGTAATACGCCCATTCAGGTACCTTGCACAGGCCGACCGCATCCACCCCCATGTAATACGACGCGGCCTTGAGGTTGTCGGCATTACGGCTCGGGTCTGCCGTGCTGGCCGCCACCGGTCCGCGTGCCTCGCCGAACTGCAGCAGCAGCAAGGCGCCCAAAGCGCGCCGCGCGCAGGCACCGATCGGGCTCTTGAGCACATAGTTGCCGCCCTTGGCCGCATCCTGCACGGTCTTGCCCAGGTCGCCGAACAGCGAACGGGCAAAGAAGTCGGCGCGTTTGGGGAACCGCGGCACCCGTTCATGGTCAATGAAGGTGGTCGGCACATCGACCCGCTTGAGATCCTCGAACGGATAAGCGCCCTTGCGGAACTCCCGGTCCTTGAAGCCTTCGCGGTTGAGCGCACTCTTGCGTGTGCCCTTGCCCAGCCACCAGGCCGGGCCGTGCGACTTCCAGCGTTGCTGCGCGGCCGGTGGCGCCAGCGGCTGGTCCGGGCTCATCGCAAACGTGGTGCTGACCGCGGCCAGGCCATAACGCCTGCCGACATAGGGGTTGGATCCGTCCGGATGCGCCAGACCGCAGGCCACGGCCAGCTTGCCCAGATCGAGATCACTGCAGGTGGCGCTGTGCGCACGCGCCGCATGGCCGAGCATGCGCAGATAGGTCGACAGCAACACCGCGGTCTGCGCCGACAGCACCGCCGCGCGCTGGGCCTGGGTGCCGACGATCCAGTCGCAACCCGGCTCGCCGGCTTGCGGATCGCGCGGGTATTCGACCAGGATCAGGATGACGTCGGTATGGTGGTCGATCGGCCCGTGCACGGTGCGCGCCGAATCCATCACGTCGGCCAGGATCATGTCCATGCCGGCGGCAAAACTTTTCGGCTGGCTTTGTGCCAGTTCCTCGCCGATGGCCGCCACCATCGGATTGCGGATCGGCGCGGCCAGCATGGCCGACGCCGGCAGGCGCCCGACGGCCATCATCGTGGCGTCGAAATAGTAGCCGGCGGCCTTGAGGTGTTCGGCCCGCAGCAGCGGGTCGTCGCTGACCTCGCCGGGCAGCGGATTGACCGAGCCATCACGCACCAGGTCGAACATGCCGATATAACGCGCCATCGCGTGTTTGAGTGATTCCGGATCGGGGTCGTCGAACGACAGTGCCTGCATCGGCGCCAGCAAGGACAGGTCGGCCATGTCGGCCCGGGTCAGGCGTTCGAGTGGATACGGACCCAGGTGGACGGGACGGTCACGGTAGGAAAAAAAACGCATGAGAGCTGGGCCTTCAGGTGGTCGACGATGGGGGGGTTGCAGGTTTTCCTGGTGTGCGGCGCCTGGACAACGCCGGCGCACTCCGGCGCGGGCCGGCGTGTTCGCAACGCATCACGATCAGCTCGGCCAGCATGTCGCGCTGCTCGCCTGACAGGGCCGACGGTGGACGGAACATTTCCTGCACCCCCATGCCGCGCAGCGCCGAAAACACCAGGTTGGCGAAACTCTCGAATCCCGGCGTATCGCCCAGCTCCGGAAATGCACGCATGAAGTTGGCGGCCAAGCGCACGCGCAGCGCTTCGCGCTCGGCCGCCATATGCGCGAGCAAGGCCTCATCGGTGCGGCAGGCCATGAAGATGCTCCACACGGTCACGTAGTTGGGTCGGCCATAGACGGTTTGCCAGGCCGACTCGACCGCCGCCGGCGCCCGTTCGCGCAGTGGCAGTTCGGGCGACGGCCAGACCGTGACCGCGCCGTCCCGGTCGTCCGAGCGCACCAGCTCCAGCGCGGCGCGCAGGATCAGTTCGTTCTTGCTGGCGAAATGGTGCTGCAGGGCGCCTGGCGTGACGCCGGCCGCCTTCGCGATCTCGAAGGTCGAGGCGTTCGCCAGGCCACGCTCGGCAATCACGCGGATGGCCGCGTCGATCAGGTCCTGCTGGGTGGACTGGCTGCGTTCGGCATGGGTTCGGCGCACGCGCGCACGTGCAGAAACACCCGGTGGACGAGTCGATGTGGCCATGAAACTCCTGCTGCTCGGATGCCGGGCACAACAATGCCGGGCCTGGGGCGCTGCGGACCGGACGGTGTGTCCGCGCCGCATTTGCAATTTACATTGTAGGCAAAATGTAAATCGCTCGCACCTGTCCGTTCAGGGTTTAGCCGCAGCACGAGGACCCGACGGCCGAAGCGCCGGTGCTGCAACGCGCCTGAGTCCGCACCGCCAGCGGGGGTGCGGCGGCCACACCGGCGCGTGGCCCGTAACATCGGGGTCCTATCCCAGGACACCCGCATGCAACTCCAGGACTGGATCGGCCGCAGCGAGCAAAGCTCCGATGTCGCCACCGCCACCCCGTACGCCGCCTTGTCGGCCACGTTGAACCGCGCCGGCGAGCGGCCCGCCACGGGGATGGTATTGCCGCCCTTGTGGCACTGACATCGACATGTTGCGCGGCCCGAACTGCGGCGGCGGGGAGCTCAAGATCATCGTCGCCATGCTGGAGCGGGCCGTGCGCCTCGCCATCTCGGACCGCGTGCCAGCGCAGACACAGGCCCGCCTGCAGTCACTGGCAGCTGCGCTCGAGCATGGCGGATCCGCTTGACCACGCAGTGCAACGGCGGGGAGTTCAGCGCGGCCAGCTGAGACGCCAGCGGCCCCGCCGTTGCCTGTGCTGCGCACGGACGGCCAGCGTTCCCGCGTCCGGATTGCGTCGGGGCGGCCGCAAGAAATGGGTAGATTTTTGCCGGCAATAGTGGTGAAATTACCGGGGCCGGCTGTCGCAGCGGGCTCCAGCAGCAACCGCACAAGTCCGGGAGAAGCTGGCAGGTCGAATGTCAATGGCGGTCACAGCCATCGCGTACTGGTATTGCATTGGGGGCAATCCATGAAACCTCTTGATTCCCGACGCTCTGTCGCAGCAGCGTTGCTGCTATGTCTGCCGCTGGCCTGTGCACCATCCCTGGCAGCCACTGCCAGTGTGATGTCGTACGTGGACATGCAGCGCGATTTGTCCCAACTGGGTGTTGGCATCAGTTGCGCCGGCAACTCCGCAGGCTTTGAATGCGACCAGGCGTTCGACGCTCCGCTTCTGGCAAGCGACATCGATGGCGTCAATACGCGGGTCGACTTTGCGCGCGCCCTGTACCGGCCGGGCAGCACCAGTGTGGTACCTGACGGCGTCCTCACCGGAAACGCGCGGGCTTACGCCACGGCAGGCTCTCTGCACGCGAGCGTGTCCGTGAGGCTTGGCGGACTCGGCTACTCGCCAGGCGGAGGCATCCGTGCCTTCGGGTACGCCCAGGTCGAGGATCGCATCAAGGTCACCTCATCGACGCTTGCGCCAGGCACGGCAGTGACCTTCACGACCCATCTGGACATCAGTGGGATGGGGCAAGGCGATCTGTACCTGAGAGTCCGAGGATCGCGGGATGCATTGTCCGGGCTGGACCAGGTGTTCCTGGACTCGACGCGATCCACGTCAGACACCGCCAGCCTCGAAGACATCCACGGCCAGTTTACCGCCTACGTAGGCGAGACACTCTGGCTGGACTACGCCCTGACCGCCAAGGCGCGAGCGCACAACTTGAGCTGGCAGCAGATCGACACA
>JAGPBF010000111.1 GCA_018063505.1 Rhodoferax sp.
CACCGGCCCGATCAGGTGGTCGGCCATGGGGGTCGGACGCACGCCGCCGTGGGCGCGCGCAAACAGCGCATTGCCGAGCACAGTGCGCAAGCGGGCCAGGCCGTTGCTGGCCGCCGGCTGGCTGATTCCCAGGCGCTCGGCGGCCACGCTGACGCTGCCGCAGTCGTAGACCTCCGCAAACAGGCGCAACAGGTTGAGGTCGATCTGGTCGATCTTCTCGATATTCATGAATCAAATGAGACTTAGCAGCCTCATATTATTGTCGTTATCAAGCGCCGGACCGACACTCCCGCATTGATTACCGGAGAACACGCGTGGAAGTTTCATTTGGCAAGGAAGTCGCGCAGTTGCGCCAGGGCGCGGGAACCACGTTTCACGGCGAGGGCATCCTGGCCATCACCAAGGCCTTGCTGCAGTCCGGCGTGTCCTATGTCGGTGGCTACCAGGGCGCGCCGGTCTCGCATCTGGTCGACGTGATGGTGCAGGCCAGGTCGTACATGGACGAGTTGGGCGTGCATGTGCAGGCCTGCTCCAACGAGGCATCTGCCGCCGCGATGCTGGGAGCCTCCATCCACTACCCGCTGCGTGGTGCCGTCACCTGGAAATCCATCGTCGGCACCAACGTGGCGTCCGATGCCTTGTCCAATCTGTCGTCGCCGGGGGTGCTGGGCGGGGCCTTGATCGTCGTCGGCGAAGACTACGGCGAAGGCGCCTCGGTGATCCAGGAGCGCACCCATGCCTTTGCGCTGAAGTCGTCGATGCTGCTGCTCGACCCGCGACCCGACCTGAGCGTGATGGTCGACATGGTCGAACACGCGTTCCGGCTGTCCGAGGCTTCGAACATGCCGGCCATCCTCGAACTGCGCATCCGGACCTGCCATGTACGCGGCAGCTTCACCTGCAAGGACAACGTGGCGCCCCGATGGTCGACGCGCCAGCTGATACCGGATCCGGCCCGCTTCGACTACAACAAGCTGGCCCACCCACCGGTGACCTACGCCCACGAAAAGCGCAAGACCGACGAGCGCCTGCCCGCCGCCCGCCGCTACATCGTCGAGCACGGCCTGAACGAGCTGATGCCGGGGACGCAGGCCGATGTCGGCATCGTGGTGCAGGGCGGCCTGTACAACTCGCTGATCCGCGCCCTGCAGCAGTTCGACCTGGCCGATGCCTTCGGGGACAGCAGCATTCCCATCCTCGTGCTGAACGTGACCTATCCACTGGTTCCCGAACAGATCGCCGACTTCTTCATCGGCAAACAGGCGGTGCTGGTGGTGGAAGAGGGCCAGCCGGAATACATCGAACAGGAGATCGCCACGCTGCTGCGCCGGCGCGACATCCAGACCCCGCTGCACGGCAAGGACATGCTGCCCTCGGCCGGCGAGTATTCGATCGAGGTGATGGCGCGCGGCCTGCTCGCATTCGTTCGCCGCCATATGCCGGCGCATTCCGTTTCTGCCGTGCAGCAGTGGCTCGATGCCAACCAGGAACGCCGCACCGGCGTGCCGCAACAGTTCGAGCGGCCATTGCCGGCCCGGCCACCCGGGTTCTGTGTCGGATGCCCGGAGCGGCCGGTGTTCTCCGCGCTCAAACTGGTGCAACAGGACATTGGCAAGGTGCACATCGCCGCCGACATCGGCTGCCACGCGTTTGCCACCTTCGAGCCGTTCTCGTCGGGGCATTCGATCCTGGGATACGGCATGAGCCTGGCCAGCGGCGCCGGTGTGGCCCCGATGATGCAGGGCCGCACGCTGGCCATCATGGGTGATGGCGGCTTCTGGCACAACGGCCTCATCACCGGCGTGCAGTCGGCGCTGTTCAACAACAGCGACGCGGTGCTGCTGATCTTCAAGAACGGCTACACATCGGCCACCGGAACGCAGGAGATCATCTCCACGCCCGACGACGACGCGCGCGCCGCCAGCGCCGACAAGCTGGCCAGCCTGACCGATACCAACCAGACCATCGAGACCACGCTCAAGGGCCTGGGCGTGCAGTGGATGCGCACCGTGCACACCTACAGGGTGAAGGACATGCGCGCGACCCTGCAGGATGCGTTCACCTCGCCATTCAATGGCCTGAAAATCATCATTGCCGAGGGTGAATGCCAGCTCGAACGCCAGCGTCGCATCAGGCCCTGGCTGGCAGGTCTGCTCAAGCGCGGCGAACGCGTGTTGCGGGTGAAGTACGGCGTGGATGAAGACGTGTGCAATGGCGACCACGCCTGCATCCGCCTGTCCGGTTGCCCCACGCTCACCATCAAGGACAACCCGGACCCGCTCAAGGTCGATCCCGTGGCCACCGTGATCGACGGCTGCGTCGGTTGTGGCCTGTGCGGCGAGAACGCGCACGCAGCTACCCTGTGCCCGAGTTTCTACCGGGCCGAAGTCATCACCAACCCCCGATGGCATGAGCGGCTGCTCGACACGATTCGTGGACGCCTGGTTCAGGCGATGGCCAAGGCATGACAGCCGCACACGGAACCACCATGCAGCACAAGACGCAACCGATTTCCATCCTCGTCTGCGCACTGGGCGGCGAAGGCGGCGGCGTGCTCAGCGAATGGCTGGTGCAGGCCGCCTTGCTGGCCGGTTATCCGGTCCAGGGAACTTCGATTCCGGGCGTTGCGCAACGCACCGGCGCCACGACGTATTACGTCGAAATCTTCCCGGTCCCACATGCAGACCTCGCCGGGCGCCGGCCGGTGTTCAGCCTTTATCCGGTCCCCGGTGCGCTCGACCTGCTGGTGTCGTCGGAACTGCTGGAAACCGTTCGCCAGATCGGCAACGGATTTGCCACGGCACAGCGCACACAGGTCATCAGCGCATCGACCCGCACACTCACCACCAACGAACGCATGCAGCTCGGTGACGGGCGCATGCCCAACGCACCGCTGCGCGAGGTCGTCGCGCGCCACAGCCGCGAACACCAGGTATTCGACATGGCGGCGGTCACCAGGGAGACCGGTACCGTGGTCAGCGCGGTGATGTTTGGCGCCGTGGCCGCCAGCGGCCTGCTGCCGTTCCCGCGGGCCGTGTGCGAAGCGGTGATCCGGTCCGCAGGGCGCGGCGCCGAGGCGAGCCTGCGCGGATTCGCCCGCGCCTTTGACATCGTTGCGGCGGCCCGCCAACAGACCGACTTCGTGCGCCATGTCGTCGCAAGCGGCAAGCCGGATCCCGCTTCAGCCGTGACACCGGCGCCCACCATCGCCGCGTTGCCGCGCGATCTGGCCGACGCGTTTCCTGCCGCCACACACGAGATGCTGGCCCTGGGCCTTGCACGCATGCTGGACTACCAGGACCGTGGTTACGGCATGCTGTATCTGGAACGCATGCAGCGCATTCTCGCGGCCGAGCGCGTGAGCGATCCGCAGGGCAGCAACGGCTGGGCCATCACCCGCGAAACCGCGCGTTACCTGGCGCTGTGGATGGCGTTCGACGACATCGTCCGTGTCGCCGATCTCAAATGCAGGGCCGCGCGCCGCGACCGTGTGCGCCAGGAAGTCAAGGTCGCCGATGGCGAGTTGCTGCGGGTGTACGAGCACTTCAAGCCGGGTGTGGCAGAAGTGGCCGGGCTGCTGCCATCGGCACCGGCACAGGCGCTGCAACGCTGGGACCGGCGCCGCCAGGCCAGGGGCAAGGAGCCCTTTTCAGTGCCTCTGAAGGTCGGCACCCACAACGTGCTGGGTTTCCTGTCGCTGCGCGTATTGGCCAGCCTGCGCTGGCTGCGCCGACGCGGCACCAGGTTCACGCAGGAACAGGGACTGATAGAACGCTGGCTCGTGGCCACCGAGCGCGGTGCACGGGCACATTGGGCTCTGGGTCACGAGATTGCCTTGTGTGGCCGCCTGATCAAGGGCTACGGAAGCACCAATGAGCGCGGCAAGGAGAACCTGCTGCACGTCATCGACCACCTGGCACTGTCACAGGCTCTGGCCACGGATGCGCAACGCGCCGGGGCCATCTGCGCGGCACGCACGGCTGCTCTGGCGGACGAAGGCGGAGCGGCGTTGGACCAGACCCTGCAGCAACATGGTGCACCCGCGCGTCCGGTCAGGGAAGCACCCATCCGGTTCATGCGCCGACCCGCCACGGGTGTTCGCGCGACGCCGACGGCAAAGACCTCGGTACCGTGACCCGCGTGCAGGCCAAGGCGGCCGAGGTCGCATTCGACGGCAGTGACCGTGACAGCGCACCGTTGGCCGGACTGACGCACGGCCTGCGTGGCGAGTCGCCGGTACCGGTCGTCGACGAAGTGCCGGTCCGGGGTGCCGATCAGCCCAGCAGTTGCCGCAACACGTACGGCAGGATGCCGCCGTTGCGGTAGTAGTCGACTTCGATGGGGGTGTCGATGCGCAGCGTCACCGTGATTTCCCGGCGCTTGCCCGCGGCGTCGGTGATCACCAGCCTGGCGTCACTTTGCGGAGTCAGCGCCGGATAGGGCCAGACCTCGACTGTCTCGTCGCCCAGCAGGCCAAGCGACTCCCAGGAGTCCTCGCCCTTGAACTGCAAGGGCAATACCCCCATGCCGACCAGGTTGCTGCGGTGAATCCGCTCGAAGCTGCGTGCAATGACGGCACGGATGCCCAGCAGCTGCGTGCCCTTGGCGGCCCAGTCACGGCTCGAACCGGTGCCGTACTCCTCGCCGGCGAAAACCACCGTCGGCACACCGGCCTCCATGTATTTGTTGGCCGCATCGAAGATCGGCATGCGCACACCGCCGGGCTGGTACAGCGTCATGCCGCCCTCCTCGCGCGAGCCGTCGATGCCGGCCGGAATCATCAGGTTCTTGATGCGCACATTGGCGAAGGTGCCGCGCATCATCACGTCGTGGTTGCCGCGGCGGGCTCCATAGGAATTGAAGTCGGCCTTCATGACGCCGTGTTTCTCGAGCCATTGGCCCGCCGGTGACGACTGCTTGATCGATCCGGCTGGCGAGATGTGGTCGGTGGTGATCGAGTCGCCGAACAGCGCCATGATGCGTGCGCCCTGCACCGACACCGCCGCCTGGGCCTTTGGCAGGACCAGGTCGAACTTCTCGAAAAACGGCGGCTCGGCGATGTAGGTGCTGCGCGGCCAGTCGTAGGCCTGACCCGAAACGCCCTTGATCTCGCCCCACAACGCGCCCGGATCGGTCTTTACCAGGTTGTAGTTCTCGCGGTACGCCTTGCCCTTCATCGCGTATTTCAGCAGCGCGTGAATTTCGTCGCTGGTCGGCCAGATATCGCCCAGGTAAACGTCGCGCCCGCCCTTGCCCTTGCCGAGCGGCTCGGTCATCAGGTCACGCCGCATGGTGCCGGCAATTGCATAAGCCACGACCAGCGGCGGGCTGGCCAGGAAGTTGGCCTTGATGTTGGGATGGATACGCGCCTCGAAGTTGCGGTTGCCCGACAACACTGCGGCACACACCAGGTCATGGTCGTTGATCAGGCGATTGAACTCGGGTGTCAGGTCGCCCGAATTGCCGATACAGGTGGTGCAGCCATATCCCGCCAGTGCAAAGCCGAGCTTCTCCAGGTATGGCATCAGCCCGGTCTCGGTCAGGTATTCGGTGACGATGCGCGAGCCCGGCGCCAGCGAGGTCTTGATGTGTGGCTGCACCTTCAGACCGGCCTCGACCGCCTTCTTGGCCAGCAGCCCGGCCGCCAGCAATACGCTGGGATTGGAGGTGTTGGTACAACTGGTAATGGCGGCAATCAGCACGTCACCATTGCCGATGGTCAACGCCGGCTGGCCGCTGGGATGGGTCTCCGCGGCAGTCAGCGGCCGTGCGGTGGCCTGCCGGGTCGGTCGGTTCGCTACCATCTCCGCCTTGTTGCGTTCTGCACCGAGCGGTATCGGATCACCGGATTGCGCTTCAGGGCCTGTGCCGCTGGCCACGACCTCGTACCGCGCGTCCAACCTCTCTGCCTCCTGGTTGAAGCCCGCCTCGGCGCTCGGCAGACTGAACAAGTGGGTGAACTGGGATGCGACCTGACCCAGTTCGATCCGGTCCTGCGGGCGCTTGGGGCCGGCCAGGCTGGGTGTCACATGGCCCAGGTCGAATTTGACCACCTGCGAGTAGGCGATCTGGCCTGCGTCGGGAATCCCGAACAGGCCCTGGGCCTTGAAGTAGGCTGCGAACAACTCTATCTCGGCCCGCGTGCGGCCGGTGCCTTCGAAATAATCCAGTGTCTTTTCGTCGACCGGGAAGAAACCCATGGTGGCACCGTATTCCGGTGCCATGTTGGCAATCGTCGCGCGGTCGGGCAAGGCCAGCGAGCGCGCACCTTCACCATAGAACTCGACGAACTTGCCCACGACCTTTTGCGCACGCAGGATCTCGGTGACGGTCAGCACCAGATCGGTGGCGGTGACACCTTCGCGCAGTCGGCCGGTCATCTCGAAACCCACCACGTCGGGCGTCAGCAGATACACCGGCTGGCCCAGCATCGCCGCCTCGGCCTCGATCCCGCCCACCCCCCAGGCCACGACGCCAATGCCGTTGATCATCGTGGTGTGGCTGTCGGTGCCCACCAGCGTATCCGGATAGACCATGTCGTCGGCGTTCTTGTGCACGCCCCGCGCCAGATACTCCAGGTTGACCTGGTGCACGATGCCAAAACCCGGCGGAACCACCCGGAACGTGTCGAAGGCCTGCATGCCCCACTTCATGAACTCGTAACGCTCCCGATTGCGCTGGAATTCGATCTTCATGTTCAGATCGAGCGAGTTCTTCTTGCCGTAATGGTCGATGGTGACGGAATGGTCGACCACCAGGTCGACCGGCACCAGTGGCTCGATGCGTTTGGGGTCTTTGCCCAGGCGCACTGCCAGGCTGCGCATGGCTGCCAGGTCAGCGAGCAGCGGCACGCCGGTGAAATCCTGCAGCACCACGCGCGAGACCAGAAACGGAATCTCGTCCGTGCGCGCGGCATTGGGCGCCCAGTTGGCCAGTTGCGCCACGTGCTCGGCAGTGACGCGTTTGCCGTCGCAATTGCGCAAGACCGATTCGAGCACGATGCGCAGCGACACCGGCAACCGCGCCACATTGGGAAACTGGCGTGTCAATGCGGGAAGCGAAAACAACTTCGCCGACTTGCCCGATGCCGTCTTGAAGGGTTTGCGGGTTGATCCGAAAGCGTGCGCCATGGCGTTCCTCTCCTAATGTTCTGTTGCGACTTCCTTGATTCTGACAGGCGCCGGTGGCTGCACATTGCGGCCTGTCAAACCCCTTAGATAGGTATCGAGCATCTGACTGCCGGTGCTCTGCAGATCGAAGGCCTGCGGGTCGAGCAGCCAGTTCAGCATCAAGCCATCGACCAGCGCACACAGGCCGCGCGCCGCCACAGCGGGCGGCAGCGTCGCGTCGATCTGGCCCTGCACCGCTGCCAGCGTGAACAGGCGCTCCAGATCCGCCATGCAGGCATCGCGCGAGCGCACGCGGCGCTCACGCAGGACCTGCAGGTCTCCGGCATATTCCACCTTCAGCGTTGCGATTTCGAAAACCCGGCGAACCTGCGGGTCGTGCACCAGTTTGGCCAGCAGATCATCGACACCGCGGCACAACACCCCCAACGGGTCCGAACGCTCCAGCGCGTCGGACGCTTCGAGTGCGTGTTCGAGCGGCAACACCACGCGTTCCATCATGGCAGCAAAAACATCGGCCTTGTTCTGAAAATGCCAATAGATCGCGCCCCGCGTCATACCGGCGGCCTGGGCGATTTCCTGCAGCGATGTCGCCGCCACTCCGCGGCGCTGGAAAACACATTCCGCGGTGTCCAGAATCAGGTTGCGCGTGGCCAATGCATCCTGTTTGGTCTTTCGTACCATGGCTTGCCTCCTGTTCCATACATACATTCACGCACGTATGTATACTACCGCACTTACCTGCACGGGCGAACACGCTTGTCACTCGCACAAGTGATACTGGCGCCCGAACTGCAAACCAACCCTGTTGACAACTGGCGGGACCGGCACCGGTGCCCGGCCGGGAAAGAATTCGATGTTGCCGAAAATCCCTGAACGCCATCTCCCGCGCCCGGCCAGCGCCTTGTCTATGCGCAGCGCCATGGCCCTGACGCTGGCAGCAACCATGGTGCTTGCGGCCTGCGGTGCCAAGAATGAACCTGCCGCCGGTGGCGGTGGCCCGCCAAAAATGCCACCGGCCGAAGTCGGTGTCGTCACCGTGCAGCCGCAGGCAGTGGCCGTGCAGACAGAATTGCCCGGCCGCGTCAGTGCGGTGCGCATCGCCCAGGTACGCGCGCGGGTCAACGGGGTCGTGCTCAAGCGCCTGTTCCGCGAAGGCAGTGACGTCAAGGCCGGCGATCCCCTGTTCCTGATCGACGCTGCGACCTACCAGGCCGCGCTCGACAGCGCGCAGGCCAACCTGGGCCGGGCCCAGGCGAATCTGAGCCAGGTCACATCGATCGCAGAACGCTACAAGCCTCTGGTGTCGGTCAACGCGGTCAGCCAGCTCGATTACAGCAATGCGGTATCGAACCAGAAACTGGCCGAAGCCGACGTCGCCAGCGCCAAGGCGGCACTGGCGACCAGCCGTATCAATCTGGAATACGCCACCGTGCGCGCGCCGATCTCCGGCCGTATCGGCCAGGCACTGGTGACCGAAGGCGCGTTGGTGAGCCAGGCTGAAGCAACGCAGATGGCGCTGATCCAGCAGATCGGTTCGGTCTATGTGAACTTCACCCAGTCCAGCGGCGATCTGCTGCGACTGCGCAAGGCCATGGCATCAAACCAGCTGCGCGGCGCCGGCAAGGACGGCACCACGGTGCATATCGCGCTCGAAGACGGCTCGGATCTGCCGCGCACCGGCCGCCTGCTGTTTTCCGACCTCAACGTCGACCCGACCTCGGGCCAGGTCACCTTGCGCGCCGAAGTTCCCAATCCGGACGGCCTGTTGCTGCCGGGGCAGTATGTACGGGTGCGTCTGGCCCAGTCCGAACTGCCCGCGGCGATGCTGCTGCCACAGCAGGCCGTTACCCGCTCGAACCAGGGCGACACGGTGCTGGTGGTCGGTGCTGACGGCGTGCCCGCCAAGCGCCAGATCAAGCTCGGTGGCAATCAGAACAACCAGTGGATCGTGCTCGACGGCCTCAAGCCCGGCGAACAGGTCATCGTTGAAGGTTTCCAGAAGATGATGGTGCCCGGCGCGCCAGTCAAGGCGGCACCATGGAACCCGGCCGGCAACACCGCCGGCATTTCGGCTGCGCCAGCGCCTGCGTCCGCTGCTTCGGCACCGGCGCCTGGCGCAAGCGCGCCATCGGCTGCGGCCAGCAAATAATTCAAGGCGGATCCATGGCCCAGTTTTTCATCAATCGCCCGATCTTCGCCTGGGTGATTGCACTTTTCATCCTGGTGATGGGCGGCGTTGCGATCACGCAGTTGCCGATTTCCCAGTATCCGCGTGTCGCGCCGCCGTCCATCGTCATCTCGGCAGCTTATCCAGGCGCATCGGCCAAGACGCTGGAAGACAGCGTCATCAGCGTCATCGAACGCGAAATGAACGGCTCGCCCGGCCTGATCTACATGGAGTCGACCAGCCAGGCCAATGGCAGTGGCTCGATCACCTTGAGCTTCGAGACGGGCACCAATGCGGAACTGGCGCAGGTCGACGTGCAAAACCGGCTGGCGCGGGCCACGCCTCGCTTGCCGTCCAGCGTGACACAGCAGGGTGTGCGGGTCGACAAGGCCAACTCCAATTTTCTGCTGTTCGCCATCCTGTCCTCGGACGATCCCGACTTCGACCCGGTCGCGCTGGGCGACTACACCGCGCGTACCGTGTTGCCGGAATTGCAGCGCCTGCCGGGCGTCGGCCAGGCACAGCTGTTCGGCACCGAGCGCGCCATGCGCATCTGGGTCGACCCGGCGAAACTGGTGGGTTATGGCTTGGCCATGGCCGATGTCACCGCTGCCATCCGGTCGCAGAACCTGCAGGTGCCAGCAGGCACCATCGGCGATCTGCCCAACACCGAGAGCCAGAAGATCTTTGCCACCGTGGTCGTGAATGGCCAGCTCGGCAACGTGCAGCAGTTCGGCAACATCGTGCTGCGTGCCAACACGGACGGCTCCACCGTGCGCCTGCGCGATGTCGCGCGCATTGAACTCGGTGCCGAAGGTTATGCCTCGTCAGCCCGGCTCGACGGCAAACCCTCGACCGGCATCGGCATCCAGCTCTCCTCCAGCGGCAATGCACTGGCCACGGCCAAGGCGGTGCGTACGCGCATGGAGGAGTTGTCGCGCTTTTTCCCGCCGGGCGTGCAATGGGCCATTCCCTATGACAGCTCGCGCTTCGTCGACATCTCGATCCGCCAGGTGGCCATGACGCTGCTCGAAGCGGTGGCGCTGGTGTTCCTGGTGATGTTCCTGTTCTTGCAGAACATCCGCTACACGATCATTCCGACCATTGTGGTCCCGGTCTCGCTGATGGGGACCTTCGCGGTGTTGCTGGCGATGGGTTTCTCGATCAACGTGCTCACCATGTTCGGCATGGTGCTGGTGATCGGCATCGTGGTCGATGACGCCATCGTCGTGGTCGAGAACGTCGAACGCATCATGAGCGAGGAAGGCCTGTCGCCGCTCAAGGCCACGCGCAAGGCGATGGGCCAGATCTCCGGCGCGATCATCGGCGTCACGGTGGTGCTGATCTCGGTGTTTGTGCCGCTGGCATTCTTTGCCGGATCGGTCGGCAACATCTACCGCCAGTTTTCGGCGGTCATGGTGACCTCGATCGCGTTTTCGGCTTTTCTGGCGCTGTCGCTGACACCGGCCTTGTGCGCCACGCTGCTCAAGCCGGTGCAGGCCGGACACCATCATGCCAAAAGCGGCTTCTTCGGCTGGTTCAACCGCGGCTTCTCGCGCACCGCCAAGGGTTATGAGGGCTTGGTGGCACGGATTCTGCCGCGTGCTGCACGCTACCTGGTCATCTATGCCGCCATCCTGGCAGGCGTGGCGGTGTTGTACACCCGGCTTCCGACCTCGTTCCTGCCAGGCGAAGACCAGGGATACATCATCGTCAACGTGCAGCTGCCACCGGGCGCCACGCAGAACCGGACGCTGGACGTGATGGAAAAGGTCGAAGGTTTCGTGCTCAAGCAGCCCGAGGTGCAGAGCATGGTCAGCGTCCTGGGTTTCAGCTTTTCCGGCAGCGGCCAGAATGCGGCGCTGGCCTTCGTCACACTGAAGGACTGGGCCGAACGCGCGGGGCCCAACCAGTCGGCGCAGGCGCTGGCCGGTCGGGTGTTCGGCGCCATGATGTCGGTGCGTGACGCATTCATCTTTGCCGTCAGTCCGCCTCCGATCCCGGAATTGGGTTCGGCGGCCGGCTTCAGCTTCCGCCTGCAGGATCGGGCCGGGCTTGGCCACGATGCCTTGCTGGCGGCACGCAACCAGTTGCTGGGATTGGCGTCGCAGAGCAAGATCATCACCGGCATGCGGCCGGACGGTCTGGAAGACGCGCCTCAACTGCAGCTGGACATCGACCGCGACAAGGCCAACGCGCTGGGCGTGAGCTTCGATGCCATTGGCAGCGCCTTGTCGACTGCCGTCGGTTCGAGTTATGTCAACGACTTCCCCAATGCCGGGCGCCTGCAGCGCGTGATCGTGCAAGCCGACGCGCCCACCCGGATGCAAAGCTCCGACCTGCTGCGTATCAACGTGCTCAACAACCGGGGCCAGGCGGTTCCGCTGTCGAGCTTCGCCAGCAGCAAATGGATCGTCGGTCCGATGCAGACGATCCGTTACAACGGGTACTCGGCGATGCGCCTGTCGGGCGAAGCTGCAGCAGGTTACAGCAGCGGCGCCGCAATGGCCGAAATGGAACGGCTGGCCGGGCAATTGCCCACCGGCTTCGGCTTCGAGTGGACCGGACAGTCACGCGAAGAACGCCTGGCCGGCTCGCAGGCCTTCATCCTGTTCGGCTTCGCGCTGCTGGCGGTGTTCCTGGCGCTGGCGGCACTTTATGAGAGCTGGTCGATACCGCTGGCGGTAATCCTGGTGGTTCCGCTGGGAGTGCTCGGCGTGTTGCTCGGTTCCCATGCGCGCGGACTGTCGAACGACGTGTACTTCAATGTGGGCCTGATCACCATCATCGGTCTGGGCGCCAAGAATGCGGTGCTGATCATCGAATTCGCCAAGGACCTGCAGGCCCAGGGCCGAAGCGCGGTGGCGGCGGTGCTGGAGGCAGCCCACTTGCGCTTTCGGCCTATCGTCATGACATCGATGGCCTTCATCCTGGGCGTGATGCCGCTGGTGTTCGCCAGCGGAGCGGGTTCGGCCAGCCAGCGTGCGATCGGCACCGGCGTGATGTCGGGCATGCTGGCGGCCACCATGCTGGCAGTGTTTTTCGTGCCCATCTTCTTCGTCGTGGTGCGGCGGATCTTCAAGGGCAGCGAGCGTCAGCGCCGCATGTACGCCCACGAAGATGAAGCCAATGGCCACACGCCTGCCCCCATCACCGACACCAGCGCGACACCATGAATCCGATGATCCGCATGACATCTTCCCCGCGCACCAGCAGCACCATGCCGGCTGTTGTGCAGACCGGCGCCCGCTGGCTGACCACGGCCCTGGCAGCCGCCGTGCTGGCCGGTTGCGGCAGCCTGATCCCGGCCTATGAGCGGCCGCAGGCACCGGTGGCAGCGCAGTTTCCCGTGTTGGCGGCCGAGGACGCCGGCAATGCATCGATCGCGGCACCCGATCTGGCCTGGCAAGACTTCTTCCAGGATGCCAGGCTCAAGCAACTGATCGCACTGGCACTCGAACACAACCGGGATCTGCGCGTGGCAGCACTGAACCTCGAACAAGCGCGCGCGCAGTTGCAGATCCGCCGCGCCGACGAGGTTCCGACCATCGGCGTTGGCGCGACCGGATCGCGAACACCCAACACCAACGGCGGCATCAGCAACGCCTACAGCGCGGGCTTTTCGATCACCAATTACGAGGCCGATTTCTTCGGGCGCCTGAACAATCTCAGCGAATCCGCCCGGGCCCAGATGCTGGCGTCGGTGCAAGCGCGCAAGACCGTGCAGATCAGCCTGATAGCGTCGGTCGCCAGCAGCTACCTCAGCCTGCTGGCCGATGACGAACAGCTCAAGCTGACCCGTGAGACGCTGGCCAGCCGCGAAGAATCGCTGCGACTGACCCAGCGCACGTTCGATGCCGGCGTGAGCTCCGGGCTTGACCTGCGTGGTGCCGAATCACTGGTCGAGAGCGCACGTGTCACGCTGGCGCAGCTCCAACGCCAGCGCGCGCTGGATCTCAACGCGCTGAACCTGCTGGTCGGCCAGCCACTGTCAGACGCCGCGCTGGCCGATCTGCCGGCCGGCCTCGCGCTGACCTCCCAGGGGCTGGTTGGCCTGGTTCCCGCCGCGCTTGCCAGCGAGGTGTTGCTGCGCCGACCCGACGTACGGGGTGCCGAACAGCAACTGCTCGCAGCCAATGCCGATATCGGTGCGGCACGTGCGGCCTTCCTGCCGCGCATCACGCTCACCACCAGCATCGGCACGGCCAGCAGCCAGCTCAGCGGCCTGTTCCGCAGCGGCTCCTTCGGCTGGACCTTCGCGCCGCAAATCCTGCTGCCGATCTTCGATGGTGGCCGCAACCAGGCCAACCTGGACGCCGCCAAGGTCGGACGCGAGATCGCCGTGGCCCAGTACGAGAAAACGATCCAGAGCGCCTTCCGCGAGGTGGCCGATGCGCTGGCAATTCGCGCCACGCTGGCCGACCAGCTGCGTGCACAACAGGCCCAGGCCGCGGCCGAGCAGACCCGGCTCAAACTGATCGACCTGCGCTTTGCGCAAGGCATCACCAGCGCCTTCGAACGGCTTGATGCGCAACGCTCGACCTTTGCGGTGCGCCAGTCCGTGCTGCAGCTGCAATTGTTGCAGGCGCAGAACCTGGTGGCGGTGTACAAGACGCTGGGGGGCGGCTGGAAGGAGTGAGCGCAGCGGCGGGCTGACCATCAAAATATACTGAAAGGCCACACTTTCCAGTTTTCGAGGTTTTATGGATGCACGATTGGCGCTCGTACCCCTCGTTTGCTTGGCCTGTTTTTCGGCAAATGCCGCGGGGCCATTGCCAGAAATTCAGAAGTTCCATCAGTACACGCCGTCGTTGTCTGTATCTGGCCAACCCAGGCGAAATCAGTTCGCCGCGATCGCAGCCGCAGGCTACAAGGTCGTGGTCAACGTAGCCTCGGCAGACAGCAATCCTGATGCCATTGGCGATGAAAAATAACTCGTCGAGGCTGTTGGAATGGAGTACTACTACATTCCGCTGAAATGGGAGAAGCCAGACGCACAAGAAGCAATCACTGCCATGAAGTTGTTGGACCGATTGCAGAACAAGCCTACGCTGATGCA
>JAGPBF010000294.1 GCA_018063505.1 Rhodoferax sp.
ACGTTCGCCCGTTCGCTGAACCTGTCGCGCTGCGCGCGCCGAAACCGCAGTTGATGCCTGTCTGCCCCTTGGGGCTGTGACGCCGGTGCACGGCTGCGCGGCGGCTTTGCCACGCCGGCAGGTGCTGCCGCAAAACCTGAGGTTCAGCCGGGATGGGCCTGTCGTCGGCAAGGTCTTGCATAAGCATGCCTTGACAATAATTGCCTAGGCAACTATATTTTCGCCTTTCCCCGCCTCCCTTTTTCACCCCGTGCCTGCCCATCCGCCCAAGACCCGCGCCAGCGCTGACAGCAAAGTCAAGGCCAAAGCCAGGACCGGAACCGCGGCTGGCGCCAAAACGCCGCCGCCTGCCGCCGCCATCGCTGCGACGGCAGCACCATCGGCCGCCTCTCCCGACGCGACTGGCACCAGCTTGCCCAGGCCACAAGCCTGCTTTTACCGGCCCTCGGCATATGCGGTCAACGACAGCGTCGGTTTTCTGATGAAGCACGTGATGATGTCCATCGTCGGGCAGGCGGACAAACGGCTGGGCGAACATGGGCTGACCAATTCCCAGTGGGGGCCGTTGATGCGCCTGCGCATGTCGGGCGAGTCCACCGTGGCCGAACTCGCGCGTTGGCTGCAGACCGATGCCGGCGCCACCACGCGATTGCTCGACCGACTGGAGAAAAAAGGACTGTGCCGGCGCATCCGCTCCACCGAAGACCGTCGCGTCGTGCGGGTCGCCATCACAGCCGAAGGCGAGGCCGCCATCGCCGAGGTTCCCGCCGTGTTGTCGGCCATCATGAACGAACACCTGGTGGGCTTCAGCGAAGCCGAATGGCGACAGTTGTTGTCATTTCTGCAGCGCATGCTTCGAAACGGCGAGGTCTTGCGCGACCCTGACTGATCCGCGGCGGTCCGGCCCTGCGCGCATGCGCACAGGGCCGGACCAAGGCATTCCTTGTTTCAATGCATATGACCACCAAGATTCCCGCAGCCCCTCCAGTCCTGGCGCCGCTGCAGCCTGAATATCCGCAGCGCCGCAACAGCCGGCTGTCGCGTGTACTGCGGGCGATCGGAGCCGCGCTGGCGTCGATCAGCGCGGCGATCATGATGAGCGGCTGTGTCAGCAGCGCTGGCATCGTGTCCGTCGCAAAACCGCTCACGCCCGAAGCGGCCGGCCTGACCTCCTCTGCTACGACACAGGCGCCTGCACCATCAGCCCACTGGTGGCATGGCCTGGGCGCGCCGGCGCTGGACGATCTGGTGCAACATGCCCTCGCCGAGAGCCCGTCGCTGGGCCTGGCGCAGGCCCGACTCTCGCGTGCGCAGGCCGTGGTTGCCGGTGCCAACGCCGCCGAAGGTCTGCAGGTCGGCGGCAGCCTGGATGCGACGCGCCAGCGCTTCAGTGCCAACAGCATCTATCCGCCACCCCTGGGTGGATCGATCCGTACGCTGGCAACAGCGCAGGCCAGTGCCAGTTGGGAATTCGATTTCTTCGGGCGCAACCGCGCCGCCATTGGAGCCGCTGTCGGCGCAGAGCGCGCGGCGCAGGCCGAAATCGCGGCGGCCCGCGTATTGCTGGCTGCCAATGTGACCCAGACCTATCTGCGGATCGGCCAGCTGTTCGCGCAGCGCGAGGTGGCCGCGCGCGCCTTGCAGCAGCGCCAGGACCTGCTGGTGCTGATCAGGCAGCGCGTGCAGGCCGGTCTCGATACCGCTGTCGAGGCGCGGCAGGGTGAGGGCGCATTGCCCGACGCGCGCACGCAGATCGAACAACTCGACGAGCAGATCATGCTCGCGCGCCATGCGCTGGCCGTGCTCACCGCACAGGCCCCGCATGCGCTGGACACGCTGGTGGTGACGCTGGCCGATGTGCGCCGCATGGACCTGCCCGCGGTATTGCCGGCCGACCTGCTGGGTCGGCGTGCCGACATCGAGGCCGCGCGCTGGCGTGTCGAGGCGGCCACGCAGGACACTGCCGTCGCCCGCGCCCAGTTCTATCCCAACATCAACCTGAACGCCTTCGTCGGCCTGTCCAGCATCGGGCTGGGCGAATTGCTCAAGGCCGACAGCCGGCAGATCGGTTTCGGGCCCGCCGTCCACCTGCCGATCTTCGATGCCGGCCGCCTGCGTGCCAATCTGCGGGTCAGGAACGCGGACCTCGATCTGGCCGTCGAAAGCTACAACACCGTCGTGCGAGACGGCGTGCGTGACGTGGTGGACCAGCTCGGCAGCCTGCAGTCGCTGGCCCGCCAGCAGCATGAACAGTCTGCCGCGCAGGCTGCGGCCGAGTCGGCTTACGACCTGATCTCGCAACGCTACAAGGCCGGCCTGGCCACTTACCTGGCGGTGCTTTATGCCGAGAGCCAGTTGCTGAACCAGCGCCGGCTGGCTGCCGATCTGACGGCGCGCGTATTCGACCGCCAGGTGGCCCTGGTGCGCGCGCTCGGCGGTGGTTATTCCGGCGATCCCGATGTCATCGCCGACACAGGCGTGCAGACCGCGCAGCCCTGAGCGCGCGGCCACCTGCCCACCGATCACTTTTTCCCGGAGCAAGTCCATGACAACCCCTGAAACCACCGCTGCAGCACCTGGCAACCCGAAGCGCAAGAAGGCGCTGACTGCCGTCACGGCGCTTGTCGCCGTTGCCGGCGTCGCTTATGGCGCCTACTGGGCACTGGTGCTGAATCACTTCGAGTCGACCGACAACGCCTACGTGCAGGGCAATGTGGTGCAGATCACGCCACAGGTCGCCGGCACCGTGGTCGAGATCGGCACCGATGACACGGCGCATGTCAAAGCCGGCGACGTGCTGGTGCGTTTCGATCCGGCCGACGCCCGGGTCGCGCTCGACCAGGCTGAAGCCCAGCTGGCGCAAACGGTGCGCGAAGTGCGTTCCTTGTATGCCAACAACAGCACGCTGCAGGCCCAGATCGCCGCGCGCGAGGCCGACCTGGCACGGGTGCAGGTCGAATACAACCGGGCCCAGGATGACGTGGCACGGCGCGCACCGCTGGTGGTCACCGGTGCGGTCGGCAAGGAGGAGTTCAACCATGCCAATGCGCAACTGGCGGCGGCCCGCAGTGGCCAGGTGGCGGCGCAGGCTGCGGTCACTGCAGCGCGTGAGCAGCTGAGCTCGAACCAGACCCAGACCGGCGGCGTGACTGTCGACCAGCATCCGAATGTCGTGCGCGCCGCCTCGCGGGTGCGTGAAGCCTACCTGGCGCTGCGCCGCACCGAACTGGTGGCGCCGATCGATGGTTATGTGGCCAAACGCAGCGTGCAATTGGGCCAGCGTGTTGCCGCCGGCACACCGCTGATGTCGCTGATCGCACTCGATCGTGTCTGGATCGAGGCCAATTTCAAGGAAAGCCAGTTGCAGCGCCTGCGCATCGGGCAGCCGGTGAACTTGCAGGCTGATGTGTACGGCAAGAAGGTCGAGTACCACGGCAGCATCGAGGGCCTGGGCGCTGGAACCGGCGCCGCTTTTGCCTTGTTGCCGGCGCAGAACGCCACCGGCAACTGGATCAAGGTGGTGCAACGCGTGCCGGTGCGCATCACGCTGGACCCGAAGGAACTGGTTGCGCATCCCTTGCGTGTCGGCCTGTCGATGGAGGCGCAGGTCGACATCAGCAAGACCGACGGGCGCATGCTCGCTGATGGCTCGGCGGCTCCCGCCAGCGCGCAGACCGCTGTCTATGCCAGCGATGACAGCGCGGCCGATGCCCAGGTACGCTGGGTGATCGCCGCCAATGGTGGCGGCAACAGCGCACGCAATGCCGGGAGCCCGGCCGTGAAGCCAGCTGCGCCCGTCGCCACGCTGGCCGGCGCACGGCTGGCGGCCTCGTCGAGCGCAGCCGTGCCGGCCCGCTAGTCCTTCGTTCCAACGCCACACCATGTCCACCACCATCACGGCTGGCGACGCCGCCGCTGCAGCGACGCCACCGCGCGCGCCAGCACCCGCCCCCAGGCCGGCCGGGCCGCCGGTGTTTGCGCCGTTGGAGGGGCGCGAGCGCACGCTCGGGACCATCGCCTTGTCGCTGGCCACGTTCATGAATGTGCTCGACTCGTCGATCGCGAATGTGTCGATTCCGGCGATCTCG
>JAGPBF010000295.1 GCA_018063505.1 Rhodoferax sp.
TCGGCCACTGCGGTCATTGAAGGTATGAATCTTGAACGGCAGCAACACTTCGCATTGCAGCCATTCGTTCACTTCAACCAGGAAATTTTGGCCGACGAATCCGAGCGGCTGCTTACCGAAAAACGCAACTCAGCCTATCGCCCCACACCTGCCTGTCGGGTTTCTAAAGCGCCCAGCTACGGTTATTCGTGTTTCGCTTCTACGAAGCAGCCGTAAGTGATCTCCGGCAGTCGGTCAGTTGCGTTCATTACTGGGTCATAACTCTAGGTCAGCAGTGAATTCAGTTTCGGTGATCCGCCTTTTTAGGAGTGGCCGACTGCAGTTCAGCCACTCCTGATACTCAGTTCAATCGACCCTGGCCGGAAGTAACAACAGCAGCAAGCCTTGTGGATCGAAGCCCCGTCCGTGGCGTTGTCCGCACACCCCATTATCACGACGATGCGGCGGCGCTGCAACGCAGGGTCGTGAGTTTCCACACAGCAAGAGAGCAGGCCGTAACACAAGTGAATCCATGCGTACCGGATCTGAACAGTCTGGAATTAGTTGATGGCGGCTGAGGTGGCTCAGTTCTACTGCTCGCGTGCCGTCTTCAGCCGGAGGTCGGTACCCACGACATAGGCCAGCCCCAGACTAATAGCCCAGGCGAACCACAGTGACCACAGGGTGTGCGAGAGGAAATGCGCCCCCTGGGCCATGCGTGCAACCCCCAGCACGCCCCCAAGCAACAGACCCGCCAACAGCCCTAGCCGCGACATGCCACGGCCTGCAGGTCGCAACGCCACCCCCCAGACGATCCACAGGAGGCCGGTCGATGCATGTCCGGCTGGAAAGCAGACGCCCGCCTTGATCGTCGTCGGTGGTGCTTCAAGCAGGTGGAGATAGGGCGCGTAGCCGCCGAAATCCACCATGTCCCACGGGCAGTGGCGGCTGATCAATTCCTTTAGGGTCGCAATGCCCAGTGGAATCAGTAGCATCCCAAGGGCGGCCAGCAGGGCGTTACGTGGCGGCAGCCATTCGAGTTCACCACGGTAGCCGAGGTAGCAGACGTACAAGGCTGCCGCCACTGCGAGGTAGGTCACCTGCTTCGCACTGCGGTGCAGCAGGTTCTCGAACAGCCAAGTGCGTCGCAGAGGGAACAACCCTTGCTGCTCGTCGAAGAACAGGTGCGCGATTTGGCGGTCTAGGTCGGTGGTCTGGAACACCCAAAGCAACACCCCGGCGATCATCAGCAGCCACAGCCCCTGCATCACCATCCAGGTGGGCGCCGTTGACAACGGGCGGCAGGGCGCTGTGGTAGCCGGTGTGTCGGACATATTCGATCAGCTCCGGCAGGTTGCCGACAGATCCATGGATGGATCCCGCACCCCGGTGCGCACGTCGAGCAGACCGAGTATCGAGTGGAACACGTTGTCATGTGACGCCGGTTGTAGGGCGCGCCGCTGCAGGCAGGCGAGATCAAGCCCGAAGCTTTTCGCATATCCCGGTGAGAACCACATCACCATCGGTACCTTGGTCTGTTCGCTGGGTGCGATGGCATAGGGCATGCCATGCAGAAACAATCCCTTCTCGCCTAGTGACTCACCGTGATCGGAGACGTACAACAAGGCAGTGTCGTAATGCGCCTGCTGCGACTTCAGCATATCGATGGTCCTTGCCAGCACATGGTCGGTATAGAGCACCGCGTTGTCGTAGCTATTGGCGATTTCCTCACGCGAGCAGCGGCTGAGATCGTCGGTGTCGCAGGTCGGGGTGAAGCGGCGAAACTCCACCGGGTAGCGCTTGTAGTAAGCCGGGCCATGGTTGCCCAACTGGTGCAGCACCAGTACCAGGTTGCCCTGGGTGTCGCGCAGCAAGCCTTCGGCCTCCTGCAGCAGGGCTTCGTCCAGGCAGCGGTCGCCGTCGCACAGGGCTGGGCTCGCCGCCGGATCGGGCCGCTGTACTTCCAGGCCGTCGCACACGCCCTTGCAGCCAGACTGGTTGTCCTGCCAGACCACTTTCAGGCCTGCGCGCTGCAGCACGTGTAAAAGGGATTCGCTGCCCCGGATCGCGTCCTCGTCGTAGTTGCGCCGCCCTTGCATCGAGAACAGGCAGGGGACCGAGACTTCGGTATTGGTGCCGCAACTGTCCACGTCGGCAAAGTTGATCACGTCGCGCTGCGCCAGTTCGGGGGTGGTTGGATGCAGGCTGTTTGTGTTCAGCCCCCAGTTCGCCGCGCGGACAGTCTCACCCACCACCATCACGAACAGCACCGGCTTGTCTCGCTGCTGCCAGCTCGGTGCGAGCACGGCATCGGTGCCGATCGGGCGCCGCGGCTGCGGCGCGGCCTTCACATCCTTGACCAGTACCCGGCCGAGCGAATACACGGCGTTGGTCGGCGTGATCAGGGAACGAATTTCCTTGTGATTGCGCATCTGCGCGGCGAAGCCCTTGAACACCAGCGACAGTGCGCCGGCGCCGACCATTGCCGCCAGCAGGATCGCACCGCTGCGCAGCAAGATGCCGCGGCCGAGGTTGCGCCGGCGCAGGCGCAGGCGATGCAGGATGGCCAGCGGCAGCGCCGCATACAGCAGCAGATGCGGCAGGAGATCAAGGGTGATCAGCTCGCGCGCCTCGGCGACGTCGGTACTCAGCACATTGCGCAGCATCTCGGGGTTGAGGTAGATGCCGAATTTGTCCATGTAGAAGCCGGCGAAAGCGGATATCACGATCAGCAGCCCGAGCAGCGGTTTCGCCGTCCAGCGGTTCAGCAACGGCGCGTAGATGATGAACTGCAGCGCGGCAATTCCGATCCCCACGGCCAGCGCATAGCCCCAGCTGGCCGCATCAGCCAGGGAACGGTCGGCGAGGAGGGCTTTCCAGAACAGGGAATTGCTGGCGAGAATAAAAAACAGGAGCACAGCCAGCAACAGCGCTTCCTGTCCGATCTCTGGTCGCCAGCCGCAGCAAGCCCGCCACAATCTGGTGGTTACCGAATCCCGAATTTGGGGCAGCGGTTGACAGCATGTGTCGTTACCGAGGGCGGGGGTCAGTGCGAGGCTGGATTCTTTCATTGCGGTGCTTGTTTGCGGATGTCGTCCGCAATCTAGGCTTGCCGCCGTGAAGAATCAGTGAGCGAAAAGTGAGGAAATTGTGATGCCAGGGGTGCGAATATCGCCCCGGGAAACGGCTGTCAGGGACTGGCGGCCGCGCCGAAGTCCACTTCGACGGAAGCGCCACCACCAGGTCGGTTGAATGCCCGCACTGACCAACCACAAGCCGTGCAGATGTGCTTGACCAGCGCGAGACCGAGGCCGTGACCAGGCTTCTGTCCGCGACGAAGGAAGCGTTGGAAAATCTGATCTGGGTCGCCTTCCGGGAGGCCAGGGCCGCGATCCTGCACGGACAGGCGACTGCCCTCCAGCACGCAGCTCACCCCTATCCCTTCACCGTGCCGCAACGCATTCGCCAGCAAATTGCGCAGAACCAGTTGCAAAAGTGCTGAATCAGCCTGTAACACCGCCGACTCCGGTATCTGCAGGTCGAGCTCGACCTGCTTGGTCGACTGGCTTTGGATGCCGACCCAAGCGTTGCGAGTCGCATCGGCCACGCTCACTGCCTCCAGCAGTTGCGGACGCGCCTCGCGGGCCAGCAGCAACAGTGATTCGGCCAACTGTGTCGTACTGTCGGTGGCAGTGATGATCCTTGCCGCGCGCCGCCGCGCTCCGACGGGCAAGGCTTCGTTGGTGGCGAGCATTTCGGCATCGCTTCGAATGCCGGCCAGAGGGGTACGCAGTTCGTGCGACAGGTTGGCGCTGAAGTCACGCTCACGCGTCAGCAACTCGGTCTGGCGCATTTCGGCGGCGTCCAGCGCCAGGGCCACGGCTAGCAGTTCATACTCCATGTCTGGCTGCACGAACGGCGTGTCACCACGTCCCTTCACGACCCGGGAGGCCAGGGTTTTGAGCCCCAGAGTCAGGCGTCCGGCAATGGCGTACATCAGAATCACCGCCAATACACACAGGCTGAGCGCGCTGACAATCACCACCGTGCTGAACGCAGCTTCCCGGGCTTCAGTCTCCGACCAGTCGTAGAGCAGAATGTAGCGCG
>JAGPBF010000006.1 GCA_018063505.1 Rhodoferax sp.
CCGCAGAAGAAGGTGCTGCGTTGCCCTTGCAACTGCGGGACCTGCGCTTGTGCAGCAATGGCAACACGGTCAAACACCGGGTGCGCATACCGGTATTCGCCCAGTATCTGATCCTGCCGGATCTCCCTCAGCGGGTTCAGCGATACCACTACCGCCTGTTGCCATGGCAGCGGTTGCAGACGGTTGATCAGGTAGTGCAGGCAGACCGCATGCGCGTCGGCGCGGCCTCCGTGCTGGCTGCCGGACTCGTAGTTCCACGCTGCCCAGGCACGGGTGTTGCGTGGCAGCACCGAGGTGTCGGTATGCAGCACCGCGCGGTTGGGGTGGTACCGCACCGCGCCCAGTGTCGCGCACTCGGCCGGGCTGGCATCACGCAACAAGCCCAGTGCCTGGTCGCTGTGGGTGGCGAGCACGACACGGTCGAAGTGTTCACCTCCCTGCGCGGTAAACACGGTCACGCCACCGGTCTCGCCGTGGCGCTCGATGGCCAGCACCGGCGTGCGCAGGCGCTTGTCGGCAACACGCGCGACGATCTTCTCGACATAGTGGCGTGCACCGCCTTTGACCGTCCACCACTGTGGCCGGTCGCTGACCTGGTTCAGACCGTGGTTGTGGCAGAAGCGGATCATCGTGGCAACCGGGAACTGCAGCATCTGCTGCGCAGGGCAACTCCAGATGCAGGCCACCATCGGCAGGAAATACCATTCGATGAAGGCGGCACCAAACCGGTTCTGCCGCAGGAAATCCCCCAGCGACTGCTGCAATTGCCGCTCCTGTCCGGCAGCGGCAATGGATTGCGTCAGGCGGTTGAACCGGGCCAGGTCGCGCAACATGCCCAGAAAGCGCGGGCTGAGCAGGTTTCGCCTTTGCGTGAACACACTGCTCAGACTGGTGCCACTCCATTCCACGTGCCGGCCGCTGTCAGGGTCTGCGGACTGGACCGAGAACGACATGTCCGAGGTGCAGGTTTCCACACCAAGTTCGGCAAACAACGCGATCAGCGAGGGATAGGTGCGTTCATTGAAAACCAGGAAGCCGGTGTCCACGCCATGGCGGACCAAACGCCCATTGACGGGCAAGCTGATATCGACGGTGTGGGTATGACCGCCAAAGTAGTCGGCAGCTTCGAACAGCGAGACCCTGGCGTGGTCGGCCAGACGATGGGCGACGGCCAGGCCCGAAATGCCCGAACCGATGATGGCAACCCTCATGCCGGACTCCGCTGGGTCGCGCGCTTGACCGACAAAGTTGCCGCGAAGCACCCCAGGGTCAACAAGGGGGAGGAGGAGAACAACCCCGTGGTTGCACCGGATCGCCAGGCGTCCGGGCGGCTTCGCAGCAGCAAACCGGTCCAGAACCGGGTGATGCACTCTGCATTTCCGATCCGTGATGTCCTGGACAAGTTCCCAGTCCAGGGCGCAACGGAAACAGGCACGTGGAAAGTACAAGTGTGACTCATGTGATTAAGTATATACTGTTTGGTAATTTACAGACCACATAGTATTTACCCGGCTTGCGTTGGGTTTTGTTGCCCCTGCCATGGGTCGCAGCCTCGCCATTGAATGACGGGTTGCTGCGTTCCTCGTGTTGTCGCCTACGTCCGTATCCGGGGTCGGCCGACACGGTGTATTGGCAGGTGCCCCCTAGAATCGGATCCATCCGCACGTCGCACCGGTCGTTCAACAAAGGTCCCCATGCTGTATCCCGAACTGTTCAAACAACTGGAGGCCGTCCGCTGGGACATGGCGAAGGACATTCCCTGGGACACGTTCGACGCCAGCCGCCTGTCCGACGAGCAGGCGAAAACCATCAAGTTCAATGCCATCACGGAATGGGCGGCATTGCCGGCCACCGAGATGTTCCTGCGCGACAACCGCCACGACAGCGATTTCTCGGCCTTCATGTCGATCTGGTTCTTCGAGGAGCAGAAACACTCGCTGGTGCTGATGGAATACCTGCGCCGCTTCCGGCCCGACCTGCACCCGACAGAGGCCGAACTGCACGATGTCCGATTCGAGTTCGACCCGGCGCCGGCACTGGAGACGCTGATGCTGCATTTCTGCGGTGAGATCCGGCTCAACCACTGGTACCGTCGCGCCAGCCAGTGGCATACCGAACCGGTGATCAAACAGATCTACAACCGACTCAGCCAGGACGAGGCACGCCACGGTGGCGCATATCTGAAATACATGAAGCAGGCGATCTCCCGCTTCGGGCTGGAGGCAAAGTCTGCATTTGCCAAGGTCGGTGTGCTGATGGCCAGCGCCCGCCGTACGGCGCAGGCCATGCATCCGACGAATCTGCATGTCAACAAGTCGCTGTTTCCCAAGGACACGGTACAGAGCCGGATGCCGGACCCCGAGTGGCTGGAGCACTGGCTTGACCAGCAGATCAAGTTCGATGCGAGCTGGGAGGGGCGCGTCGTCGAGCGCATCCTGCACAACCTGAGCCTGTTGTTCAACCGCAGCTTCGCGACGGTCCAGGAGCTCAACAAATACCGCAAGGAACTCGCGCGCGAAAGCGAAACGCTGATTTTGCCGGCGGCCTTACCAGGGGCGGTTTGACGCGGCAGGCCCCGCGGTCAGCGCCAGCATTCGGTCCAGGTTGATCTGAACCTTGCAGTCGCTGGACGCCACGCTCGCAGTGATGCGAAACTCGCGCTGGCTGGTGTCCCGCACCGGGTGCTCGCCGGTCGGAATACCGTCGCGGTTGACCAGGATCGCCACCCGCGGCATCGTCGTATTGATACCCCGGCGCACCACCACGCCGGTTTCCAGGTTGGCCAGCCGGACCAGCGCGCCAGGTGAATACACCCCGACCGCCTTGATCAGTGCCGCTCCGGCTTCATCGAGGGCGCGCGCTTCGTCGAAATACACCGCCTGCATCGCTGCGGACGCAGAATCGGGCCGGCGCGAGGAGCGCGGTGACAGGTGCGCGGCAAACTTGTCCGCCCGCTGCAGCAAGCGCGCCAGTTGCTGACCTGCCGTGCGCGTGGCCAGCGGGCCGGGACCGGTGGCATGGTGGTAACGCACGGCTTCCAGGCACAAGGCATCTTCCATCCCCAGTCCGAGCAGCAAGGCCTGAGACTGGCCGGGATGTTCATCGATCAGCTCGCGCTGGGCCAGCGTCGGGGGTTCGTTCTGCGCGGCCAACCGGTCCTGCAGTTCGGTCATCGCGATGTTCATCGTCAATGCGGCCTTGCACACGCTGTCCACCAGATGCGCCGGCCATCCCAGCACATCGCGCGCAGCCAGCGCGCACATCACGCTGACCAGCATCGAATGGGTTGCGCTGTACAGCTGGATCTCGCGTGCGGCCAGGTGAAACAACGCAAACAGGGCGCCGTCGGGATTGCGTTCGGTCTGCTGTGTCAGCCGCGTGTGCAGGCGGTCAAGATCCTCGCAGAAATGCGCGCCGGCCATATCGCGAAGCAGCCGGTTGCCCTGGACCTGCAGGTCCAGCCAGTCCAGCGCGTCGCCCAGATTCCGGTTGCGTGGCGGCACCGCCAGATCGCCGGTGGTCAAGGCTGCCTGTGCAATCTTGCCCAGTGGCCGTTCATCGCGGACCAGCGCATGGAGCTTGCCGACGAATGCCTTCTGATGCTGCTCGGACTCGGACACATCGACATAGAAGCCGTTGCCTCGCCCGCGCACAGCTTCCAGATCGTCGCGGGACACCAGCACATACCCCTTGCGTGCCAGCAGCGTGCCATTCTGGTCACGCAGCGAGAACGGCAAAGGTTGGCCGATGGCGATCGACTCGTCGACGACTTGTACGAGATTCATGGCAAATGCAGTTGAGGATCGGTTCGCACTACGGGGACAGGATACGGTTCATGCTGCAGCATACCCTCGCCAGGCCGGATGTGATTGCCACACAAGCCGGTCAACAGGGTGGCTTATCCGGATCTTTCCGGCGCAGTGGCTGCGCGCATCATGCGTGTGGGGGGCTGAACACTGCCCGCCACAAGGCCAGCACAGCGTCGCGTTCCGTCCCGAGCTCGTCGCTTGGCAGCTGGGTTGTGGTCTCGTTGAGCCGGGCATGGTGCTGGACCCGGCGCAAGGCGCGGTAGGCGCGCGCGGCCGCATCTGCGACCTCCTTGGGCAACAGGCCGGCCTCCTGCGCACGGTGCAGCAGCGCTATGTTTCCGGAATTGGCCGCCAGTGTGTCGTGGTTCGCGGCCTGCGACAGGATCAGGAACTGGACCGCAAACTCGACATCGACCATGCCGCCAGGGCTGTGCTTCACATCGAAGCGACCAGCCTTGACCGGATGGGCTGTGCGCACCTTGTCGCGCATCGCGACGATCTCGGCGCGCAGGTTTTCCGGATCGCGCTGGGCAGTGACAACGCCACGGCGGACCTCGTCGAAACGCGCGCGCAGATTCTCGTCGCCCAGCAGGAAGCGGGCCCGTGTCATCGCCTGGTGTTCCCAGGTCCAGGCGGTGTTGCTGCCCCGCTTTTGCTGGTAGGCGGCATAGGCCTCGAAACTGGTGACCAGCAGACCGGAATTGCCATTGGGCCGCAGCGCGGTGTCGATCTCGTACAGATCACCTTCACCGGTCTTGACCGTCAGCCAGTTGATCAGTTTGCGGACAAACGCGGCATAGATCTCCGACGAACGCTCGTCATCGTCCTCGTAGACAAAGACGATGTCCAGATCACTGCCATACCCCAGCTCCAGGCCACCGAGCTTGCCGTAGGCGATGACGGCCAGCTGCGGGTCGTCGCGGTGCCGGTTCTTCAGCCGGTTCCAGCACCAGCGCATCGTGACGCGCAATACCGACTGCGCCAGCGCGCTCAGATCGTCGGCGACCTGCTCGACGCTGAGTGCACCTTCGACATCGCGGGCCAGGGTCCGGAAAACTTCGGCATGGTGGGCGCGGCGCAACAGGTTCAGCAACGTCTCGTCGTCGTCTTCTTCCGTGATGTGCAGTGCTTCCCGGCGCTGCTCGAGCTCGCGCTCGAAATCGACGCTCTGAAAGCGTTCCGTCACCATGGTGCTGTTGGCCAGTTCGTCGATGACGCCCGGATGCCTGAGAAGGTACCGTGCCGGCCATTTGGCATTGCCCAGCAGGCGCAGCAGTCGCTGGTGCACGGCAGGGCGCTCCAGCAGCAGTGCCAGGTAACTTTCGCGGCGCAGAAGTGGCTCGATCCAGTCGGCCAGCCGAACCGCGGCCTCCTCGGTGATCGCCGTCTCGCGGGTCCAGGTGGCGGTACGGCTGATCAGCCGGAACAGCCTGATCCGGGACTCGTCCCGCAAGGCACGAAAACGGGGATTCTCGCCCCAGGCCGCAACACGTTCGCGCAAGCCGTCGGGCAGGCCCTGGACGAATTCGTCGAAGCTGGCCGGCGTGGCCATCGCCGCGTTGCTGTTGCCGTTGCCGCAGGATTTGCAATCGGGTTTGCCGCCACCGAGCAAGGCATCGAATTCCTGCGCCACCACTTCCCGATGGCGGTCGAGTTCGGCCAGCAGCGGCCCGCTGGCGGGATACCCCATGGTGCGCGCGATCCAGTTCAGGTCGTCGTCGTTGGTAGGCAGCACATGGGTCTGCTGGTCGTCCAGGTACTGGATCCGGTGCTCGACCTGGCGCAGGAAAACATAGGCAGTGGCCAGCGCGTCGGCAGTGGCCGATGGCATCAGGCCCGCGCGCATCAGGCGGGGCAAGGCATCGAGCGTGGCGCGGGTGCGCAATTCCGGGAACTGGCCGCCGCGCACCACCTGCAACAACTGCACGATGAACTCGATCTCACGGATGCCACCGCGCGAGAGCTTGACGTCGTTGGTGCGCTCCGGGCGCCCGGCGCTGCGCCGGGCGGCATGTTCGCGGATCTGCCGGTGCAGGATCCGCAAGGCATCGAACACGTTGTAATCGAGGTAACGCCGGAACACGAACGGCAACACCGCGCCGCGCAGGTTGCTGGCATTGCCACCGGTCACGCACAGTGCCGGCGCCACGACACGGCTCTTGAGCCAGGCAAAACGCTCCCATTCGCGCCCTTGCACATGGAAATACTCCTCCAGCGCGCTCAGGGAGATCGCCGGCGGGCCGGAATTGCCATTGGGACGCAAGGCCAGGTCGACCCGGAACACGAAGCCATGCTCCGTGGTGTCGCCAATCAGTGCGAACAGGGCGCGTACCGCCTTGCCGAAGTATTCGTGGTTGGAGATCCGGCTTCGGTCATCGGCGTTGCCAGCCGACTCACCGTCCTGGTCGTAGACGTAGATCAGGTCGATGTCGCTGGAGACATTGAGTTCGCGTGCCCCGAGCTTGCCCATGCCGATGATCCACAACTCGGCGCGCCGGCCGTCCGACCCCACGGGCGTACCGTGTTGCGCATCGAGATCGTCGAACACCTGCCGGCAGGCAGCATCGAGCGCAAATTCGGCCAGTTCCGTCATGGCCAGCGTCACCTGTTCAACGCTCGCCTGCGCCGTGCAGTCGAGCGTCATCAGCCGTTCAAGCACCACCTGGCGCATGATGCGCAGCGCCGAGCCCAGATCGGCGCCGCTGGCCTGCAATCGCGCAAACATCTGTTGGTAAGCGCGCCTGCCCGGCAGGCCGGGATCAAGCAGCGCAACCTCTGCCGGGTATCGCCGGCGCACCCGCTGGCCGAAGCGGGCATATTCTGACAGCGGGTCCCGATGGTGGGAATCTGCGATCACGGGGGAGGACCTTGCCTGGACCATAACGTCAACCTGATCAAGCTTGGCGGTCATAATTCCGGGGCCGATCGCCAATGCACGATGAATGAACCGCCTACCATGCCGATGCCTTCACGGCTGCTGAAGAGCTTCGCTTTTCTGGCACGCTGGACGTTGGCATTGCTGTTGTTGGCTTGGTTGCTTTTTGGGGCGGCCTGGGCTGCCCTGCATCTGGTGATTGTGCCGCGAATCGGAGAGCTTCGCCCGCAGCTCGAGGCGGCCGCCAGCCGCATGACTGGCCTGACGGTACGGGTCGAGTCGATCAGCGCGCATTCCACCAACCTGCTGCCGGCGTTCGAGCTGGGCAATACCCGACTGTTCGATGCGCAGGGGCGTGAGGCATTGCGCTTGCCCCGGGTTCTGGTATCCCTGTCGCCGCGCTCGGTGCTCAAGCTGAAGTTCGACCAGATTCTGCTCGACAGCCCGGTGTTGAACATGCGCCGTGACGCGGACGGCCGCATCTGGCTGGCCGGGCTCGACGTGTCATCGGGTGCGGGGGAGCCCGACGCCGCGCTGTTGAACCGGGTTTTTTCGCAGCCCGAGTTCGTCATCCGTGACGGTTCGGTGGTATGGACCGACGACTTGCGCGCGGTTGCACCGCTGGCGCTGCACGCGGTCAATGTGGTCTTGCGCAACCGCTCGCGCATGCACGAGTTCCGCTTCGATGCCACGCCACCGGCCGACTGGGGCGACCGCTTTTCGCTCATGGCGCGTCTGGAACAGCCGTTTCTGTCGATCGACAATGGCCGATGGCAAGACTGGGTTGGCCAGGCGTATGCCGATTTTTCCCGCATCGACGTGGCGTTGCTGCGGCAATATGCCGATCCAGGCATCGATGTCGAACGCGGCCGTGGCGCGGTGCGCGCCTGGTTCGATATCGCGCGCGGTCGGGTCATCGGGACGACCGCCGACGTGGCGTTGGTCGACCTGGCCGTGCGCGTCGGAGCCGGGCTGATGCCCCTGGAACTGGCCAGCCTGTCGGGCCGCCTGAGCGGCAAATTCGCCGCTGACAGCGTGGCCTTTTCAACCCGTGCGCTGGCGTTCGACACCGCCGATGGCAACCGATGGCCGGGTGGCAATCTCACGCTGACGCAACAACATGCCAACGGTACGCGACCGGCGTCGGGGGAGCTGGTGGCCGATCGGCTGGATCTGGCGGCGCTGGCCCAGATTGCCGGCCGATTGCCGCTGGACGCGGCCTTGCACCAGGCGCTCGCGCGCCACCGGCCCGCTGGCATCGTGGAGCGGGTCAAGGTGAGCTGGCAGGCGAGCACCGACGCGCCGATCAAGTACCAGGCGCAGGGGCAGTTGCGGCAACTGGCCGTGCAGTCCATTCCTGATACCAGCGGCGCACCTGCAGGCAGCACGCAGTCCATCGGTACCCCGGGACTGCATGGCGCCGACGTCAATTTTTCGCTGACCGAGGCCGGCGGCAAGGCCAGCTTGTCCATGGTCGACGGCGGAATCGACGTGCCTGGCGTGTTCGAGGACCCGGTCGTGCCGTTCAAGCAGCTGTCGTGCGAGCTGTCATGGCGTGTCGATGGCGACAACATCCAGGTGCAGGTGGGCCGGATGACGTTCAGCAATGCCGATGCCGATGGCGAGTTGCAATTGCAGTGGCAGACCAGTGATCCGTTGCGATCGCGCAGCAAGGCCCGGTTCCCTGGCGTGCTCGACATGCAGGGCTCGCTCAGTCGCGCCAATGGTGCGCGCGTCTACCGGTATCTGCCGCTGGTGGTCCAGGCGCCTACGCGCAACTACGTGCGTGATGCGGTGCAGGCCGGACAAGGCACGGACGTACGCTTCAAGGTCAAGGGCGATCTCTGGGACGTGCCGTACGCCGACCCGCGCCAGGGCGAATTCCTGATCACGGCCCAGCTCGCCGAGACGGCACTGACCTATGTGCCGCGCAGTCTGCAGGCAGCCGGCGAGAAGCCCTGGCCGGCATTGGCCCGGCTATCCGGGACACTGGTGATTGACCGCGTCGGCTTGCGCGTCAAAGGTGCGCGTGGCCATCTGGCGACGGCGCCGTCCGTACTGGTCAGCAACGCCGATGCCGAAATCGCCGACATGTTGCATGCCGGTGCGCTGGCGGTCAGCCTGGACGCGCGCGCGCCACTGGCGGAACTGCTGGGTGTCGTCAATGGCTCTCCGTTGTTGCAGATGACAGACCAGATGCTGGCGCGCGCCACGGTCAGTGGGGCGGCGGAATTGCGCCTCAAGTTGCAGGTGCCGCTCGTGCAGCCGGAAAACACGAAGGTGCAAGGCAGTGTCAACCTGCCAGGCAACGATTTGCAGCTGATGCCCGATATCCCCCGTCTGGTCCGCGCACGCGGAGCCATCGGCTTCACCGAGACCGGCTTCACCGTCACAGCGGTGCAGGCCCGGCTGCTCGGTGGCGATGTGCGCATCGATGGCGGTTCGGTGCCCGTGTCCGCATCGGCTATCGGGGCGCCTCGCGCGGGGCTGGGCATGTCGTTCCGTCTGCAGGGTGTCGTCAGTGCAGAAGCTTTGCGCCAGTCGCGCGAGCTGGGGCCTTTGTCCAGGCTGGCGCAAAAAGCCAGCGGTACCGCCGCTTACGCTGCCACAGTGGGTTTGCGTGCCGGTGTTCCCGAGTTTGCGCTGACCAGCAATCTGGTCGGGCTGGGACTGAACCTGCCGGCGCCACTGGGCAAGACGGAGCAGACACCGCTGCCCTTGCGCATCGAATCGGCCGTGCTGCGGGAGCCGCAGTCCGGCTCGGCTGCTGCGACGCCGGCGCGCCAGCTCGACCAGCTGCTGCTCGATCTGGGCCGTGTCGGCTCGGTTCAGTACGTGCGGGACGTCTCGGGGTCGGAGCCCAGGGTGCTGCGGGGTGCGATCGCCATCGGCCTGGCCGATGGCGAGACCGCACCGATGCCACTGGAAGGGGTCACCGCCAACATCCGGATGAGTGGCCTGGATGTGGATGAATGGGAGCGGCTGCTGGCACAGGTCAACGAGGCCGGCGCGACCGGGCCAGGCGCCGCCCAGGGTTTCGACAGCGCGTATTGGCCCAGCCAGATCGCGCTGCGCGCGCGCAACTTCACCGCTGCCGGCCGTACCTTGCACGACCTGGTGGCCGGGGCCTCCCGCGAAGGGCGTACCTGGCGCGTCAACCTCGATGCCCAGGAGCTCAACGGGTATGCTGAATACCGGCAGCCCACAGGCGCCGGCGCCGGACGGCTGTTTGCACGTCTGTCGCGGCTGACGCTGGCGCAGTCGTCGGCCAGCGCAGTTGAAAGCCTGCTGGACGAACAACCCCAGTCGATACCGGCGCTCGATGTGGTTGTCAACGATCTGGAGTTGCGCGGCAAGAAGCTCGGCCGGCTGGAGGTGGATGCGGTCAACCGGCTGGCGGCAGACCGCTCCGGTGGCGCGGCGCGCGAGTGGCGGCTCAATCGTTTCGACGTGGTATCGCCCGAGGCCAGTTTCAAGGCGACCGGAAACTGGGCGGCGATACGTGCGCAGGCGGGAGAGCTTGCCTTGCCCTCCGATCGCGGCCGCAATGGGCGCCGGACCGTGATGAATTTCCGGCTCGACATTCAAAACGCGGGAGACTTGCTGGCCCGTTTCGGCATGAAGGACATCGTGCGCCGGGGCAAGGGCCAGATGGAGGGCCAGGTGGCATGGCTGGGCTCCCCGTTGTCGCTGGACTACGCATCCTTGTCCGGCGCGTTCAAGGTCAACGTGGAAAACGGCCAGTTCCTCAAGGCCGATCCCGGCATTGCCAAACTGCTGGGTGTGCTCAGTCTGCAGTCCTTGCCCCGGCGCCTGGCGCTGGATTTTCGGGACGTGTTCTCCGAGGGTTTCGCGTTCGACTTTTTCCGCGGTGACATCATGATCGACCAGGGAATCGCGTCGTCGGACAACCTGCAGATGAAGGGCGTCAATGCGGCGGTCTTGATGGAAGGCCAGGCCGACCTGTTCCGCGAGACCCAGGATATCCGGGTCGTGGTGGTGCCGGAAATCAATGCCGGCACGGCGTCGCTGATTGCCGCAGCGATCAATCCGGCGATCGGGCTGGGTTCTTTCCTGGCCCAGTTCGTGCTGCGCAAACCGCTGATGGAGGCGGCCACGCAGGAGTTTCATATTGACGGCAGCTGGCTGGAGCCGAAAATCCAGCGCGTCGACAACAAGGCCGCCGCACGTGGCAAGGATGACGCCGCCGGCGTCAGAGGAAACAAGTAGAGAGAGTCGGGAGAACAGACACCATGAAAGTCGCAACGGTTCAAATGGTTTCGGGGATGCAGGTGCAGGGCAACCTGGAGCGTGCGCGGGACCTGCTGGAGCAGGCCGCCGCCGCGGGTGCGGAACTGGCGGTATTGCCCGAGTATTTTTGCCTGCTCGGGCAGCGCGACACCGACAAACTCGACGTTCGCGAGACGTTTGGCGCCGGTCCGGTCCAGCAATTCCTGTCCGACACGGCACGCAGGCTGGGCCTGTGGATCGTTGGCGGATCGCTGCCTCTGGTGGTCGCGCATGGCACGCCGGAAGATGTGCAGGGTCGGGTGCACAACAGCTCGCTGGTGTTCGACCCCGCGGGCGTCTGCGTGCGGCGTTACGACAAGGTACACCTGTTTCGATTCGACAATGGCCGCGACCGCTTCGACGAGTCACGTGTGCAATTGCGCGGTCAGACGCCGGTGTCCTTCGATCTGCCCTCGCGCGACGGCCACCGCTGGAAGATCGGCATGAGTGTCTGTTATGACCTGCGTTTCCCGGAGATGTACCGCCAGTACAGCGCAGCCGGTACCGACCTGCTGCTGGTGCCCAGTGCATTCACGCATGCCACTGGCATGGCGCACTGGGAATTGCTGCTGCGCGCCCGCGCCGTGGAGAACCTGGCGTATGTCGTCGCGCCCGCACAGGGCGGACTGCACGCCAATGGGCGCCGGACCTGGGGCCACAGCATGCAGGTGGATCCCTGGGGCGCCGTGTTGTGCGAGCGGGCCGAGGGCGAGGGTGTCGACATTGCCGATCTCGACATCGAGCGATTGAAGCAGGTGCGTCAGCAACTGCCGGCGCTGGAGCACCGTGTCCTGTGACTGAGCGCTTGCCCGGTGGGCTCGGTGAGTGGTCGTCCGCGACCCGGCGCTGGGTTCTGTGGGGTGCGCTGGTCACGCTGGTGGCGTCGCTGCTGGTGACGCTGGTGTGGCTGGCCGGACGCTACGAAGCGGGCGTATTGCAGGACCGGATCGAACGCGATGCGGTGGATGTGACGTCCGATATCCGCAGTGGCCTGTTGCGCAATACCCAGGGCCTGCAGGGCCTGCCGGCTTTCGATCCGGGCGAGCCCGACAAATGGTTCCTGCGCGCCAGCGCGATGCTGCGTGCCCATCGGGAGATGCTGCGCGTCGAATCGCGGGACGAATCCCTGAACATCCGCAGTTTTGCCGACTCGGAGCTGCGGGCGCGGGTTTTTGACCTCGACGATCGCACGCACTTGCGACAGGAACTCAAGGATGCCTGCCGCCAGGCGCGCACGTCGTCCGCTCCAGCCTATACGCCCAGTGAGTTCCTGTTGCAAAAGGGCGGGCTCGGCCAACATTTGCTGGAAATGTGCCTGCCCGTGGGTGGCGCTGCGGGTGGTTATCTGATTGCCACGTACTCGCTGGGGGATATCCTGACCGAAATGGTGGCGCAGCCGTACGCACGGGCTTACGACGTTGCGTTCTCGGAGATCGACGGAACCCGATTGGCGTTTCACGGTGTCGCGCGCAGTGGAAATCGCACCTTCAGCGCCCAGCACAACCTGGAGTTGCCCGGATACCTGCTGGTATTGCGGCTGGACAGCTGGCGCGGTACGCCGGCACTGTTTCCCAATTTCCTGACCGCCATGGTGGTGAGCATGGCGATCGGCCTGGTGCTGGTGCTGGTGTTTCTGGCCAGCGACATGCGCCGGCGACTGCGCGCCGAGAACGAGCTGGCCGACGCGCTGGCGTTTCGCAAGGCGATGGAGAACTCGCTGGTGACCGGCCTGCGCGCGCGCGATCTGCAGGGGCATACCACCTACGTCAATCCTGCTTTCTGCCAGATGGTCGGCTTCAGTGCCCAGGAGTTGATCGATGCCGGCACTGCCGTTCCGTACTGGCCGGCGGAACAACTCGACGAGTACCAGGAGCGCCAGCAGGCGCGTCTGCAAGGCGCCCAGCCTCCCCGCGAGGGCTTCGAGTCGATTTTCGTGCGCAAGGATGGAACCCGTTTCCCGGTGCTGGTCATCGAGGCCCCGTTGATCAATGCCCATGGCGTGCAGACCGGCTGGATGACCGCGTTGCTCGATATCAGCGAGCAGCGCCACAATGAAGAGTTGTCGCGTGCCTCGCGCGAACGCCTGCAGGCAACCGCCCGACTGGCCACCATCGGTGAGATGGCCTCGATGCTCAGCCATGAGCTCAACCAGCCGCTGGCAGCCATTGCCAGTTATGCGACCGGGTCGATCAATATGCTGCGCAACCAGGCGCCGCTGCTGCAGGCCGCGACGCCGGCGGGTGGGCCCGGTGGCGCCGCTCGTGGCCAGGGCCCTGCCCACTTGCTGTCCCCGGTCGAAACCGTGCTGGAGGAAGGTTTGCAGCATATTGCCGACCAGGCCCAGCGGGCCGGCAAGATCATCAAGAGCGTGCACGACTTCGTGCGTCGGCGTGAACGCCAGCGCGAGGCGGTGGACGTGCAGGTCCTGCTCGACGCCATCATGCCGCTGGTGCAACTGCAGGCGCGCAAGCTGTATGTGCGCACCCAGGTACGGGTCGAAGACGATTTGCCAGCGTTATGGTGTGACCGGACCATGGTCGAGCAGGTGTTGCTGAATCTGGCCCGCAACGCCATGCAGGCGATGGACGATGAACCCGAGGCAGGCCGCCTGCTCGAATTGCGCGTGCGACGCGCGCAGACGGGCGAGCGTACCGCCCATGCGCACGGATGGCTGGAGTTCTCGGTCGCGGACACCGGTCGGGGAATCACGCCCGAGATCGCCGAAAAGCTGTTCACACCGTTCTTCACGACCAAGCTCGAAGGCATGGGTCTGGGGCTGAGCCTGTGCCGTACCGTGGTCGAGCAGCACGGGGGATTCCTGGCGCATGCGGCCAAGCACCCGCACGGAACGGTATTCTGGTTCACTCTGCCGGTCGCGCCTGGCCCGGGGCTTGCGCCGCCGCAAGAATAAGACAATACGGCCATGCAACCGACGCCTGATGTTCTGGTCTTCATCGTGGATGACGACGCCAGTGTGCGTTCGGGTCTGGCCTGGTTGCTGCGCTCGCGCGGTTTGCCCAGCCAGGCGTTCGACAGCGCGGTGGCTTTCGATGCGCTTTTGCAAAGCGGCTTGCGCCAGACCCAGGCCTGTTGCCTGCTGCTCGACGTTCGCATGCCGGTCATGAGCGGCCTGGCCTTGTTCGAACGGATGATCGAACGCGATCTTTGCCAGACGATTCCGGTGATCTTCCTGACCGGTCATGCGGACCTGCCCACGGCGGTGGACGCGGTCAAGCGGGGTGCATTCGATTTCTGCGAAAAACCGGTGTCTGACAACGCGCTGGTCGACCGGGTCGAACAGGCACTGGCCCGATCGGCGCAGGTGCTGCAGGTGCAGATCCAGCGCGAGCTGGTCGGACGCATGCTGGCCGGCCTGACCGAGCGAGAACTGGCCGTGATGCGCCTGATGCTCGATGGCCTTCCGAACAAGCTGATCGCCGACCAGTTGCAGATCAGCGTGCGTACGGTGGAGGTTCATCGTGCGCGTGTATTCGACAAAATGAGGGTCAAGTCTGCCGTCGAACTGGCCAATGCGCTGCAGCATCGCTGAATGCCGCGTGTTGCCCCCTGCGCGGCTGGCACGCGCAGGGCGTGCGATGACGCGTGCGACGGACCGGCGTTTTCTCAGGGGCGGGGCGGTGTCCGGTCGCCATGGCCGCGATCCGCCGGTGCCTTGCGCTCCGGTGCCGGACTGTCGGTGCCATCCCTGGTTTGCGGCGGATCTGGCAATTCTCCATTGCTGCGCCCCGAAAACATCGTCCACCACACGATCAGCACCAGCGCCAGCAAGGCGCCAAGTGCTTCAAGCAAAATCAGAACCATGAATCGACTCCTGTGGCGCGCGGTATTGGGGATGGCCTGTCTGGGCATTGTAGGAATGATGGTGAGCTGCAGCAGCGCGCCAGAGGTTCCGGTCAGGTCCACCGTGCCCGACGCAGGCGTGCTGCCACAGCGCCCGACCGCGCCTGCCGCGCGACCACCGGGCGGCGCCGACGACGGCGTGGTGTTCGATGACACCGCGCCTTTGCCGGCGGTCATACGCCAGCCGCGCAGCCGCTGGGTGCCGGTGCGCTGGGCCGAATTGCCCGGTTTTCGTGACGATGCCTTGCATGAGGCGTGGAACGCCTGGCTCAAGAGTTGCGAGAGGCCACTGGCAGCCTTCGCCGCCTTGTGCCCCGAGATCCGGCTGTTGAGCCTGGCCGACGAGGCCGAGCAGCGCCGCTGGATGTTCCAGCGCCTGCAGCCGTACCGGGTGGAGGCGCCGGCGACAGGCTCCGAAGGATTGCTGACGGCGTACTTCGAGCCGATGTTGCAGGCCTCGCGGGTGCCACGACCGGAATTCACGATTCCGCTGTACCGCCCTCCGGAACGACTGGCGGCGCGCAAGCCCTGGTACACGCGCAAGGAGATGGAGACTTTGCCGGAGGCCAAGGCCGCGTTGCGCGGCCGCGAGATAGCCTGGCTGGCTGATCCGGTGGACGCGCTGATGCTGCAGATCCAGGGTTCCGGACGGCTGCAGATGATCGAGCCTGATGGCGCGCAGCGAACCGTGCGACTGGCCTTTGCGGCCACCAACGACCAGCCTTATGCCAGCGTCGGACGCTGGCTGCTGGACCAGCAGCTGGTGCGCGAGGCGTCCTGGCCAGGCATCCGCAGCTGGGTGGCGCTCAATCCGCAACGGGTCAACGACATGTTGTGGAGCAATCCGCGCACCGTGTTTTTCCGTGAGGAACCCTTGTCCGATTTCGACGCCGGTTTCGGACCGCGCGGGGCCCAGGGCGTGCCATTGACGCCTGGACGCTCGATCGCGGTTGACCCCGGCAGCATTCCGTATGGCACTCCCGTTTGGCTGGCCTCGACAGGCCCGTCGGTCCAGCTGCAGCGCCTGGTATTGGCGCAGGATACCGGCAGTGCGATCGTGGGTGCCGTGCGCGCCGATTATTTTGTCGGCTGGGGTGCGCAGGCGGGCGATATCGCCGGCAGTCTCAAGCAGCCCTTGCGCCTATGGGTGTTGTGGCCCAAATGAGATTCTGATGTGTCTTGCGGCCAGCGGACGGGACGTGCGTGTCCGTTGCACTGCCGCCATTCAGCGCAAGCGGCGCGTTGGCGCCGGTTTGTGCGATGCAGGTGCCGGGGCGCTTCTGGCGTCTTGTGCCAGGTGCGTCAGCGGCAGGCTGCTGCTGGCCTTGACCTCACCCAGCGAAAAGCTCGTGTGCAGGTCTTTCACGTTGGGCAGATTGATCAGGCTGCGCAATGCGAACCGGGAAAAGCTGTCCAGATCCTGCGCCACGACCTGCAGTTCGAAAGTGCCATGGCCGCTGATGTAGTGGCATGACACCACTTCGGGCAACTTGCGGATCGCCTCTTCCAGTTGCCGCGTGCCGTCCCCGGTGTTGCGTTCCGCATCCAGCCGCACGAAGGCCATCACGCCCAGGCCGATCTTGTGGCGGTTGATCTCGGCCCGGTAACCGGTGATGAATCCGCCCTCCTCCAAGGCCCGAACCCGGCGCCAGCAAGGCGCAGCACTGAGCCCGACCCGCTGCGCAAGGTCCGTGTTGGTGAGTCGGCCATCGGTCTGCAACTCATTCAGAATGGCGAGGTCGAACTTGTCTAATGTTTCCATGAAATGCCATTTTCAGAAAGAATCTTTCTAATGATAGCCAGAATGCGGCATATTTAGAAAAGACTTATCCGCCCATCGGGCATACACTTTGCCGGCGCCCCGTTGTTGCAGGCGCGTGGTGACACGCATCTTGTGACAAGGCCCCTTTCGCCAGTCCCATGGAGTTCCGCTGAACATGAACGCGCCGCTACCCGACCACATCCGCAAGGCACTGGAAACCGTCACGCTCGATGACAAATATTCACTGGATTACGGGCGAGCCTTCATGAGTGGCGTGCAGGCGCTGGTGAAGCTGCCGATGCTGCAGCGCCTGCGCGACGCGCTGGCGGGCAAGAACACGGCCGGATTCATCAGTGGTTATCGGGGCTCGCCGCTGGGCGGTTATGACCAGGCACTGGTCAAGGCATCCAGGTACCTCAAGGCGCAGAACATCGTGTTCCAGCCCGGCGTCAACGAGGAACTGGCTGCCACCGCGATATGGGGGACCCAGCAGCTCGGTTTTGCGCCACCGGGAACCAACCGCTTCGATGGCGTCTTTGGCATCTGGTACGGCAAGGGTCCGGGCGTCGACCGCAGCTCCGACGTATTCAAGCACGCCAACATGGCCGGCACCACGCCCTGGGGCGGTGTGATCGCGGTGGCCGGTGATGACCATGTATCCAAGAGTTCGACTGCCGCGCACCAGAGCGACCATATCTTCAAGGCCTGCGGATTCCCGGTGTTTTTTCCGGCCAATGTGCAGGAGATCCTCGACCTGGGTGTCCACGCTTTTGCGATGAGCCGTTATGCCGGTGTCTGGGCCGGCATGAAGACGATCCAGGAGATCGTCGAATCCAGCGCCACCGCGATGATCGACCCGCAGCGGGTCCAGATCGTGATGCCCAGCGACTTCCAGATGCCGCCCTCCGGCGTGCATATCCGCTGGCCAGACCATGCGCTGGTCCAGGAGGAGCGGCTGTTCAATACCAAATGGTATGCGGCGCTGGCCTATATCCGCGCCAACCGCCTGAACTACAACGCGATCGAAGGCCCGAATGACCGCTTTGGCCTGATCGCCAGTGGCAAGGCGTACAACGATACGCGCCAGGCGCTGATCGACCTGGGGCTCGACGACGCCAGCTGCCGGCAGATCGGCATTCGCCTGCACAAGGTGGGCGTGGTGTGGCCGCTGGAGGCGCAGCTCACGCGCGAGTTCGCCACCGGCCTGCAGGAGATCCTGGTGGTGGAGGAAAAGCGCCAGGTCATCGAATACCAGCTCAAGGAAGAACTGTACAACTGGCGCGCGGATGTGCGCCCCAACGTGTTCGGCAAGTTCGACGAAGTGGAAGGCGACTTCTCGGGCGGCGAATGGTCCAGGCCCAACCCGTCGGCCAACACCTTGCTGCGCAGCACGGCCGATTTGTCGCCGGCGATGATTGCGCGCGCCATCGCGCGCCGGCTCAAGCGCATGGGTCTGGATGGCGACATGTCGGCGCGTATCGATGCACAGCTGGCGATACTGCAGGCCAAGGAAACGGCGATGGAGGTGCTCGAGCTCGGTGGCGTCAAGGGTGCGGAGCGCATGCCCTGGTTCTGTTCCGGCTGTCCGCACAACACCAGCACCAAGGTTCCCGAGGGCTCGCGTGCGATGGCCGGCATCGGTTGCCACTTCATGGCAACCTGGATGGACCGCAACACGATCGGCTTCACCCAGATGGGTGGCGAGGGCGTGCCCTGGGTCGGGCAGGAGCCGTTCAGCACCGAAAAACACGTGTTCGCCAATCTGGGCGACGGAACCTATTTCCACAGCGGCCTGCTGGCGGTGCGCCAGAGCATCGCTGCCGGCGTCAACATCACCTACAAGATCCTGTACAACGACGCGGTCGCGATGACCGGCGGGCAGCAAGTGGGTGAGCGCCCCGAAGGCCACTCGGTGGTGCAGATCGCGCAATCGATGCGGGCCGAAGGCGCCGCGAAAATCGTCGTGGTCACCGACGAGCCGGAGAAATACGAAGGCGTCAAGCTGGTCGATGGTGTGGCGGTGTTGCACCGCGATACGCTCGATGCCGTGCAGCGCGAGTTCCGCGAGATCAAGGGCACGACCGTCATCATCTACGACCAGACCTGTGCCACGGAGAAGCGTCGCCGGCGCAAGCGCGGCACGCTGGTCGATCCGGCCAAACGGGTGGTCATCAACGAGCTGGTCTGCGAAGGTTGTGGCGACTGCGGCGTGCAATCGAACTGCATGAGCGTCGAGCCGCTGGAGACAGAATTCGGACGCAAGCGCCAGATCAACCAGTCGACCTGCAACAAGGACATCTCCTGCGTCAAGGGCTTCTGCCCGAGTTTCATCACGGTCGAAGGTGGCCAGCTCAAGAAGAAAGCCAAGGACAAGGCGGTGTCTCCATTCGAACTCGGCGCCTTGCCCGATCCTGTGCTGCCGTCCATCAATGCGGCGGCCGGCCAGGTCTGGGGCATCATCGTGGCCGGCGTCGGCGGTACCGGCGTCATCACGATCGGTCAGCTGCTGGGCATGGCGGCGCATATCGAAGGCAAGGGCATCGTGACGCAGGATGCGGCCGGGCTGGCCCAGAAAGGTGGCGCGACCTGGAGCCATGTGCTGATTGGCGAGAACCAGCAGGACATCCGCACCACGCGTGTCAGCATGGCGGCGGCAGACCTGATCATTGGCTGCGATCCGATCGTCACCGCGGGCAAGGAAACCATGTTGCGCATGCGCGAGGGTCGCACCCACGTCGCGCTCAATTCGCACAGCACGCCGACCGCAGCCTTCGTGCGTGATGGCAACTGGCAGAACCCGGCCGACGCCTGTGTGGCCGAAATTGCCAAGGCCGTTGGAGTAGACGGCGTGGGTGCATTCAACGCCGATGCGGCGGCGACCAAGCTGCTGGGCGACAGCATCTATACCAATCCGATGATGCTGGGATACGCCTGGCAAAAGGGCTGGATTCCGCTCGAGCACGACGCACTGATGCGGGCAATCGAGCTCAACGCGGTCGCCGTGGACAACAACAAGATCGCCTTTGCCTGGGGACGGCGCGCTGCCCATGACTGGGCCAGTGTCGAGAAACTGATGACGCCGGCGCAGGTGCTGCAGTTCAAGAAGCGCGAAACCCTGGACGATCTCGTCAAGCGGCGCACCGCCTTCCTGACCGACTACCAGGACGCGGCTTACGCGGCCACCTACCAGGCGTTTGTGCACCAGGTACGCGATGCCGAGGCGCCGCTGGGCAAGACGCTGCTGGCCGAGAGTGTTGCGCGTTACCTGTTCAAACTGATGGCCTACAAGGACGAATACGAGGTGGCGCGCCTGCACAGCGATACCGCATTCCTCGACAAGGTCAGCAACATGTTCGAAGGCGACTTCAAGCTCAACTACCATCTCGCGCCGCCGCTGCTGGCCAAGCGCAACGACAAGGGTCAGTTGCAGAAGAAGCAATATGGCCCGTCGATGCTGACCGGTTTCCGGTTGCTGGCCAAATTGAAAGGTCTGCGCGGCACGGCGCTCGATGTATTCGGTCGCAGCGAAGAACGTCGCACGGAACGCGCGCTGATCGGCGAATACCGCGCCAGCATCGAAGAGGTCCTCAAGGGCCTGTCAGTGGAGTCGCATGCGCTGGCGGTGGAGATTGCCCGGCTGCCGGAGCAGATCAAGGGTTACGGCCACGTGAAGGAGCGCAACCTGGTGGCAGCGCGCCAGCAGTGGCAGGACCTGATGCAACAGTGGCGTTCGCCACGCGCCGCAACCCGGGCCTCAGACGCCGCCGCGGTCGCCTAGTTCGATCGGCTGGCCGTGCGGCGTGTTCTGCGCCGCATCGGCCCAGGCGTGCTCGAGTGCATGCAGTTGGTCCGCCGTGGCGATGCCTTGCGTTATCGTGATCTCCTCAAGCGCGTCCAGCCAATGCTGGTAGTAGTTGTTGCCATCGTCGCTGTCGCCTTGTATCTGTGCCGCGCGGATGCGCCGGGCCAGTGTGTCGGCCCATTGCGGCCAGCTGAAGACGCCGCGCTCATGCAACAGCAGCACCATGGCAAAAGCGTGCGCCTGCCAGGGTTCGGAGAAATTTCCGGCGGCCAGTCCGTCGGGTGGCAAGGGCAGGCCGCAGCCATCGGTCGCGCAGGCGGCAGCGACTTCTGCCAATGTCATCATGTGTTGCTGCATCACACCGGCTCCAGATAGGGTTCCCAGGCGTCGACGCTGATTTTTGCCGAGGCGTCTGCCTGGGCACCCCACAACTCCTGGGCGTCGAACACCACGGTGTAAAGCCACTGCGGGTCCTCGTCGAAAGGTGCCGCTGGTTTTGCTGCGTGCCGGTCGGCAAACACATGGGCGCCATGGACCAGTGCCACGGTACCGATATGGCCGCGGACATACCGTGGCAGCCGGGTATGTCCGATCGGGTGCATATTGCGCGCCATGACCCTGTCGCCGACGGCAAATTTTGCTGCCTGCCGGGTTTCGCGCCCGGTGGGTGACCCGCGCGCCAGACCGGCGTCGACGGAATCGGCATGCAAGGTCCGAAACGCTGGCGCAGGCGTGCTGGCGGCAATGCCGGTTTCCAGCTCTTCCTGTGTGACGAGCCCGCGGCTGCGCATCAGCTCCTCCAGCGCCCGGATCCAGATCTCGTAGTAGCTGCTGCCCAGGTAGGTGGCCGGCGGCAGCGATTCGCGCGCGGATCGGCTCAGATCGATGTTCCACTGGCCGCCGGCACCCATCGCCAATGTGATCGCCAGGGCGCGTTTCTCCCAGTGGGCATGGAACAGAGGCTCGTTGTGCTCGGGCAAAACCGGGCCAAAACCCTGCAGCCCACCCATGTCATGTACGCCGTTCATAAGAATACGCCAGGCCGCTCCCAGCTTCTGTTGAACCCTCTGCGGGGTCCGGGCGAAGCCAGGGTCTGGTGTGTTGATGGGTTCATGGCCGGATGGATCAGGAAGCCGCAGGCTCGTGGGCGGGCGCGGCCACCGGCGCTTGTGCCAGGCCGGTGCCGATCATCGCGTCCCGCGTGACCCAGGCGGCCAGTTGCGCCTGGTTCAGGCCTTTGGCTTCGGCCGGCATCATCGGAATCACGAGGTAACGCACTTCGGCGGTGGAATCCCAGACCCGCAACTGCGTGGACTGCGGCAGATGCACGCCGAAATCGGCCAGCACACCACGGGGATCGAGCACCGCCTTGGACCGATAGGGCGCACTCTTGTACCAGACCGGCGGCAGGCCCAGCACCGGCCAGGGGTAGCAGCTGCACAAGGTGCACACCACCATATTGTGCTGCTCGGGGGTATTGGCCACGGCCACCATGTGTTCGCCCTGGCGCCCACCGAACCCCATGGAGGCGATGGCCGCGGTGGCGTCCTGCATCAGCCAGTGGTGGAATTCGGGGTCGACCCAGGCGCGGGCCACAACCGCGGCACCGTTGTGCGGTCCGACCCGGGTTTCGTAGGTTTCAATGATCCGGTCGAGCGCCGCGGTTTCGACAAATCCCTTGCGTGTCAGCAGGGTTTCGAGCGCGCGAACACGCAACTCCATCTCGTCGAGATGCGAGTGCGCATGGTCGTGATCGTGGTTCTGTTGCATCGGGAGTTTCCTGTCGGGAACCGTTTCGATCGGGCCAACAACCCCTGGTGTCTTGGCCTTGGAGGCGCCGCATACAATGTCAGGTTGTCTGCCAGTGGTCACGCCGTTGGCATGCGCAGAGTCATCAACTGTCTGTTCTGGAGCCGCCTGTGTTTATTTCTTCCGCATTTGCCCAAACTGCACCCGCTGCTGCCGCTGGTGGCGACATGCAGTCGTCACTGATGAGCATGTTGCCATTGGTGCTGATGTTTGTCGTGCTTTATTTTGTCATGATTCGTCCCCAGATGAAGAAGCAGAAGGAGCACCGTACGATGGTCGAGGCGCTGGCCAAGGGTGACGAGGTTGTCACCTCTGGCGGCATGCTGGGCAAGGTCTCCAAGCTTGGGGACAGCTACCTCGGCGTTGAAATCTCCAATGGTGTCGAAGTGACGGTCCAGCGCGGCTCGGTCGTGCAGGTTCTTCCAAAAGGCACCATCAAGTAATCCCCATTGCCGTTGCCGGCAGTGACCACGCGGTGTTGACACTGCGGGAAGCGCAAACATGAACCGATACCCGGTCTGGAAATACGCGATCATCGTGATCGCGCTATTGGTGGGGTTTTTATACACCCTGCCGAACTTCTTTGGTGAGGCGCCCGCGGTGCAGGTGTCGTCCGGCAAGGCCACCGTCAAGGTGGACACCGGCACCCAGCGCCGTGTCGAGGATGCGCTCAAGGCCGCGGGCATTGCGCCGGCGGGCATTCTTTTCGATGGCAATTCGATCAAGATCCGCCTGAGCACCGGCGATGAGCAACTCAGGGCGAAAGACGCGATCCAGAAAGCGCTGATTCCCGATCCGGCCGATCCTGCCTACGTCGTCGCGCTGAATCTGCTGTCGCGTTCTCCGTCCTGGTTGTCGGCGGTGGGCGCTGCTCCGATGTATCTGGGTCTGGACCTGCGCGGCGGTGTCCACTTCATGCTGCAGGTCGACATGCAGGCCGCTCTGACCCGCAAGGTCGAATCCTTGTCCGGCGATCTTCGCACAGCGTTTCGCGAAAAGAACGTGCGCCACTCCGGCATCAGCCGCAACAGCCAGTCCATCGAAGTGCAGTTGCGCGATGCCCAGACGCTGGCTGCGGCCAAGTCCGTGATTGCCGACCAGTTTGCAGAACTCGAGACCACCGAAGCCCCGCTCGCCGGTGGCGAATTCACGCTCACTGCGCGGATCAGGGCGACGGCGGCGCGTGCGATCCAGGAGCAGGCGCTCAAGCAGAACATGGTGACCCTGCATAACCGGATCAATGAGCTGGGCGTGGCCGAGCCGGTGATCCAGCAGCAGGGCCTGGACCGTATCGTGGTGCAACTGCCAGGCGTGCAGGACACGGCCAAGGCCAAGGACATCCTGGGCCGTACCGCGACGCTGGAGGTTCGACTGGTGGACGAAAGCACCGAGGGCCGTGCGGCCGAGTCCGGCACCGGGCCGGTGCCATTCGGCTCCGAGCGCTTTCTGGAGCGCAACAGCCAGCCGGTCATCGTCAAGAAGCAGGTCATCCTGACCGGCGAGAACCTGACCGACGCCCAGCCGGGCTTCGACAACCAGACCCAGGAGGCTGCGGTGCACCTGTCGCTGGACGCCAAGGGCTCACGCATCTTCCGCGATATCACGCGCGAGAACATCGGCAAGCGCATGGCGATCCTGCTGTTCGAAAAAGGCAAGGGTGAAGTGGTCACCGCGCCGGTGATCCGCTCCGAGATCGGCGGCGGGCGGGTGCAGATTTCCGGCCGCATGTCGACGACCGAGGCCCACGACACCGCACTGCTGCTGCGCGCCGGCTCGCTGGCCGCACCGATGGAGATCATCGAGGAACGCACCATCGGCCCGAGCCTGGGGGTAGAGAACATCACCAAGGGCTTTCACAGCGTGACCTGGGGCTTCCTGGTGATTGTGGCGTTCATGTGCGTCTACTACATGATGTTCGGGATATTTTCCAGCGTGGCGCTGGGCGTGAACCTGCTGCTGCTGGTGGCGGTGCTGTCGATGCTGCAGGCGACCCTGACACTGCCGGGCATGGCGGCCATGGCGCTGGCGCTGGGCATGGCGATCGACTCCAACGTGTTGATCAACGAGCGCGTGCGTGAAGAACTGCGCGGCGGCGCCTCGCCGCAGGCGGCCATCAATGCGGGTTATGAACGCGCCTGGGGCACCATCCTCGACTCCAACGTGACAACCCTGATTGCCGGCGTTGCCTTGCTGATCTTCGGTTCCGGCCCGGTGCGCGGCTTCGCGGTCGTGCACTGCATCGGCATCCTGACCAGCATGTTCTCGGCAGTGTTTTTCTCGCGCGGACTGGTCAACTTCTGGTACGGCCGGGTCAAGAAACTCAAGGGCGTGTCGATCGGCACGGTTTGGCGGCCCGACGGCGGCAAGGATGTCGCCCCATCCACACGGGGGAGCTAGACAGCCATGGAATTCTTCAAATTTCGCAAAGACATCCCGTTCATGCGCCACGCGCTGGTGCTCAATGTGGTGTCGGTGGTCACTTTCCTGCTGGCGCTGTTTTTCCTGTTCCACAAGGGCTTGCACCTGTCGGTCGAGTTCACCGGCGGTACGGTGATGGAAGTGGGTTACACGCAGCCGGCAGACGTGCCCAAGTTGCGCTCGGTGATTGCCGGCCTGGGTTATACCGATGTCCAGGTGCAGAACTTTGGTACTGCCCAGGACGTGATCATTCGGCTGCCGACCCAGAAAGGCGTCAGTTCTGCACAACAGAGTGAAATCGCGTTCGCGGCGCTGAAAGCTTCCGATGCTGGCGCCACCCTGCGCCGCCAGGAGTTCGTCGGGCCCCAGGTGGGCGAGGAGCTGGTGACGGACGGCCTCAAGGCGCTGGCCATGGTGGTGGCCGGCATCATGATCTATCTGGCGATCCGGTTTGAATGGAAGTTTGCCGTCGCTGCCATTGTTGCCAACCTGCATGACGTGGTCATCATCCTGGGCTTTTTCGCGTTCTTCCAGTGGGAATTCTCGCTGGCCGTGTTGGCGGCCGTGCTGGCGGTGCTGGGTTATTCGGTGAACGAGTCGGTCGTCATCTTTGACCGGATCCGCGAGAACTTTCGCCGATATCGCAAGATGGATACCGTCGGAATCATTGACAACGCCATTACTTCCACGATCAGTCGTACTATCATTACCCACGGTTCAACCCAGATCATGGTGTTGTCAATGCTGCTTTTCGGTGGTCCGACGCTGTATTACTTCGCCTTGGCACTTACCATTGGCATCTGCTTTGGCATTTACTCATCGGTTTTCGTCGGTGCGGCGATTGCGATGTGGCTGGGTATCAAGCGTGAAGACATGGTCAAACCCGTAACTCAAAAAGGCGTGGACCCCAACGATCCGAATGCCGGGGCCACGGTGTAAACGTGCCCTGACCTTATGGCAACTGCATCCTTTTCCAGCCAGCGACGTCGATTGGCCAGCGAAATCCGGCAACAGTTCGTTGCGGATGCATCACGGACCATGACAGAGGTTGTGTCCGCAGTGCAAGAGCGGCTGCGGGCCCTGTTGGACGAGGCGGCATCGTCGCGCGAGATGCAGGCCCGGCGCGATGCCTGGACTTTCTACCAGCGCCACAAGGACGCCTGGCGCGAGGCTACCAACAAGGCCTGGAACGAGGCCCTGGTCCCGCAACCGGTGATCGAAAAGAACGAACTGAACGACATCAGCGGCCTGTCGCTGGTGGGTACCGATGTCGTCGAGAACAAGATTCTGGCCTCACGTCTGGTGCTGAGGGTCATGGACAAGGTCAGCTCGGAACTCGACGACCTGCGTCTGCGTATTCGGTACCTTGAAAACACGGATGAACTCGACCGTCACGATATCCTCAAGCCGGACGCGCTGATTCTGATTCTGGTCGAGCAATGGGCCGGATGCGGCATGCCCAGCGGCAGCTGGCCCATGATCAACGATTCTGTCCAGAGTCTGCTGGCCGAGCGGCTCAAGCAGTCCTACCAGAAAGCCAACAAGACGCTGATCGACAAGGGCGTCATGCCGACCATCGATCTCAAGGACCGCGTCAAGCGCGCTGCACCGCTGAAAAGTGCTCCCAAGGTATTTCCAGCCACCCGCCCGGTGTCGGACATGGCCCCCAACAGCGGATTCCAGAGCAGTTCTTTGGGACTCGATTCGGGCGAGAGTGGCTTCGGGCAGCATTATGTTCAACAGGCCGGGCGCAAGCCGTCGACGCCTACCGGTGGCGGATTGCGGGGTAACGATTCCGGCGCAGAGAATACCTCCGGCGGCTCCTACCGCGCCAGTGGTGGTGGCAGTGACGGCATGGCGCGCGACTCCGGGCCTGCGTCGGCGCATGGTTTCACACCCGCCAGCGGTGCCCGGCGTTTTTCGGGCGACGGCCAAGGCCCGGGTGGGCGTGCGGCCGCCCACGGTGCAGGCGATTCCGGCCGTGGATATGACAGCGGCGGCGCGGGCGCCCATGATGAAACACGGATGATGACCTCGGTCACACCGTTGTCGCGGGCCCGCAGCCGCGCACAAGGTGTGCTGGGGCAACTCAAGCGCTTGCTGGTGGGCCGCGTCGGCGCTGAGTTCGACGCCACGTCGTACCAGCCGGCTTCGCCGGCGTTGGCAGCGGCCATTGCCGTTCGCACGGGTGGTGGCGGCGGTGGCGGTGGCGGTGCGGCAGCTTATGGCGAGTCCGGTACCTTGTTCGAGGACTACGGACCGGCGGGCGTGGCGCAGGTGGCGGTGCGTCTGCGCGAGCAGACTGCAGAGCTCAAGAACAAGGCGGAAACCAAAGGTGAAAAGGCCACCATCGAGATTGTGGCCCTGATGTTCCAGGCAATTTTGCAGGAGGACCGCATACCGCCAGCCATCCGGGTCTGGTTTGCGCGCCTGCAGATGCCGGTTCTGCGTGTGGCACTGTCCGAGCCGGACTTCTTTGGCACGGCCAGCCATCCGGCGCGCCAGCTGATCGATCGCATGGGTTCCTGCGTGATGGGGTTCGACGCCAGTGGAATTCAGGGCAGCGCGCTCGAGAAAGAGATCAAGCGCGTCGTGCAGGTGATCGAGCAATACCCTGAAACCGGCAAACGCGTCTATGAACTTGTCTATGCCGAATTCCAGAAGTTCCTGCAGAAATTCCTGACCGGCAGCGGCGCTGCGCAGAAGGTGGCCAGCGTGGCGCAACAGGTGGAGCAGAAAGAGACGCTGACGATCCAGTACACGATCGAAATGCGCAACATGCTCAAGGACATTCCGGTTCGCGACGAGATCCGCAGCTACCTCTTCAAGGTCTGGGCCGAGGTGCTGGCAGTGGCGGCGATCCGCAAGGGGCCGCAACATGCCGAGACGCTGGAGCTCAAGCAGACATCCTCGGAGCTGGTGTGGGCCGCCAGCGCCAAGCCCAACCGGGCGGACCGCGCACGCGTGATCCAGAACCTGCCCAAGCTGCTGCAGCGTCTGCGTGGTGGCATGTCCTTGCTGGGAATGGCGCCGAGCCAGCAGGACATCCATATCAAGACGGTCAGCGACACACTGGCCGATGCCTTTCTGTCCAAGACCGAGTCGATCCCTGCGACCAAGATCGACGAATTGGCCAAGCGTCTGGCGAATCTGGAAGACTTTGTCAGCGAAGACGGCATGGGCGATCTTCCGCTGGACGCAGAGAGCATCGAGTTGATGCTGGGTATCGACCCTGCAACCATCGATGTGGTGGCCAATGGGGGCTCCAAGCCCAACAATGCGATGCTGGCCTGGGCACGCGAACTCGAACTCGGTTCATGGTTCACGCTGGACCACAATGGCCGCGTCGTGAAGGTGCAATTTGCCTGGCGCAGCGACCGCAAGCAGCTCAATCTTTTCGCCTCGGTCGACGGCCACAGCTACCTGATCCAGGTGGGTCGCCTGGCGGCTTATCTGCAGGCCGGGCTGTTGTTGCCGCAGGAAGAAGAAACGCTCACCGTACGCGCAACCCGCGACGCGCTGGCCAAGCTCGAGGCCAATCCGGAGCGCCTGCTGGGTTGATTGCCCGCCGAACATCGGCCGGCAGCGCGAAAGGTGTCAGTGCGCGAGGCGGTCGTGCGAGTCGTCGCACAACTCGTCGAGCACCAGCGCATCGGGCTCTTCGCCAAAGCTCCAGTACACCATCAGCACAATGATCTTCAGATCGTCGAGCGAGAGCGGCTCGGAGCCACAGGCCATGGCCCGGTCCACGACGATTTCGCGCATATGGGGCGGCAGTACCGCGGCGCTGTCAAGAAAACGCCGGTTCGTCCCCAGGTTTTCTGTTACCGCCTCGGCAAGCCTGCCGCAGCCAGGGCCGGGGGCGCTTTCGAGAAAACGGATGAAACCCAGGCACTCCGGTCCCAGCCGGTTTTGCTCGGCAACCGTAAACACCCGCATGCTTGCGCCCGACTTGCGCATCGCATGCTGATCGGCCAGTTGTTCGGTGGTGGCAGGATCGTCGTGCGCGGGCGCCACATCGGGCCCTCGCGTATTGCGGGTCGCCTGACTTAGTCCGTTGAGCCAGGCCAGCGCGTCCTTGATCTCCTGGGCCTCGAAACCGACGGCATTGAGCTTGCGTTCGAGCTGATTCCATTGAGGGCAGGCATCGCCGCGCCAATAGTTCTCGTAGACAAAGACCAGCACTTCGAACATGGCCCCAATATAGCGCAGAAATCCGCGGCGCCACTTTTCACCATGGTGTTGGCCTGATCGTATGGATCAGCCCTGCGCGATGCGCTGGAACAGGCCACCGGGCAGGCGCACGACCCGCCCGGCCAGTTCAAGCTCCATCAGTTGCGCCTGCAGATGGGCGGTATCGATGCCGGTGCGGGCCTGCAATGCATCCAGGCTGACCGGGTCAAAACCAAGCGCCTGCAACAGCGCAAGCTCTGGGCCATCGGCTTGCGCCGACGTGTCCTTGTCGCCCGAGCCCGGATGGCCGGCGCTCTGCGTGCCGAGCGGGACGATGCGCAACTCTTCCAGCACATCCTGTGCCGACTCGACCAGCTTGGCGCCTTGCCGGATCAGCGCGTGGCAACCGCGCGACTGCGGGGAGTGGATCGAGCCGGGAATCGCAAACACCTCTTTGCCTTGCTCCACCGCCAGCCGGGCGGTGATCAGCGAGCCCGATTGCAGCGCCGCCTCGACCACCAGCGTGCCTTGCGACAAGGCCGCGATGATCCGGTTGCGGCGCGGGAAATTCGCCGCCAGTGGTGGCGTGCCGATCGGATATTCACTGATCAGCAGGCCTCGCCCGGCAATCCGCCGTGCCAGATCGAGGTGGCGGCGCGGATAGACCCGATCCAGCCCGGTGCCGACGACGGCAATGGTCACCGGCCTGCCGTCTACTTGAGCGCCGCCTTCGAGGGCGCCCTCGTGCGCAGCGCCATCAACGCCCAGCGCGAGTCCAGAGACGATGCACAGGCCGTTGCCGGCCAGCGCACGGGCGAATGCCCGCGCATTGGACGCGCCCTGGGGAGTCGGGTTGCGACTGCCGACAACGGCAATGCCGTTGTCGATAGGCAGCGATCCTGCGGGCCCGGTCGATGCCAGCACGTGTGCCGCACCCATCAGGTACAAGACCAGCGGTGGATCTTCGGTCGCCAGCAGGGCCGCCGGGTAGCGTGCATCGGCCAGTGTCAGTATGGCTCGACGTGAGTCCGGCGAATCCTTGCCGGCATCGGCATGCAACCAGTCCCAGGTAGTCTGCAGCAGGGGCTGAAGCGCTTGAGGTTCCTGCGCCAGCGCGAGGGCCAGCTTTTCGCTGACCACCTGGCGCAGCGCGGTGGCGGTCTGTCTGAAGATGGTCTCCGGCAAGCCAAAGCTGGCCAGCAAGCTGCGTGCCGTCGCGTTGCCAACGCCGGGTGTCAGCGTCAGCCGCAACCACAGCGCAAGTTCGCCACGCTCCAATCGGGTGCTCCCGAAATGGCTCAGGCTGCTCGCTGCAGCCAGGCAGTGCCGGAGCGCCGGGTCATGACCTTAGCGGGGCTTGGGCACCAGGACGCCGCTGGCTCGATGAGTTACCGCGGGTTGACCAGTCGGTCGCCCACGCGTACCGGCGAAGTGATGTCGAGCACCAGCGCGTAGGACACGCGCTCGAACGTGCGGAACACCATCAGCAAGCCGTTGCGTTCATCAGGCAGCTTGAGCATCGGGCGGTTGGTGTCGGTCTTGTCGACCAGGCGTTCGCCGTCCTTGAGGATGGCCAGTACGTCACCACTGGTGACGCCGTCGCGCTTGCCCTTGTTGATGGCAACCACCTGGTTCTGAGCGGCATTCACGACGGCACTGCCGTAGACCGACACAATGCGACCGTCAATCTCGGACGCCGGCGCCTTGGGCGCGTAGCTCAGCAATTCGCGTGGCGGCTCCGGCAGGAGTCGGTCGCCGATGCGCATTTCTTCCTTGGCCGCAACGATGTCGATCGTGGCGGGCGTGATCTCATTGGTGCTCTTGCCGTCCTTGCCTTCGACGCTGCTGGTGGACTCGCTGCGCGCCAGCAAGGCCTTGCCGACATATTGCGCCTCGTAACCCAAGACCTCCAGGGTAACCGGATCCTTCAATGGTGTGGCATTGCGGAAGATCCGGAACTCCTGCTGCTTGCCGGGCGCATCGAGCAGTGGATTGCCGTTCTGGCCGCGTGCATAGGCCCGATCGCCTCGGGTCAGCAATACCCGCCCATCGAGCGCGGCCACGATTCGTGGCGCGTTGCTCAGCCCCAGTTCGTCGACCACGATCGGCTCGGCCAGGAAAGGCTCGATGGCGCTGGCCGTGATCGCTGGCAGTGGCCCGCTGGCGAGCACCTCGTAGCGCGTGCGCGGAGAGACCCGGATGGTTTCGGTCGGGACGGCATCCGCGCCATTGGCGCCGGCCATGCGCAGGGTTGCGCGGCCATCCTTGCGCTCGAGCATCAGGCGCTGGCCAGGATAGATCAGGTGCGGATTGCGGATATCCGTCAGGTTCATGCCCCACAGTTCCGGCCAACGCCAGGGGCTTTTCAGGAACATTCCGGAAATCGCCCACAAGGTGTCGCCGGACTTGATAACGTAGGTATCGGGCGCATTTGGAGCCAGTTCGCTCAGCGCAACACCGGTCTGTGCGACCTGGTTGGCGGTGGCGCGCTGGCCGCTGGTGATGGGGTAATTTTGCGCAAATACCGGGCTGTGGAGCCAGCCGGTAGTCACGGCTGTCACTACCGCCAGTGCGACTTTGGATTTGATCGACAATTTCTGGGTCATTGCTTGCTGCATGGTGGTTGCCTCTGCCGGCGTCCGGGGCTTGACGACGATGGCGTTGCGGCGCCGGGAAAATCTTGATAAATCACGCACGATTTTGCGCTCAAGTCCTTGATTGGGCAACGTTTTCTGTCATGCGGCAACACCGGTCAGTGCGAAATTAGCGAAAATAGCGACATCTTTGAAGAGAATCCATGGCTTTGTTACCCATTCTTTGTTATCCCGACCCCAAATTGCACAAGGTGGCCAAACCGGTGCAACAGGTCGATGAACGTATCCGAACCCTGGTCGCCAGCATGCTCGAGACCATGTACGACGCCAAGGGCATCGGACTGGCCGCGACGCAGGTCGATGTGCACGAGCGTGTCATTGTGATCGACATCTCGGAGGAGCGCGACCAGCCGCTGGTGCTCATCAACCCCACCATTGTGTGGAACAGTGCCGACAAGCGGGTCAACGAGGAAGGCTGCCTGTCGGTTCCTGGCATCTACGACAGTGTCGAGCGCTTTGATTCGGTTCGGGTCCAGGCGCTGGATGCCGAAGGCCAGACCCATACGGTCGAGGCGCACGAAATGCTGGCTGTCTGTATCCAGCATGAAATGGACCACCTGATGGGGCGGGTGTTTGTCGAGTACCTGTCGCCGCTCAAGCGCAATCGCATCAAGACCAAGATGCGCAAGCTGCAACGCGAGGAGCGCGATTGAGGCTGATTTTTGCCGGTACGCCGGAGTTTGCCGCGGTCGCACTGCGGCGACTGAAAAAGTCCGGCTTCGATGTGCCGCTGGTGCTCACGCAGCCCGATCGGCCTGCCGGTCGAGGACTCAGGTTGCAGTCATCGGCGGTCAAGGAATATGCGCTGGCGCACGGCATCACGGTCTGCCAGCCGCGCAGCCTGCGGCTCGATGGTCGTTTTGCCGGCGATGCGGCCGCCGCGCGCGACGCGATCGTCGCCGCGCACGCCGATGGCATGGTGGTGGCCGCCTACGGACTGATTTTGCCGCAATGGGTGCTCGATACGATGGGTGAACGGGTTGCTGGCCGCGCCGGTCTCGGCTGCCTGAACATCCATGCGTCCCTGTTGCCACGCTGGCGCGGCGCGGCGCCGATCCACCGGGCGGTCGAGGCCGGTGATACGCAGACCGGTGTGTGCATCATGCAGATGGACGCGGGGCTCGATACCGGCGCCGTGCTGGCGCGCCAGGCGATAAGCATTGAACACGCCGGGCCGCATGCCGACACCACCGCGAGCCTGCATGACAAACTGGCCCGATTGGGTGCAGACCTGATCGTTCAGGTGCTGGGCGATGCGAAGCAGGGGCCGCTGCAGGCGCAGGCGCAATCGGCCGAAGGCATTACCTATGCGGCCAAGGTGCAGAAAGCCGACGCACAGATAGACTGGCGCCGCAGTGCCGAGCAGATCGGATGCAGCATCCGCGCCTTCGATCCGAATCCCGGTGCCTGGACGACTTTCGGCGCCGATGTGCTCAAGGTCTGGCAGGCCCGACCTGACGACTTGGTACCACCTGCCGGCAGCTTGCCCGGCAGCGTTTTGTCGGCCGACGACCAGGGCATTCTGGTTGCCTGTGGCGACGCCTGCCTGCGCATCGAGAGCCTGCAGCGTGCCGGCGCACGGCGCATGGCCTGCGGCGACTTCCTGCGTGGCATGCCCATGCCGGTGGGAACGCGGCTGGGCAGCCTGGGCGCAAGCGACTGATGTTTTTCCTGCGCGACCACTATCGCCATCCGGAGTTCCGGGTCGGGGTCACCGATTTTCTGCGGCCGGCGCCCGGCATTGCGGCCTGGGGCCTGATGACAGGCGTGGCCATGGTCAAGTCGGGCATCGGCCTGTTCGAGTCGCTGCTGATGGCCTTGCTGGTGTTTGCCGGCAGCTCGCAACTGGCGTCGATTCCGTTGATCCTGGCCGGTGCCCCGTTGTGGGTGATCTGGGCGACGGGCTTTTGTGTCAACTTGCGCTTCGTGGTTTTCAGTCTGCATCTGCATCACTATCTGTTGCATCTGCCGGCCTGGCAGCGGGTCATGAACGGCTATTTCACCGCTGATCTGAGTTATGTGTGGTTCGTGCGACGCTACCCGCATCCGGCCAACGACGATGCGGGGCGCCTTGCCCAGCAGGCCTATCTGGCCGGCAGCAATCTGTTGAACTGGGGTTCGTGGGTCGTCTCCAGCCTGGCGGGTATTGCACTTGCCAACTTCATTCCGGAAAGCTGGGGCCTGGGTTTTGCCGGGATCCTGTGCCTGATCGGCATTTCGAGCTCACTGGCAACCACCCGCCTGCGCCTGTTGTCGGCCTCGGTGGCCGGCATCGTGGGTGTGGCTGCATTTGCACTGCCGCTCAAGCTCAACATCATCGTGGCCATCGGTGCTGCAGTGATGTTGTGCCTGACGATGGAAAAGCTGCGCCCGACGACGCAGGAAGGTGCGCGGGCAAGATGATGGACATCAACTGGCATACGGTGGTCATCGTGCTGGGGCTGGCCGCGGTGACGGTGCTGGCGCGCGGCTTCTTCCTGTTCTCCAACCGGACCTGGTCGCTGCCGCACTGGGCGCAGCGCGGACTTCAGTACGCACCGATTGCCGCGCTGGCGGCGGTGGTGGTGCCCGAGGTGGTGATGGTGCAAGGGCACTTGATCGATACCTGGCAAGACGCACGGGTTTATTCCGCCGTGGTCGGCGCAGCGGTCTACTTCTGGCGCAAGGACGTGTTGTACACCATCGTTGCCGGCATGGCGGTCTACATGCCGCTGCATTTGGGGCTTGGCTGGTGACGCCTTGCCTGGCAATTGCGTTGCCGGCGCATGGTTGCCGGCAGTGCCACTGCCGCCTGCCCGTATTCGACTCCCTGATGTGGAAATCCAATGCCATCACGTTCTGACTCCGTTTCCAGGCTAGCGCCCACCCAGGGCTGGCGGCCCGCGGCACTGATCCTGCTAGTCGGTTGCTGGCTGGCACTTGCCGGCAACCTTGCGTTATGGCGCACCGTGTGGCCGCTGCCCGAGCTCGCCGGCGCGCGCGGTGTCCTGTTTGCCGTCGGCCTGTCTGTCTGGATCGTTGCGGCGCTGCAGGTCGTGCTCAGTTTGGTGGCGTGGAAATGGCTGCTCAAGCCGGTCCTGCTGTTGTTGGTCTTGACCGCCGCGGCCAACAGCTATTTCATGCTCCAGTATGGCGTGGTGATCGATGCGACGATGATGGCCAATGTGGCCAATACCGATGCGCGCGAGGTGCGCGATCTGCTGTCCTGGACGATGCTGCTGATCGTGTTGGTGCTCGGCGTGTTGCCCGCCTGGTGGCTGCTGCGCCAGAAGCTGGCATTGCGCGCCTTCTGGCCGCAGGCCTGGCGCAACCTGGCCGGCGCGGCGGTGGGCCTGACTGTGTTGCTGCTGGTCACGCTGCTGATGTATCAGGACCTGGCCTCATTGATGCGCAACCACAAGCAGGTGCGGTATCTGGTCAATCCGCTCAATACACTGTACGCCAGCGGCAAGCTGGCCGGCGACAGCCTGTTCCATGTGAGCAAGACCCTGCAGCCAATCGGCCTGGACGCGCGGCCAGGTGCCAGTTATGCAGCAAGCAAACGCGCGCCGCTGGTGGTGCTGGTGGTTGGCGAGACTGCACGCGCGGCCAATTTTTCGCTCGGCGGATATGCGCGCCCGACCAATCCACAGCTGCAACGCCTGTCGGCCAGCGGCAGCGGCCAGTTGACCTACTACAGCGCGGTGCGCTCCTGCGGCACCAATACGCAGACCTCGCTGCCCTGCATGTTCTCGCACCTGGGCAAAGACGGCTACGAGGCATCCCGCCAGCCCTACGAGAACCTGCTCGATGTGTTGCAGCGCGCCGGCCTGGCGGTGTTGTGGATCGACAACCAGTCTGGCTGCAAGGGTTTGTGTGACCGCGTCGCCCATGTGGATACCTATGGCCTGAAGACGCCGGGCCTGTGTGTCGATGGCGAATGCTTCGACGAAGTGATGCTGCAGGGTCTGGACCAGCGAATCGCCACGCTCGATCCGGCACGGCGGGCCCGTGGCGTGGTGCTGGTGTTGCACCAGATGGGAAGCCATGGACCGGCGTATTACCGCCGCACACCGCCAGCGTTCAAGACCTTCATGCCCGAATGCACGAGCAATGTCTTGCAGGATTGCGCGCGGGAGCAGCTGGTCAACGCCTATGACAACACCATCGTCTACACCGACCATGTCCTGGCAGGTGTGGCGCAATGGCTGCAGGGCAAGGCCCATGACAGCGCCTACGACACGGCCATGGTGTACGTGTCCGACCACGGCGAGTCGCTGGGTGAGAACAACCTGTATCTGCACGGACTTCCGTACGCGCTGGCCCCCGACACCCAGACCCATGTGCCCATGGTCAGCTGGATATCGGATGCGATGCGGGATCGACTGGGGCTGCGGTCCGATTGCCTGCGGGCCCGGGCTGACGACAAACTGAGCCACGACAATCTGTTCCATGCCTTGCTGGGCCTGCTGGACGTGCAGACCAGCCTTTATCGCAAGGAGCTCGACTGGTTTGCCGCCTGTCGCTGACGCCTACAATTTGGACGGTATAAACAGTCGTGCGCCAGCGGATGCAACAGTGGCTGGCAGCCAGATGGAACGGGAGTGTGGTGTGATGGAATTTATTCGGTTCTCCGATCTTTGTGCCCGCGGCGACGTCGCCGGCAAGCGGGTTTTTATCCGTGCCGATCTCAACGTGCCGCAAGACAATGACGGCCGGATCACCGAGGACACGCGGATCCGCGCGTCGGTCGGCTGCATCCGCATGGCGCTCGATGCCGGGGCCGCGGTCATGGTCACATCACATCTGGGCCGGCCCGCCGAGGGAAGCTTCACGCCGGCCGACTCGCTGGCGCCGGTCGCCGAGCGCCTGGGTGAACTGCTCAAATGCACGGTTCCGCTGGTGTCCAACTGGACCGACGGATTCAAGCTCGAGGGGCGGGCACTGGAGCCCGGCCAGGTGGTGATGCTGGAGAACTGTCGCCTCAACGTCGGCGAGAAGAAGAACAGCGAAACCCTGGCGCGCAAGATGGCTGCGCTGTGCGACATCTTCGTGCACGATGCCTTCGGCACGTCGCACCGGGCCGAGGCCAGCACGTATGGAATCGCGCAGTTCGCACCAGTTGCCTGTGCCGGTCCGTTGCTGGCAGCCGAGATCGATGCCATCACCAAGGCCTTGAAGGCGCCGCGCCGGCCACTGGTGGCCATCGTGGCCGGCTCCAAGGTGTCGACCAAGCTGACCATCCTCAAGAGCCTGGCTGCCAACGTCGACCAGTTGATCGTCGGGGGTGGCATTGCCAACACCTTCATGCTCGCTGCCGGCCTGAAGATCGGCAAGAGTCTGGCCGAACCCGACCTGCTGGACGAGGCCAAGGCCGTCATTCTGGCGATGACAGCGCGTGGCGCCGCGGTGCCGATACCGATCGACGTGGTGACGGCCAAGGAGTTCAAGGCCGACGCCAAGGCCACGGTCAAGGCGGCCAGCGACGTGACCGACGACGACATGATCCTGGACATCGGCCCGCAGACCGCCAATCAACTTGCCGAGCAGCTGGCAGGCGCCGGCACCATCGTCTGGAACGGTCCGGTCGGTGTGTTCGAGTTCGCCGCCTTCGAGTCCGGCACCAAACGCATCGCCAAGGCGATTGCCGACAGCGATGCATTCTCGATCGCCGGTGGTGGCGACACGCTTGCGGCGATTGCCAAATACGGCATCGAAAAGGACATTGGTTATATCTCCACCGGTGGTGGTGCATTTCTCGAGGTGCTCGAAGGCAAGACCCTGCCGGCATTCGAGATCCTGGCCAAGCGCGCCAGGGGCTGATTTCCCCGCCGACCAAAACCGGTCGGCGATGGTGTGGCGGTGTGTGCGGTGGTGCCGGTAATCGGCTGGTAACCGATTCGATGGGAGAATTGCCCGATCAAGAACGGAGACACCACCATGGCTTTGCGCCGCGCTACCAAGATTGTTGCCACCCTCGGCCCCGCATCGAGTGATCCAGCCTTGCTCGAACAGATGATACGGGCCGGCGTCAACGTTGTCCGGCTCAACTTCAGCCATGGCGTGGCGCAAGACCATATCGACCGTGCACGGCTGGTGCGCGAGGCCGCGCAACGTGCCGGGCGTGAGGTGGCCATCATGGCCGACCTGCAAGGCCCCAAGATCAGGGTCGGCAAATTTGCCGACGGCAAGGTGATGCTCAAGGCCGGCGCCAGGTTCGTGCTCGATGCCACCCGCGTCGAACTCGGTGACGAAGACGCGGTCGGACTGGACTACAAGTCATTGCCACGCGAGGTCAAGGCGGGCGACACCTTGCTGCTCAACGACGGCCTCATCGTCATCTACGTGGACGCGGTGCGGGGCGAGGCGGTGCACACGACAGTCAAGATCGGTGGCGAGCTGTCCAACAACAAGGGCATCAACAAACTCGGCGGCGGGCTGACCGCGCCGGCGCTGACGGCCAAGGACATGGACGACATCCGTACCGCGATGGGGTTCAAGGCCGACTATGTAGCTGTCAGTTTCCCGAAGAACGCCACCGACATGGAAATGGCGCGCCAACTGTGCAGCGTGGCCTCGGTCGACGGCAGCCACCGTCCCGGCCTGATCGCCAAGATCGAACGTGCCGAGGCCATTCCGCGGCTGCTCGAGATTCTGCTGGCCAGCGACGGCATCATGGTGGCGCGCGGCGACCTGGCGGTCGAGGTCGGCAACGCGGCGGTGCCGGCACTGCAGAAACGCATGATCAAGCTCGCGCGTGAACACGACAAGGTGGTGATCACCGCCACCCAGATGATGGAGTCGATGATCACCAACCCGGTACCGACACGCGCGGAGGTCAGCGACGTGGCCAATGCGGTGCTCGACGGCACCGACGCGGTGATGTTGTCGGCCGAGACCGCGGCTGGCAAATATCCGCTGGAGACGGTGGTCGAGATGGCCAAGATCTGCCATGCCGCAGAGTCACACGAGATCGCCAACTTCGAAGCCGATTTCATGGGCAAGACTTTCGGGCGCATCGACCAGTCGATTGCGATGGGCGCGTTGTTCACGGCCTACCACATGGGTGCCAAGGCGATTGTGGCGATGACCGACAGCGGCTCGACCGCCTTGTGGATGAGCCGCCACCTGATCCAGGTGCCGATCTATGCGCTGACACCGCGGATCGCGACACAACGCAAGATGGCGCTGTACCGCAACGTGCGTCCGCTGTTGATGGACAACAGCCTGGACCGCGATACCGCGCTGCTGGAGGCTGAAAACCATCTGAAGTCGCGCAATATCGTTGGCAGTGGCGATGTCTACGCCATCACCTGCGGTGAGCCCATGGGTGCGCCCGGTGGCACCAACATGCTCAAGATCTGCCGGGTCGTCTGACGCTGCACCGTCCAGGTTCGCGGATTCGGTGGCGCGCCTGCGACCGCGCTTTTCAGCGCTTGCCGGTGTCGCGCGACAGGAACGGCGCGCGCTGCTTGCGGCCTTCGAGCAGGCCGTGGCTCAGGGCAGCGATGATCCAGCAGATCCATCCGGTCCATAACGTGTGGCTCAGGTAGTGGGCGCCGCGGATCTGTTGCGCCAGCCCGATCGTGAAACCGGCCACCAGCGTGGCCGTGAGCCAGATTCTGGCGGCGCGCGGAGTTTTCTCGCGCAGCCAGAAGTAGCCGGGCAGAAAGCAGAACGCGGCGGACGCATGGCCGGCGGGAAAGCAGCGTCCGACGCCGCCGTCGAAAACGCCCCAGTTCCAGTGCGAGACGTAGATCGCCTTGCCGCCAAACTCCGCCAGATCCCAGGGGCAACTGGTGGCATTCATGTCCTTGAGCACGGAGACGGCCATGACGCAAAACATTGCGGCCACGAACATGTGGACCCGCTGCCTGCGGGTCAGGCTGCGCAACACGCCGAACGGCCACCAGACCGAAAGCAGCAGCACCAGCTGCAATGCCCAGGCCACGCGTCGCGCGCCTTCGTGCAGCACCTTGGACCACAACCAGTGGTCGCGCAGCGGAAAGCCGCTGGCGGTACCGAACCAGTGCGCCAGGCGCAGATCCAGCGAGGTCAGGTCCCATAGCACGAACAGCGTGAACAGCGCCAGGGTCCAGAGGATGGTGCGGGTGCGGATTCGTTGCCGGTAAGCGGATTCGCTGTCCATGTCGGGTTGGACCCCGTCAGTCGCCAGGCGACTGCGAGGGTGCGCGCAAAAGCGCCAAGTATGAACCAGGACCCGATTGTCGGGCTGGCACGTTAAAATTTCCCGGTTACAGGCCGGTTACCAACCGGTTGCGTGCAGGCGGCCTGTGCGATATCCAAAACCACCCAGGGAGTTATGACAATGGCACTCGTCTCGATGCGCGAATTGCTGGACCATGCGGCCGCCAACGGCTATGGCATTCCAGCCTTCAATGTGAACAACCTGGAGCAGGTGCAGGCCGTCATGGCCGCGGCCGACGAAGTTGGCGCGCCGGTGATCCTGCAGGCCAGTGCCGGCGCCCGCAAATATGCCGGCGAGGCGTTCATCAAGCATCTGATTGCCGCAGCGGTTGAGGCTTATCCACATATTCCGCTGGTCATGCACCAGGACCACGGCCAGAGCCCCGATGTCTGCAGGGGCGCGATCGACCTGGGCTTCAGTTCGGTCATGATGGATGGCTCGCTGGAGGCCGACGGCAAGACCATCGCCAGTTACGACTACAACGTCGAGGTGACGCGCAAGGTGGTCGACATGGCACACGCCACCGGTGTCACGGTCGAGGGCGAACTCGGTTGCCTGGGCTCGCTCGAGACCATGCGCGGCGACAAGGAAGACGGGCACGGCACCGACGCGACGATGACGCGCGAGCAGCTGCTGACCGACCCCGAGCAGGCCGCCGATTTCGTGCGCCGCACCCAGCTCGATGCGCTGGCGATTGCGATCGGTACCAGCCACGGTGCCTACAAGTTCACCCGCAAGCCCACCGGCGACATCCTGGCGATCGAGCGCATCAAGGAAATTCACCGCCGGCTGCCCAATACCCATCTGGTGATGCACGGTTCATCGTCGGTGCCGCAAGACCTGCTGGCCATCATCCGCCAGTACGGTGGCAATATGAAGGAGACCTACGGCGTGCCGGTCGAGGAGATCCAGAAGGCGATCCAGTTCGGCGTGCGCAAGGTCAACATCGACACCGATGTGCGGCTGGCCATGACCGGTGCAGTGCGCAAATACCTGGCCGAAAACCCGGAGAAATTCGACCCACGCGACTGGCTCAAGCCAGCGCGCGAGGCGGCCAAGCAGGTCTGCAGGCAGCGCTATATCGAGTTCGGCTGTGAGGGCCAGGGCAGCAAGATCAAAGGCAACAACCTGAAGTACGTGGCCGGGCAATACGCGCGGGGCGAACTGGCGCAGGTCGTTCAGTAAGCGCTGCGCCGGGGGCGCCATCCGGTGCCCCCTAAAATCTGCGCATGCCCGATACCTCGCCTGCGCTGCATACCTCCGATATTCACTCCCTGCCCCTGCTTGCGCGCGGCAAGGTGCGCGATAACTATGCGGTCGGCGACGACCGCCTGCTGATGGTCGCCAGCGACCGCCTCAGCGCCTTTGACGTGGTGCTCGACCAGCCGATTCCCGGCAAAGGCAGCCTGCTGACGCAGATGGCGCTGTTCTGGTTCGGCAAGCTGGGCGCGATCTGCCCGAATCACCTGACCGGTGAGGCGCCCGAGGATGTCGTGGCGCCCGATGAACGCGACCAGGTGCGGGGTCGGTCCATGTTGGTCAAGCGCCTGCGCCCGCTGCCGGTCGAGGCCGTGGTGCGGGGTTATCTGGCCGGCAGCGGCTGGAAGGAGTACCAGCAGGGCCAGTCGGTCTGTGGCGTGCCGCTGCCGGCAGGCCTGCACAATGCGTCGAAACTGCCACAGCCGATCTATACCCCGGCGGCCAAGGCCGAGGCGGGTGAACATGACGAAAACATCACCTACGAGCGCACGGTCGAGATGATCGGGCCCGCGCTGGCTGCGCAGATGCGCGATACCAGTATCGCGTTGTACCAGGCGGGTGCGCAGATCGCGCTGGCCAAGGGCATCATCATTGCCGACACCAAGTTCGAGTTTGGCCTGGACGCGCAGGGCCGGATGGTCCTGATGGACGAGGTCATGACGCCGGATTCGTCGCGCTTCTGGCCACTTGAAGACTATGTCGAAGGCAGCAACCCGCCGAGTTACGACAAGCAGTTTGTCCGCGACTGGCTCGAGCAGGTGCGTATCGACGGACAGCCCTGGAACAAGCGGGCACCGGCGCCAGCCCTGCCGGCCGAAGTGGCCAATGCCACCGCGGCGCGTTACCAGGAAGCGCTTGAGCGGCTGACCCGGGCCGGTTGACGCTGGGGGCAGCGCAGCGCGTACAACCAACCCACTGACTGGATCCCCGTTGAGCAGACGCTGGCACCATGATGGCGTTGCGTGACGTGTGGCAGTTCCACGAGTGCCCGGCGATCGTGGCCTGGTGGTGCCGCATCTTTGGTCGCGCGCTGGTCTGGCTCACCCCCCCGGCCCGCCGCCGCCTGCTGTTGGCGCTGGGTGCGCTGGGTGTCGGCATCGTCACCACGGTGGGCACAATGGGCAAACATCCGGCGCTGCACCTTCCCCGCGAAGCTTGGGGTGTGGTGTCGGTTGTCGTGGCGATGTTCGCCTTGCTGGCGCTGGTATACCGTGCCGCAGCCGGTTTTTCCCGATTGCCGGCGCCGCTGCGCCGCCACCCCCAATGGGCGTTGCACGCGAGCTACTGGCTGATGCTGGTGGCTTTGACGTTCACCACCACGGACCAGGGACCGTGGCGTGCAGTGCTGCTCGGGGTGGCCGTGTTGTTCCCGTTGTTGCTGTGGCGACTGGCCTATCTGGTACTGGCCGGCCAGCATGGCCGCATTGCGGGAACCACCTGGCGCGACCATGTGATGTATTTGTGGCCTGCCTGGGGCGGCACCGATACGCCATACGGGAAAGGGCTGGCGTATCTTTCGCAATGCGAGGCCAGGACCACCGAAGCATTGGCCCGTTCGCAACTGGCCGGTATCCGGCTGTTGCTGTTGGCCGTGTTGTGGCGCCTGGTGCTGACGGCGTTCAATGCGCTGGTCCATGGCGATGTCAATTGGCTGGGCCATTCGTGGGGTGGGTGGACAGCGGGCGTGCCGGAACTCCAGGACATGCTGCAGGCGGCTCCAGCCGGAGCCAGGCTGTCTGCGTGGATCAGCATCTATGCCAACCTGATCACCGATGTGTTGCGCCTGGCCGTCAAGGGCCACCTGATCGTCGGCTTCCTGCGGCTGTACGGTTTCAACGTTTTCCGCAATACCTACAAACCCCTGCTGGCCGAATCCATTGTCGAGTTCTGGAACCGCTACTACTACTATTTCAAGGAATTGCTGGTCACGTTCTTTTTCATGCCGACGTTCACCGGTCCGGCCAAACGGCTGCGCCATTGGCCTGGGCTGCGGCTGCTGGTGGCCGTTTTCGCCGCCGCTTTTGTCGGCAACGTGTACTACCATGTCATCAAGGAATCGGACGCGCTGGCGCAGGGCCATCTGCTGCAGGTGCTCGACGCGCAAGCCCCGCGCATGTTTTATTGCTTGCTGCTGGCGCTGGGTATCTTCGTGTCGATGTTGCGCGAGCAGGATCGGCGAGGTGCGGCTGCGTTGGTGGGCCCGGCCCGGCGGGTTTGGCGCATCGCCGGTGTATGGACATTTTTTTCGCTGATCTCGATCTGGAACACCGGTGGCGGTGCATCGTTCGAGGTCAGACTCCGGTTCTTCCTGGGCCTGTGGGGCCTGGCTTGAAGGCTGGCGAACGATTGGAGGGATTGACAAATGTTTATGGATTTGCGGCTGGGTGCCCTGGTCGAACCCATCACGACGCGCCGGTGGGAGCCCGACACCATCGCCACCGAAGTGGCGCGGCGTGTGGCACGGTTCCAGCGCCTGGGCCTGACACGGGGCGACAGGGTTTTTCTTCCGTTTGGCAACCGGCTGGAGTTCTTTGCCGAGTTGCTGGCGATCTGGCGCCTGGGCGCCTGCGCGGTTCCGATCGACGCGCGGCTGACCGCATTCGAGGTCGCCACGCTGGTGCAGGCCGCCAGTCCGCGATTGGCGGTGATAGACGACGCGACCGATCCGGCGGTGATTGCCGCGCTGACCGAGGCCGGGGTCGCCCACGTGCTGACCACCGACACCGGTGATGCGCAGGCGACGGCAGGGCTCAGCCACCTCGATGACGATGCGCTGATTCTTTTCACGTCCGGCTCCACCGGCGCGCCCAAGGGCGTGGTCCATACGCATCGTTCGCTGCGCGCACGCTGGATGGCCTTGCGCGATCAGCTCGGCACCGAGGCGTTTGCGCGCACCTTGTGCATGTTGCCGACGCATTTCGGTCACGGGCTGATCTGCAACTGCCTGTTTCCGTGGCTGTCGGGGCAGGACCTGTACATCACGCCGCCGTTCCGGCCCGACATCATCATGCGATTGGGGGCCTTGCTGGACGAGCACCGCATCACCTTCATGTCGTCGGTGCCATCGGTCTGGCGCATGGCACTCAAGTTGTCGCGCCGCCCGCAGGCCGGCAGCCTGCAGCGGGTGCATGTCGGTTCGGCGCCGTTGTCGGCCCATGTGTGGGAAGAAATCCGCAACTGGACCGGTACCCGGCAGGTCTGCAATGCCTATGGCATCACCGAAACCGGCAGCTGGGTCGCGGGCCTGGCCGATGCGGATGTACCTGCCGAAGATGGCCTGATCGGCGAGGGCTGGGGCGCCGTCATCAAGGTGCTGCGCACCTGCGAGACCGATACACCACTGGATGCCGGCGCCGAATGTGCGGTCGGCGAAACCGGTTATGTCTGGCTCAATACGCCGGCACTGATGAAAGGGTATTTCCAGCGCGACGACCTGACCACCAAGGCGGTCATCGACGGCTGGTTCTTCACCGGCGACATCGGTGTATTGGACGCGCGTGGCCGCCTGTCGCTGCGCGGGCGCGAGCGTGACGAGATCAACAAGGGCGGCATGAAGATCTATCCGGCCGATGTCGATGCCGTGGTCGAGCGTTTCGACAAGGCCAGCGATGTCTGCACCTTCGCGATCGAAGATGCGATGTACGGCCAGGTCGTCGGCATGGCCGTAGTGCTGGCCGATACCAGCGATGACACGGTGCGTGCCCTGCATGCCTGGATGCAACGCCACCTGGCCGAACCCAAGATGCCAGCACGCTGGTGGGCAGTGGCCGAGATTCCGCGCACCTCGCGCGGCAAGATCAATCGCGAAGCCGTGCGAGACGCCTGTGCGGGTGAGGCCCCGCTGGACATGGTGCGGGTGTTGTCTGCGCGGACCCCTTCATGAGCAGCGGCAATCAGGTCCAGGTGCTGGATGCGTTGCGCCAATTCCTGCGCACGATACAAAAGCCCGGCGTGGTGGTCGAAAGCCTGGGGCTGGACGACCCGCTGGTCGCGTCGGGGTTGCTCGATTCGCTGGCGATCATGCAAATCGTCGTCTACCTCGAGGAGACCTACGGCATCGACTTCTCCGCCAGCGGTTTCGACCCCGAGCGGCTGGCCACGATGGGCAGCATCGTGGCCTTGATCGAGCAGGCCCGCAACTGATATCGGGGCGTATAGCATCGCTTCGTGGTGTCGACGCCATACTTCCCTCCCCTGCTGCGGCAAGGGTCGGGTTACGCTCAGCTCAGTACAACACTGCTCAGGCGCCGCCGATAAGTCGCCACCACCGGGTCCACCGGCGGAATCTGTCCATCTGCGACCTTGACCGGTGGCGGCTCGATGATGTCCAGGATCGCAATGTAGGTCTTGCGCGCGAGTTCCTCGCTCCAGGCCTTGTCGCGCATCAGGATCTCGAGCAGTTCATCCATCGCCGCGGTCCATTGCTGGGCGGCCATCAACATGCGAACCCGGGCAAATCGGGCATCGAAATCCCGCTTGCCGGCTGCGATGCGGGAATCGAATCCGGCCAGTGCTGCGTCGGGCGCGCCCTGCTCGGCGGCAAAGTCGATCGCCGAGGCCCACTGGTGTAGCGAGTCCAGACGCCGTACCAGCGCGATCCGCGGCAAGGCCGGCGCCAGCGCTGCCTTGGCTTCGGCCAGTTTGCCGCCTTGCAGCAGGAACTTGACGTAGGCAAAACGCGCATCGTCGTCGTCCGGCTTCTGCAGCACGGCCTGCTGCAGGGCTTCGTGTTGCGCCTGCGGGTCGTTGGCGTCGGGCGCGTCGGCAATCGTCTCGCCGGTAACCTCGGCCTCCAGAATGTCCGCCGGTGGCAGGTGCTTGTCCAGGAATGTCTTGAGCTGGCCTTCGGGCACGGCGCCCATGAAGCCGTCGACCGGCTTGCCGCCGACCATCAGCACGCAGGTGGGGATGCTGCGAATGCCGAAGGCCTGGCTGATTTCCTGCTCCTGGTCGGAGTCGATCTTGACCAGCTTGAAACGGCCCTGGTAATCGGCCTCGATTTTCTCCAGCAGCGGGCCGATCACCTTGCACGGGCCGCACCACGGCGCCCAGAAATCGACCAGTACGGGAATATCCATCGATGCCTCGATGACTTCGGCTTCAAAATTGGCGGCGGTGACGTTGATCATTGTGGGTATGCAGGCGATGACAAGGGGACTGACTAAAATCGGGCGGTGGACGGAAGGCCGGCACATTGCCAGGGCCTGTACCCCTGTCTCACCAACACCATGAAACTTCAAATCGGCGTCCTGATGGGTTCCAGTTCCGACTGGGACACCATGCAACACGCAGTACAGATTCTCCAACAGTTTGGAATCGGCTACGAATCGCGCGTGGTTTCGGCCCATCGGATGCCCGACGACATGTTCGCATACGCCGAGCAGGCACGCGAAAGAGGCCTCAAGGCGATCATCGCCGGGGCCGGTGGTGCGGCCCATCTGCCGGGCATGCTGGCAGCCAAGACAACGCTGCCGATCCTGGGTGTGCCGGTGGCCAGCAAACACCTGTCGGGCGTCGACTCGCTGCACAGCATCGTGCAGATGCCCAAGGGTATTCCAGTGGCGACCTTCGCGATCGGCGCTGCCGGTGCAGCCAACGCAGCGCTGTTTGCGGTGGCACTGCTGGCCAACGAAGACGCCGACCTGGCAGCCCGCTTGCAGGCCTTCCGCGCCGAAGAGACGCAGGCGGCACGTGCCATGGTGGTGCCGCCGCCGACAGAGGCCTTGATGCCTGCCAGAGGTGGCACGGCGTGACGATGGTGTGCAAGCGATCCAGCCCAGGCGCCGCGGCGCCAGCACCATGCTGAAACAGGCCATTCTTCCCGGAACGACGGCCAGTGGTCAGCAGACCACGCTGGGTGTCATGGGTGGCGGCCAGCTGGGTCGGATGTTCGTGCATGCGGCGCAGCGCATGGGCTACTTCACAGCGGTGCTCGATCCCGATCCGGCCAGCCCGGCAGGCCTGGTCAGCCATTTTCATGTGCAGGCCGATTATCTGGACACGCAGGCCCTGGCGCAGATGATGCAGCACTGCGCGGCCATCACCACCGAGTTCGAGAACGTGCCCTCGGGTGCGATGCGCACGCTGGGGGAACACCGGACGGTTTCACCATCGTCCCGATCGCTGGCCATCGCCCAGGACCGGATGCGCGAAAAGGCGCATTTCAAGGCCTGTGGCGTGCCCACCGCGCCGTACGCTGTCATTTCCACAGCGCAGGAACTGGCCTCGGTGGATGACGCGCTGTTGCCCGGCATTCTCAAGACCGCCCGGCTCGGCTACGACGGCAAGGGTCAGGTCCGGGTGCGCGACAGGGCCGAGCTCGCTGCGGCCTGGGCGCAGCTCAAGTCCGTGGCCTGCGTGCTCGAGCGCCAGCTCGACCTGCGCGCCGAGTGCTCGGTGCTGGTGGCGCGTGGCTGGGACGGTGCGATGGTGACTTACCCGGTGCAGCGCAACCTGCACCGCGACGGAATTCTGGCGATGACCGAGGTCTTTGACGGAAACCTGGCACCGGAGCTGGCCGAATCGGCATTACATGCAGCCCGCGCGGTCGCACAGGAACTGCAATATGTCGGCGTGTTGTGTGTCGAGTTTTTCGTGGTGGCGCAAGATGGCGCCGAGGTGCTGCTGGTCAACGAGATTGCACCGCGTCCGCACAACAGCGGACATTACACGTTGGATGCCTGCGACGAATCCCAGTTCGACCTGCAGGTGCGCACGCTGGCGGGCTTGCCTTTGACGCCACCACGCCAGCACAGCCCGGCCATCATGCTGAACCTGCTCGGCGACCTGTGGTACGACGCGCCAGGCCATCCGGGTGGCGACGCACCACAAACGCCCGATTGGTCGGCGCTGCTGGCCTTGCCTGGCGTCCATCTGCATCTGTACGGCAAACTGCGCGCCAGCCGTGGCCGCAAGATGGGCCACCTGACGATCACCGCGGCGTCGGTGGACCAGGTGCGCGCAACCGCGCAGCAGGCGGCCAGTCTGCTGGGTCTGGACTTGCCGTGAGTGCTTGCTGACGTGATACTGGACGGACATTCGGCCCAGGCTATCGGACGCGCCGCCGCCGCATTGCAGGGCGGCGCGCTGGTCGCGTTCCCGACCGAAACTGTCTATGGCCTGGGCGCGGATGCCGCCGCCGACGCTGCCGTGGCCCGGGTGTTCAGCGCCAAGGGCCGGCCGAGCAACCATCCGCTGATCGTGCATCTGGACGACATTGGCAAGGGCGCTGTCGGCGTCGCACATTTTGCCAGCGAGGTGCCGCCGTTTGCCAGTGCCTTGATGCAGGCATTCTGGCCAGGGCCCTTGACCTTGATCCTGCCGCGTCGCCCGGGCGTGGGCAGTGCGGCGGCGGGGGGCCAGGATTCGATCGGCCTGCGTTGCCCCGACCATCCGGTGGCGCAGGCGCTGCTGCATGCCTGCCGCGCATTGGGCGTCATGGGTCTGGCCGGGCCGAGCGCAAACCAGTTCGGTCGCGTCAGCCCGACCACGGCCGCCCATGTGCAGGACGAGTTCGGCGCAGACCTGCTGATTCTGGACGGTGGCGCCTGCGCCGTCGGCATCGAGTCGGCCATCGTGGACTGCACCCGTGGCGCGCCGGTGTTGTTGCGTCCAGGCGCGATCGGCTTGGCGCAACTCGCGTCGGCCGCGGGTCAGCCGGTATTGACTGCACTGCCTGCGTCCGCTCAGGCGCCGGCACCTCGCGCTTCGGGCACTTTGCTGGCCCATTACGCGCCGCGGGCCAAGCTGCGTCTGATGGACAAGCGGGCGCTGCAGACCGCACTGGACATGCTGGGAACCGATGTCGCACCGGCGGCGAAGGGGCCGGTCATTGCCACCTACAGCCGGTCGGCCTTGCGTTCAGGCTCCAGCGGTGTCGTGCAGCGGCGCATGCCGGACGACGCTGGCGCCACGGCGCAGCAGCTGTTTGCGGTATTGCGGGGTTTCGATGACCAGGGCGTCAAGCTGATCTGGGTCGAGTCACCGCCCGACGGCCCGCAATGGGACGGTGTGCGGGATCGTTTGCAACGGGCGGCGGCAGCCGACTGAGCTGAGCCGGCCAGCCCGCGTTGTCAGCAGATGGCGCGCCACCCACCACACGGGAGCGCCATGTGCCGGAGCTGGCGCGACATCAGGCGCCTCAGTTCCTGCGACGCAACCGCCGGCTGCCGGCCAGTCCAGCCAATGCCAGGCCGACCAGTGCCAGCGAGCCAGGCTCGGGAACGTTGGTCGGCGGGTCGCCGGCGATCATGTCCTGGGCACCAC
>JAGPBF010000296.1 GCA_018063505.1 Rhodoferax sp.
TGCTGCTGTTCAGCCTGCTGGCCTGTGACACGCTGGTCAACTACCGGCTCAGGCTGCGCCGCTCGGGAGGTCGATGATGGATTCCTATGCACTGCTGATCGCCGCCACGCTCAATGCCGGCACCGTGTTGGCACTTGCCTCGCTGGGGCTGCTGATCAACGAGAAGGTGGGCATCGTCAACCTGGGTGCCGAAGGCATGATGTTGTGCGCGGCGATCGCCGGTTTTGCCGCCGTCGTGCATACCGGCAACGACGCTCTGGGCTTCGTGGCCGGCATTGCTGCCGGCGCCCTGCTTGCCGCCATTTTCGGCTTGCTGGTGATCTGGCTCAACACCAACCAGTACGCCACCGGGCTGGCACTGACGCTGTTCGGCGGCGGATTCTCGGCGTTCGTGGGTACGGGTTACGTGCAGGCGCGAATGCCAGCGCGCCCGAGTTTTGCGATTCCGGTTCTGTCCGACATTCCGCTGCTCGGTCCGGCGCTGTTTCGCCACCATCCGCTGGTCTATCTGACGGTGCTGTTCGCGCTGGCGCTGATATGGTTCATGTACCGCACCCGTGCCGGCCTGATCATGCGCAGCGTCGGGGAGAGCCCCGAATCGGCCCATGCGCTGGGTTACCCGGTGCGCCGGATCCGCTTGCTGGCGGTGGTGGTCGGCGGCGCGATGTGCGGGCTGGCCGGCGCCTACCTGTCGATCATCTACACGCCGCTGTGGGTCGAGGGAATGGTCTCGGGCAAGGGCTGGATCGCGCTGGCCCTCACGACGTTCGCGACCTGGCGGCCGGCGCGGGTGTTGATGGGGGCCTATCTGTTCGGCGGCGTGACGATGCTGCAGTTCCATCTGCAGGCGATCGGCATGCAGGTTCCGAGTCAGTTCCTGACCATGCTGCCGTACCTGGCCACCATCGTGGTGCTGGCGCTGATCTCGCGCAATCCGCAGTGGATCCGCATCAACATGCCGGCATCCATCGGTAAACCGTTTTATCCCGGATCCTGAGTAAACGCCGCGCCGGGGGCAGCATAATGGATGTTTACTCGCCAACATTTCCTTAGAGGAACCCCATGACAGACATGAATAAACGATCCCTGATCCATCTGGCGGCCATGTCGGCCGTTGCAGCGATTGCCCTGGTGGGCTGCGGCAAGAAGGAAGAGCCGGCACCGGCGCCTGCGCCCGCGCCGGCACCGGTGGCAGCGCCCGCTCCGGCAAAACCCGAACCGCTGAAGATCGCGTTTGCCTATGTCGGCCCGGTGGGTGATGGTGGCTGGACCTACGCCCATGACCAGGGGCGCAAGGCGGTCGAAAAGGAGTTCGGCGACAAGGTGGTGACATCGTTCGTCGAGAACGTGCCTGAGTCGGCCGATGCCGAGCGCGTCATCCGCGACATGGCCAGCCAGGGCAACAAGCTGATCTTCGGCACCACCTTCGGCTACATGGAGCCGATGCTCAAGATCGCACCGGACTTCAAGGACGTCAAGTTCGAGCATGCCGCCGGGTACAAGCAGGCCGAGAACCTGCGCACCTACGACAGCCGCACCTACGAAGGCGCCTATATGGCGGGTGTGATCGCCGGCAAGATGACCAAGACCAACACGCTGGGCGTCGTGGCTTCGGTGCCGATTCCCGAAGTGCTGCGCAACATCAACAGCTTCACGCTGGGCGCGCAGTCGAGCAACCCGAAGATCAAGACCAAGGTGGTCTGGGTCAACGAGTGGTTCAGCCCGCCCAAGGAAACCGAAGCTGCGACCTCGCTGATCAATGGCGGCGCCGATGTCTTGTTCCAGAACACCGATTCGCCGGCCGTGCTCAAGACCGCACAGGACAAGGGCAAGCGTGCTTTCGGCTGGGACTCCGACATGACCGCCTATGGTCCGAAGGCCCACCTGGGCTCGGCCGTCATCAACTGGGCACCGTACTACATCCAGGCCACCAAGGAAGCACTTGACGGCAGCTGGAAAGGTGGCGGCGGCGTCTGGTGGGGTCACAAGGAGGGCGCGATCGACTTGGTGTCCATCGCCGAAGACGTGCCTGCCGAAACCAAGGCGCGCATCGACGAGATCAAGAAGGGCCTGAAGGACGGCAGCTTCTCGATCTGGAAAGGTCCTATCGTCGGTCAGGATGGCAAGGAGATCCTGGCCAAGGATGTCGTGGCCGACGACAAGTTCCTGGGCGGCGTGAACTTCTACGTCAAGGGCGTGGAAGGCAAGGTTCCGGGCGCCAAGTAAGCAGTCCGGCTGGCAGGTGTGCGCCTGCGTGCGCACCTGCACCGACACCAGGGCTGCCAGTGGGCAGCCCTTTGTTCTTTTGGGAGGACACATTGATGAAAGTCAGACCTGTTGGCGCCGATCGCATGCGCGCGTTGTTGTGTGGCATGCCCAAGGCCGAGCTGCACATGCATATCGAGGGTTCGCTGGAGCCCGAGCTGATCTTCCAGCTGGCCAGGCGCAACGGCATGACGCTGGCCTACCCCGACGTGGAGTCGCTGCGCCAGGCCTATGTGTTCAACAACCTGCAGGACTTCCTGGACATCTACCACACCGGCACCACCGTGTTGCGCACCGAGCAGGACTTCTACGACATGACGCACGCCTACCTCGCGCGGGCCCATGTCGACAACGTGGTCCACACCGAGATATTCTTCGATACCCAGACCCATACCGGTCATGGCCTGGACGCGCAGGTGGTGGTCAACGGCCTGCACCGTGCTTGTGTCGATGCCCAGGCCGAGTTCGGCATCAGCGCCTCGCTGATCATGTGTTTCCTGCGCCATCTGAGCGAGGCCGACGCTTTCGAGGCGCTCGAACAGGTGCTGCCGATCCGCGACAAGATTGTCGGCATCGGGCTGGCCTCGAGCGAGGTCGGCCATCCTCCGGAGAAGTTCGCCAAGGTGTTCGCCCGCTGCCGCGCGCTGGGATTTCGGCTGGTGGCCCATGCCGGCGAGGAGGGGCCACCGGCCTATATCTGGAGCGCGCTTGATCTGCTCAAGGTCGAGCGCATCGACCACGGCGTGCAGGCGATCCACGACGCCAGCCTGATGCAGCGCCTGGCACGCGACCAGATCGCGCTGACCGTGTGCCCGCTGTCCAATATCAAGCTGCGTGTTTTCGATTCGCTCAGGCAACACACCATCGGCCGCATGCTGGAGAGCGGTATCGCGGCCACCATCAACTCGGACGACCCGGCCTATTTTGGTGGCTACATCAACGAAAACTTCACGCAGACCTTTGCCGCGCTGGGCCTGTCCGCGCAACACGCCTGGCAGCTGGCCGCCAACAGCTTCAATGCCAGCTTCATCAGCGATGCCGAGAAGCGGCGCCATCTCGAGCGGCTGAGCGCACACTTCGAGACCTTCCGCTGATCCACGCCGGCGCTGCGCTTGCCTGTACCTGCTGGTGCCGGCGGGATCCGCCCATGGTGTGATGCGCGGCACCGACGATCGGCGCAAATGCTGCCAGCGGTAAAATCATGCCAGGGTCTGCTGCTCCGGCAGGCCTTGTTGTTTCTGTTCGGAGCCATGTAGAGGACCACCATGTACAAAAACCTCGTAGCCGCATTCGCGGCCGCCTGTTGTTTATTTTTTCCCGTCTTCACGTCAGCGCAGAGCCACAGCCCGGCATTGCCGCTGAAAGTCGGCTTCGTGTATGTGACGCCGTTGGCCCCGATGGGCTGGGTGCACCAGCATGATGAAGGTCGCAAGGCCATGCTGGCCGCGCTCAATGGCCCGGGTGGCGCAGCGCCGCGGGTTCAGGCCACGTATGTCGAAAACGTTGCCGAAGGTGCCGACGCGGAGCGGGTGATCCGCGACCTGGCGCGGCAGGGCCACCAGCTGATCTTCACGCCGAGCTTCGGCTACATGGAGCCAACGCTGGCAGTCGCGCGCGACTTCCCGGCGGTGCGATTCGAATCCATCACCGGCTACAAGACCGCAGCCAACGTGGCGGTAGCCAACGCACGTTACTACGAAGGCCGCTACCTGGCCGGCATTGCGGCAGGCCGGGTGACAACCAGCAACACGGCTGGTTATGTGGCGGGTTTTCCGATCCCCGAGGTGTTGCAGGGCATCAATGCGTTCACGCTGGGCATG
>JAGPBF010000112.1 GCA_018063505.1 Rhodoferax sp.
TGGATCATGGCAGCCGGATCAGATCTCGACATCCGGCACAGTGCCACTGCTTTTCGGCGCCGGTTTATCGGCGCCTTTAGTCTGGTGCACGACCGTCTTTTCAAACCCGGCATCGGGTCTTGCCACCGGCGCCGCCTGGTGCACGACAGTCTTTTCGAACCCCGGCTCGGGCCGCGCCGACGGCGTGGACTGGTGCACTACGGTTTTCTCAAACTCGGCTTGCGGCTTTGCTGTCGGCACCGTCTGGTGTACGACGGTCTTTTCGAAATCCGGCGCTGCACTGGCGACAGGCGGTGCAGCCGGGCGATCAAAACCCGCGCTGGCAGATGCCGCCATCGTGCTCGAGGCCAGCACAGCTGTTTTATCGTGTGCAGCCGCTGCGGCAGGTGCGGCCGCGGATGCTGGCGAACTGGCACGCGCCGGCGCAGCCGCCGTGGCCTCATGCCCATTGCCACCCAAGGCGGCGATCACCGAGCGCAGGTCCGCTGCGAATTGTTCGCCGTTCTGGTACCGGGTCTCCGGACGCTTGCTCAGCGCCAGCGCGACCAGGTCGGCCAGGTTCTGCGGCAGCTCGCTGCGAACACTACGCAGGTCAGGCGCCTCTTCGTTGGCAATCTTGTACATCAGCTCGGCCATCGATTCACCGCGGAATGGCAACACGCCGGTCAGCATCTGGAACAGCATGACGCCCAGTGAATACAGGTCGGAACGGCCATCCACCTTCTTGCCGGCGAGTTGTTCGGGCGACATGAAACTCGGGGTTCCGAGCACCAGACCGGTCTTGGTCTTGCTGGAATCGGTGATGCGTGCAATACCGAAGTCGGTGACCTTGACGGTATCGCTGTCGGCCTCGTACATGATGTTGGCCGGCTTGATGTCGCGGTGGACCACATTCTGCCGATGGGCATATGCCAGTGCCTCGGCCACACGTGCAACGATCGACAACACGCGCGGGACCGGCAACAGGTTGGCATCCTTGCAATAGTCGAGCAGGTCCTTGCCCTTGAGGAACTCCATCGCGATATACGCCAGGTCGTGTTCCTCGCCGGCATCGAAGATCGTGACGATGTTCTGGTGCTGCAGCCGGCCCGCTGTTTCGGCCTCGCGGAAGAAGCGCTCGCGGGCATCGACCAGTTCATCGCCGGAGAACTCCTGGCTCAAGGCCATGGTCTTGATCGCAACCACGCGGCCGATCTTCGGGTCCTTGCCCAGGTAAACCACGCCCATCGCACCCTTGCCGAGTTCCTTGTCGACCTGATAGCGACCCAGCATCGGCTTCTCGACAGCACCACCGTCAAGCAGCATGGTGCCGCCCGGGTGTGCGCCCGAGCCTCCGAGCATCACGGTCTCGGACAGGTTCTTGGCGCGATTGAGCTTGGCCTGCAGATCCTTGTAATCCTTGTCGTAGCCGGCCATGTGCTGGTAGACCGCCTCTGCCTTGTTGAACTGGCGCTTGCGCTCGAAGTCCAGCGCCAGGCTGTAGAGGTTGCCCATCACCGCATCACCGAACGGAACCCGGCGGAAGCGGTCGAAGGCGGCATCGAGTTGCCCCTGGCCTTGCAAGGCCAGGCCCATCATGCGGTTGGTTTCTGCCGATTCCTCGTCCGACTTGAGTTTGCCCGCTTCCGTGACCAGGAAACGTTTGGTGGTCAAGGCAAGATGGCCGATGACCAGCAGCATGGCCGGCAATACCAGCTTGAGCCACATTGCACTGCCAGACAGCAATCCGAACTCGGTTCCCAGCAACGCCACGAATACCACCAGCGTCACGACGGCTGCCGTTGCCGCCGACAGGCGCGGCAAGGCCACGATGATGTAGGCCGCCACCAGCAGGAACACGGCCAGCGTCGCCCAGATGCCCCAGGATGGCTGCACGATGAAATGTTCGCCCAGGATGCTTGAGGTGATATGGGCGATCGTCTCGGCGGGAGACAGGCCGGCATAACCCGGCGCCGGGAATTGCACGCCGACACCGGCAGCAGTGGCGCCGATGATGACGATCTTGTCGGCGTATTTGGAGGCAGGGATCTTGCCGTTGAGAACATCGTAGAACGAGTCGACGGCAAATGCCGGCCGGCCATCGCGCCCCTTGTAGAACTGCGGCAGCATCAATGCGCCTTCGTCTGTCTTGACGCGCAATCTGCCGATCTGCACCGACTCACCGGGGTTGATCTTGATGTCACCGGGCCCGAGGTTCAGGCTCTTGACCGCCGCCAGCAAGGCCATGGACGGAATGGCGTTGCCGAAGTAGTTGATCAACAGCGGTTCCTGGCGGACAGCGCCATCGACGTCCTGGATCTGGTTCAGATGGGCGATGCCGGAGGCCGCCGAGCCAATCTGTGCAATCGGCTGTTGTCCGCTGATCGCCGGCAAGCCGAAACCATCGAGCGCCTTGATCGAACTGGCGGCAGCATACGTCTCCAGCGGCTTGTCCGGATTGCCCTGCGGTTCGCCCAGCACGAACACCGATGGCACCAGCACATTACCCGCGTTCTTCATGCTGGCGGCCAGCACCGCGTCGGTGTCCAGCACCCGCTCGGCGTCGGCGATCACCTTGGCCAGCGGGGCGTTGGCGCCACCGTTGGGCGGCAACAAGTCCTTCATCTGCCGGATGAAGCCCAGACCACGATCGACCTGGGGCTCGATGAAGAACACTGTCTCGACAATGGTCTTGGCCTTGGCCGCTGCCAACTGGTCAATCAGCTTGGCGTGGATATCACGTGGCCATGGCCAGCGCCCGATATTGGCAATACTCTGGTCGTCGATGGCGATGATGGCGATCCGGTCGGACGGCTGACGCGAGGTGCTGGTACTGCCGAAGTCATAAAACCTGCGTTCCAGGGTTCCGATAAGGTCGGTCGCCTGGTTCAGGACCAGCACCGCCAGCACGATTGCCAGTCCTGCAAACCAATCTGCGCGCCAGAACTGCGTATTCTTCGATGATGACTTTGTTGCCACGTTCCAACCCACCCGGTTATTTAGTTCGACTTTGCAAGGCGCACGTGAGACAGGAAAGCCCAGGTCCCTCGATTCGAAGCGAGGGCACGAATTGGCGACGTTAGCAGACCATGCCGTTACCGACAAGAGACATAGTAAGCGCGACTTGTCGTTTTTTTGCACATGTCCGCTGCCGGCTCGCCCCTGAAAAGGGGGTGGCCATGTGTTCCACCCGCTCCAGCATCAACCGACCTGTTTGGCGCGTTGGCGCATCACCAGGCCCGCGCCGTAGACCAGCAAGGCGCCGCCAAACCCCATGCCGTAATTCCAGGTGCTGCCTTGTGGCAACCAGTGCACCACGGCGGGATCGGTGTGCGCCATGGTTCCGGCGATCCATCCGAGCAACATGCCACCGGCGGTGATGATGATCGGAAACCGGTCCATCAGCTTGAGCACCAGCTGGCTGCCCCAGATGATGATCGGAACACTGACCAGCAGTCCGAAGATCACCAGCGGCAGCTGATGGCTTTCACCTGCGCCGGTGGCGGCCCCGGCAATCGCGATCACGTTGTCGACACTCATGACGAGGTCGGCGACGATGACGGTCTTGACCGCCGCCCACAACTTGTCACTGCCTTCGATATTTCCGTGCGCATCATCGTCCTGCGGCGCCAGCAACTTGATGCCGATCCAAAGCAGCAGCAAAGCGCCCACCAGCTTCAGATACGGCACCTGCAGCAGGGTCAGCGCGAACGCGATCAGGATCACCCGCAGCAGGATGGCGCCGGCGGTGCCCCACAGGATGCCCTTGGTGCGTTGTGCCGGCGGCAGCTTGCGGCAGGCCAGCGCAATGACGACTGCATTGTCTCCACCCAGCAGTATGTCGATCATGATGATCTGACCGACAGCTATCCAGAAGTGGGCAGTGAGGAATTCTTCCACGGCAATACTTGTTGGTGCCGGAACATGCGAGCCATGTCCCGGTCGCCTGGCGGCAGGGTGTTTACTTCAGGACAGACTTGAGCAACTTGCCCATTTCCGAGGGATTGCGCGTGATCTTGAATCCGCACTCCTCCATGATCGCCAGCTTGGCATCCGCCGTGTCGGCACCGCCGGAGATCAGCGCGCCGGCGTGTCCCATGCGCTTGCCGGCCGGCGCGGTGACGCCCGCGATGAAGCCCACCACCGGCTTCTTCATGTTGTCCTTGCACCAGCGCGCCGCTTCGGCTTCGTCCGGTCCACCGATCTCGCCAATCATGATGACGGCGTCGGTGTCGGGATCGTCGTTGAAGGCCTGCATGATGTCGATATGCTTGAGCCCGTTGATCGGGTCACCGCCGATGCCCACGGCACTGGACTGGCCCAGGCCGATGTCGGTCAGCTGGGCCACCGCCTCGTACGTCAGCGTACCCGAGCGCGAGACCACGCCGATGCGACCCTTGCGATGGATGTGGCCGGGCATGATGCCGATCTTGATCTCTTCAGGGGTGATCAGGCCCGGGCAGTTGGGGCCGAGCAGCAAGGTGTTCTTGCCGCCGGCGGCCACACGGGCGCGCATCTTGTTGCGAACCTCCAGCATGTCGCGCACTGGAATGCCTTCGGTGATGCAGATGGCCAGGTCGAGTTCGGCTTCAACCGCCTCCCAGATGGCTGCCGCCGCCCCGGCTGGCGGCACGTAGATGACGGAAACCGTGGCGCCCGTCTTGGCGGCCGCATCCTTGACCGAACCGAAGATCGGGATACCGAAGATGGCCTCGCCAGCCTTCTTCGGATTCACGCCGGCGACGAAGCAGTTCTTGCCGTTCGCGTATTCCTGGCACTTCTCGGTATGGAACTGCCCGGTCTTGCCGGTGATGCCCTGCGTGATGACCTTGGTGTCTTTGTTGATCAGTATGCTCACTTGAACTCCTTCACCACCTGAGCGCCGTTATGCCAGACCGACTTCGGCCAGGCCCGCCGCCCCTGTGTCTTGTTGTTTGACCTGACGAGGGATTACTTGACGGCGGCCACGACTTTTTGCGCCGCCTCGGCCATCGTGTCGGCGCTGATGATCGGCAAGCCGGACTCGGCCAGCATCTTCTTGCCGAGTTCTTCGTTGGTGCCCTTCATCCGGACCACCAGCGGCACGCTGAGATTGGTCGCGCGGCAGGCGGTGATCACTCCGGTGGCGATCGTGTCGCACTTCATGATGCCGCCGAAGATGTTCACCAGGATCGCCTTGACCTTGGTGTTCTTGAGCATGATCTTGAAGGCTTCGGTCACCTTCTCGGGGGTGGCACCACCACCCACGTCCAGGAAGTTCGCCGGCTCGGCGCCATAGAGCTTGATGGTGTCCATCGTGGCCATCGCCAGACCGGCGCCGTTGACCAGGCAACCGATGGTGCCATCCAGGCTGATATAGGCCAGGTCGAACTTGCTGGCTTCGACTTCGGCCGGGTCCTCTTCGTCCAGGTCGCGGTAAGCCACGATTTCCTGCTGGCGGAACAGTGCGTTCGAGTCGAAATTGAACTTGGCGTCGAGCGCCTTGATGCCGCCATTGCCTTCGAGGATCAATGGATTGATCTCGACCAGCGACGCATCTGTCTCCATATAACAACGGTAGAGCTTCTGCAGCACGTCGACACATTGCGCCGTGGATCCGGCGGGCACGCCGATGCCATTGGCCAGTTCCTTGGCCTGTGCCTCGGTCAGGCCGGCGGCCGGGTCGACGAAAACCTTGAGAATCTTCTCGGGCGTGGCATGTGCCACTTCCTCGATGTCCATGCCGCCTTCGGAGGACGCCATGATGGCGACCTTCTGCGTCGCACGGTCGGTGACCACCGAGACGTAATATTCCTTCTTGATGTCGGCACCGTCTTCGATCAGCAGACGACGCACCTTCTGCCCGAGAGGGCCGGTCTGGTGGGTGACCAGCTGCATGCCGAGGATTTCACCGGCCAGGGCCTTGACCTCGTCGATCGAGCGGGCCAGCTTGACGCCGCCACCCTTGCCGCGTCCGCCCGCATGGATCTGGGCCTTGACGACCCACACCGGGCCGCCGAGCTTCTGAGCGGCCTCGACCGCCTCCTGAACCGTGAACGCCGCAATGCCGCGTGGCACCGGGACGCCAAACTTGCGCAAGATTTCCTTGCCTTGGTACTCGTGAATCTTCATGAGGTTTCTCTCGGGATAGGAACAAACCCGCAGCACTGGCGAATGCACGCAAACGTCGGCCTTTAGCGGACACCGAAGCCGCCAAATGTATCATGCTGCATCGCGGCAATTGTCGGACCCCCATCTTGCGGGCAGCTGACCCGCCGGTGATGGAAGGGACCGCAACATGGCGAAAGTGTTCATTGACGGCGAAGCGGGCACCACCGGCCTGCAAATTCGGGAACGCCTGCAGGTTATGGCCGGCATCGAACTGGTCAGCATTGCACCGGAGCTGCGCAAGGACGCGCAGGCCAAGCGCGCGCTGATGGGCCAGGTGGACCTGGTCATCCTGTGCCTGCATGACGACGCAGCGCGCGAATCGGTGGCCATGATCGATGCGCTGGCCCGCGCGAGCGGCAAACCGGGCCCGCGCATCATCGACGCATCTACCGCACATCGCACCGCGCCGGATTGGATTTTCGGCTTTCCCGAGCTGAGTGCGGGCCAGGCGGCTGCGGTGGCCGGCGCACAGCGGGTCAGCAACCCGGGCTGTTATGCGACCGGCGCGATCGCGCTGATTCGCCCGTTGATCGACGCCGGCCTGCTGCCGGCCGATTTCCCGCTCTGCCTGCCTGCGGTCAGCGGGTATTCGGGCGGCGGGCGCAGCATGATCGAGGCCCACGAAAGCGGCGCCGCTCCGGCGTTCGAAGTCTATGCACTGGGGCTCAAGCACAAACATGTGCCGGAAATCATGCGCCACACCGGCCTGACACGCCGCCCGCTGTTCATCCCCGCTGTCGGCAATTTTCGCCAGGGCATGTTGGTGGAGTTGCCACTGCATCTGGACACCTTGCCGGGCAAGCCTCAGGCGAAGGATTTGCACGACGCATTGGCAAAACACTACCAGGGCAGCGAATGGGTCACGGTGGAGCCGGCCGGTACCGACGGCAAGCTCGATGCGCTGGCGCTGGTCGATACCAACAAGCTGGAGCTTCGGGTTTTTGCCAATGACGCGGCCAAGGACGGTTTCGCCCATGCCGTGCTGATCGCACGGCTCGACAACCTGGGAAAAGGTGCCAGTGGCGCCGCGGTCCAGAATCTGAAGCTGATGCTGGGGCTTTGACGCCTGCACGCCGGCAGCCTGTGCGTTGCCGGCTTCAGCCGACGTCTTCGTCGCCCATCGAGTCGCCTGCGCCGGACACCACGCGGCGGATGGTGTCGCCGGCAAATCCACGCGCCGCCAGAAACCGCACCTGACGTGCACGCTCTGCTGCCATGCGGGCCGGATCGCCTTCGATGCCGCTGCTGGCAGTTTGCGAGGCTGCGAACTTCTTGCGCCAGACTTCGCGGGCGCGTTGCAGTTCGCTGACCTGCAATCCGGCCACCGCTTCGCGAATCGCATCCACCGGCAAGCCCTTGGCCTGCAGCTCCTGGCGGATCCGGCCGGCGCCGAGCCTGCCTGCGCGGCGATGGATCACCGACGCGACGACCCGCGTTTCGTCGATGAACCCTTTGGCCTGCAAACCATCGAGCACGCGGTTCAGCTCACCGGGGCTGGTCTCGAAACGCTGCAACTTGCGCGCCAGTTCCAGCCTGGAATGTTCGCGTGTGGCCAGCAGGCGCAGCGCGCGACCCTTGAGGGATGGTGGTGGAACTGGCACGCGAGCGGAAAATGCTGGCTGCAACGATGCGCGATGCCGGTGATCAGTCGGCTTTTTTGCCCTTGGCCTTGGCAGCCGCCTCGGCCACTGCCTCGGTTTTTTCAGGCAGCAGCGGGATTCCCAGCGACTCGCGCACCTTGTTCTCGATCTCGCGCGAGAGGTCCGGGTTTTCACGCAGGAATTCACGTGCGTTGTCGCGGCCCTGGCCGATCTTCTCGCCGTTGTAGGCATACCAGGCACCCGACTTGTCCAGGATCTGGGCGTTCACACCCATGTCGATGATCTCGCCGTGGCGGCTGATGCCTTCGCCGAACAGGATGTCGAATTCGGCTGTCTTGAACGGTGGTGCCACCTTGTTCTTGACCACCTTGACCTTGGTTTCGTTGCCGATCGCCTCGTCGCCCTTCTTGATCGTGCCGGTACGGCGGATGTCCAGCCGCACCGAGGCGTAGAACTTCAGCGCATTGCCGCCGGTGGTGGTTTCGGGGCTGCCGAACATGACGCCGATCTTCATGCGGATCTGGTTGATGAAGATCACCATGCAGTTGGTCTTCTTGATGTGCGCGGTGAGTTTGCGCAGCGCCTGGCTCATCAACCGTGCCTGAAGGCCGGGCAGGGAGTCGCCCATCTCGCCTTCGAGTTCGGCCTTGGGCGTCAGCGCGGCAACCGAGTCGATGACGATCAGGTCGACCGCACCGGAGCGCACCAGCGAGTCGACGATCTCCAGCGCCTGCTCACCGGTGTCGGGCTGGCTGATCAGCAGGTCTTGCAAATTGACGCCGAGTTTTTGTGCGTACTGGATGTCCAGTGCATGCTCGGCATCGACAAACGCACACTGGCCACCGGTTTTCTGCATCTCGGCGATCGCCTGCAGTGTCAGCGTGGTCTTGCCGGACGACTCGGGGCCGTAGATCTCGACCACCCGCCCGCGCGGAAGGCCGCCGACGCCCAAAGCGATATCCAGGCCCAGCGAGCCGGTCGACACCACCTGGATGTCCTCGATCACTTCGCCTTCACCCAGGCGCATGATCGTGCCCTTGCCGAACTGTTTCTCGATCTGGGCCAGTGCAACCTGCAGCGCCTTGGCTTTTTCGCTATTGACAGGGATGGGGTTCTTGACAGGGGCGTCCATGGGAATTTCCTTTGAAAACAAGGGCTTGAGAAATGAATCGAATCTGGCTTTATCAACAGGCTGGATACTTGAACAGTAGTTTAATCGGCTTTGTTGAATCTGGTAAATACAATTTTTAGTCAATTTGATTTACTATTTTCCATGCCGACCGACACCACCGTGCACAACTGGCGCCATACCCATCTGGGCCGCTTGACCGAACTGGCACGCCAACGCTTCGATGCCAGGGTGCTCACGCTGATGGCCCACAACGACGAACTGGCATTGGCGCTGTCGCATCTTGCCGCACGGGGCCAGCTGGGCGCATCCCACATTCAGATCACGCGCCACCTGCCGGTGGGCGGCTGCCGCCTCACCGTGCTGGCCGACCATGCAGGCATCACCAAGCAGGCCATGGGCAAGCTGGTCGACCAATGCGAAGCATGGGGCCTGGTCGCGCGCAGCGCCGACGCGCGTGATGCGCGCGCGATTCAGGTCGCATTCACCGACACCGGCCGGCAATGGCTCGCAGCCTATCGCCAGGCCGTGGTGCAGGCCGAGGCGGAATTCCGCAGCGCCGTCGGCGACGAGGTCGCCACCGTGGTGCTGCTCGGGCTCGAAGCCTATGTCGGCTGACATTGCAGAGGACAAGGGTCAACCCGGCTGGTTCGATGGGGCTTGCAAGCCTAGAATTCACACCATTGAACGGATCATCGCGTCACCCACAGTGACAAGGAGACAGGCATGCGGATCTTGATCGCCGAAGACGATGGCGTTTTGGCTGACGGATTGCTGCGCGCGCTGCGCGGCACCGGCGCTGTGGTGGATCACGTGGCCACCGGCACCGAGGCCGACGCCGCGCTGCTGACCAACAAGGAATTCGACTTGCTGATCCTGGATCTGGGCCTGCCCAGGATGCACGGCCTGGAGGTCTTGCGCAAGCTGCGTGCCCGCGGCTCTACATTGCCGGTGCTGATCCTGACCGCCGCCGACAGCGTCGAGGAACGTGTCAAGGGACTCGATTTCGGCGCCGACGACTACATGGCCAAACCCTTCAGCCTGCAGGAGCTCGAGGCGCGGGTGCGCGCCCTGTTGCGCCGGCGCATGGGAGGGGCCAGCGACAACATCCGGCACGGGCCGCTGGTCTACGACCAGGCCGGGAGGGTCGCCACGATCGACGGCCAGATGATCGATCTGTCCGCGCGTGAACTCGGTCTGCTCGAAGTGCTGTTGCAGCGCGCCGGGCGCATGGTCAGCAAGGACCAGCTGGTCGAACGCCTGTGTGAATGGGGCGATGAGGTCAGCAACAATGCGATCGAGGTATATGTCCATCGTCTGCGCAAGAAGATCGAGAAGGGTCCGATCCGCATCGCCACCGTGCGCGGCCTGGGTTATTGCCTCAAGCTGCTGCCCAGCGGATCGACACAGGACGCAGCCCGGGAAACGCCAGTCGCGTGAAGCTGTTTCAGCGCGAACAGCGTTCGCTGTTCGGCGAAATCCTGGACTGGATGCTGACACCGCTGCTGCTGCTGTGGCCGATCAGCCTGGTGCTGACCTGGTTCGTGGCCCAGACCGCGGCCGGCAAACCCTTCGACCAGGCGCTCGAATACAACGTCGGTGAACTGGCCGCGCTGGTCACGGTGCAGGAACAGCAGCTGGTATTCACGTTACCACTGCCGGCCTATAAACTGCTGCGCACCGCCGAGTCCGATACCGTCTACTACCAGGTCATCGGTGCCGGCGGCGAACTCGTCAGTGGCGAACGCAATCTGCCGCTGCCGCCTGCATCGGAAGGCCCGTTCTTCAGCGAGGTGCGCGTGCGCGACGCCGACTACCACGGCGACAGCATACGGGTCGCCTACAAGTGGCTGGCGGTTGACCTGCCAGGCGCCAGGCCGGTACTGGTGCAGGTGGCCGAGCCGCTGGACAAGCGGGCCATGCTGGCCACCGAAATCGTCAAGGGCGTGATGTTGCAGCAGTTCATCATCCTGCCACTGGCCGTGTTGCTGGTCTGGCTCGGGCTGGCATACGCCATCAAGCCCCTGAACCAGCTCGAGGAACGCATCCGTGCACGCAAGCCCGACGATCTGAGCCCGCTGGACGACAGCTCCGTGCCCGAAGAGGTTGCGCCGCTGGTGTCGTCCGTCAACGACCTGCTGCAACGGCTCAAGCGCTCGATCGAACACCAGAAGCGCTTTCTCGCCGACGCCGCGCACCAGCTCAAGACCCCGCTGGCCGGGCTGCGCATGCAGGCCGACCTGGCGCAGCGCGAAGGCATGAGTGCCGACGAATTCAAGCAGACGCTGCGCCAGATCGGCAAAGCCAGCGTGCGAGCGACCCACACTGTGAACCAGTTGCTGGCGCTGGCGCGTGCCGAAGGCAGCAACACGGCCATGTCGCGCCAGCCCTGCGACCTTGCAGAACTCACGATCGAGGCGGTGCACGACTGCCTGCCCCGCGCCATCGAGAAATCCATCGACCTGGGTTACGAAGGTGCAGAGCCGGGTACCAAGGGCGTCGAAATCGACGGCAACCCGACCCTGCTGTCCGAACTGATCCGCAACCTGCTGAACAACGCCATTCACTACACGCCGTCCGACCCGGACCATCCGGGTGTCGTGACTGCACGCGTGCTGGCCGACCCGTTCGGCAAGGTGCTGCTGCTGCAGGTGGAGGACTCCGGCCCCGGCATTGCAGTGGCCGAGCGCGAGATGATCTTCAAGCCGTTCTACCGGGTGCTGGGCAGCGGCGTCGACGGCTCCGGCCTGGGGCTGCCGATCGTGGTCGAGATCGCGCAGCTGCACCGCGCCCGTGTCAGCGTCGACGATGCGCAGCCACGCCACGACCCGCCGGGCTCGCTTTTTGTCGTACGCTTTGACACATCACGCGAGGGCTCCGAGCCATCAGGCCCGGGGTAAGGCCGTGGTAAGTGCCTGCCCGTAAGGTCTACCGGCAGGCAAATGCCGCACGTTGGCATGCGGCAATGCAAGGTGCTGCCACAAGGCATCGACAACCGGTCAAAAAGGAGACAAGGACGCAATGCACAGAACACGCGGTTCGCAACGTCTGCTGGCGCTGTTTTTCGCCGGCATGATGGCACTCAACTATCCCTTGCTGGCCTTGTGGGACCCGCAGGCCCGCCTCTGGGACCTGCCGCTGTTCCCCACTGCCTTGTTTGCCTTGTGGGCCATGCTGATCGCCGCCATGGCCTGGCTGCTGGAAAACTCCGGCGACTAGCGCCGCACGCCGATGTTGTCCGTCCCCCTGGTCGTTGGCGCCTCGTTTGCCTACCTGCTGCTGCTGTTCGGCGTGGCCAGCTACGGCAACTGGCGCGGCGCCCAGGGGCGCTCGGTGATCGACAACGCATGGGTCTATGCACTGTCGATGGCGGTGTATTGCACCGCCTGGACCTACTTTGGCAGTGTCGGGCGCGCGGCCAGCGCCGGCATCTGGTTCCTGCCGATCTACCTGGGCCCGACGCTGGCGATGGTGCTGGCCTGGGTGGTCGTGCGCAAGATGCTGCGTATCGCCAAGAGCTACCGCATCACCTCGATTGCCGACTTCATCGGCAGCCGCTACGGCAAGAGCCCGACGCTGGCTGGCCTGGTGACGCTGATCACGGTCGTCGGCATCATTCCCTATATCGCGCTGCAACTCAAGGCCGTGTCTGTGGGCTACGCCGTGATGACGACCTTGCCCGGGTCATCGCCAGCCCCGGTCGGCGACTGGTGGAACGACAACACCTTGTACTTTGCGTTGGCGCTGGCCGCGTTCACGGTGGTGTTCGGTGCGCGCCGACTCGATGTGTCCGAGCAGCACCAGGGCATGGTCGCCGCCATCGCGTTCGAGTCCATCATCAAGCTGCTGGCTTTTCTGGCGGTCGGCATTTTCGTCACCTACAGCCTGTTCGACGGCATGGGCGACATCTTCGATCGCGCGCGCGCCGTGCCGGAAATCGCCTCCTTGTTCGGCAACGCTGGAACGTTCGACTACGGTCAATGGTTCTCGCTCACCTTGCTGGCGATGTTGTCCGTGGTGTTGCTGCCGCGCCAGTTCCAGATCATGGTGGTCGAGAACGTCGACGAGCGCCACCTGCGCCGCGCCGCCTGGGTTTTCCCGGCCTACCTGCTGCTGATCAACATCTTTGTATTGCCGGTGGCGATCGGCGGCCTGCTGCTGTTCGGTTCGGGGACGATGGACCCGGAGGCGTTTGTGCTGTCGCTGCCACTGGCCAGCGGACAACATGCGCTGGCGCTGCTGGCTTTCATCGGAGGCCTGTCGGCCGCCACCGGCATGGTGATTGTGGAGTCGATCGCCGTCTCCAGCATGGTGTGCAACGACCTGGTGATGCCGCTGCTGCTGCGCACCCGGCGCTTCGGCGCGCGGGCCCACGGCGATCTGACCCGCCTGTTGCTGGGAATCCGGCGCAGCGTGATCTTCGGCATCATGCTGCTGGGCTACAGCTACTTTCACTGGGCCGGCGAAGCTTATGCACTGGTCAGCATCGGGCTCATCAGTTTTGCCGCGGTGGCGCAGTTCGCGCCGGCATTGTTCGGAGGCATGTACTGGCGCGGCGGCACCCGCGACGGTGCCATGGCCGGCCTGCTGCTCGGCTTCGGCCTGTGGAGCTATACGTTGATGCTGCCGTCGATCGCCAAGTCCGGCTGGTTGCCAACCGCGTTCCTGGAGCACGGCCCCTGGGGCATAACATGGCTCAAGCCCGAGCAGCTGTTCGGCCTCTCGGGCATGGACAACCTGACCCATTCGCTGTTCTGGAGCCTGAGCGCCAATCTGGCAGCGTACGTGGTGTTGTCATTGTGGCGTGGGCCCACGCTGGCCGAAACCAGCCAGGCGCTGTTGTTCGTCGAGGCGTTTCAGCGCAATCGCCGTACCGAACCGGTGTTCTGGCGCGGGCGGGCGCGGGTGCAGGATTTGCTGGCGCTGGCCACCCGCTTCATCGGCAGCGACCGCGCGCGGCGCCTGTTCGAGGAACAGGCGCTTCGCCTGGGCGTGAAAAAGATCGACCAGATCGAACCCGATGCCTTGCTGGTCCGCCAGGTCGAAATCGCGCTGGCCGGCGCCATCGGCAGCGCATCGGCCCGGGTCATGGTGGCTTCGGCGGCAGAAGAGGATGCGCTGGTACTCGATGACGTGCTGCAGATCCTGGACGAGGCGACGCAGTTGCGTGCCCATTCGATCGAGCTGGAAGAAAAGTCGGCATCGCTGGAGCGCGCCACCGCCGAGTTGCGCGCTGCCAATGCGCAGTTGCAAAGCCTGGACCGGCTCAAGGACGACTTCATGTCATCGGTGACCCATGAGCTGCGCACGCCGCTGACATCGATCCGCACGCTGGCCGAGCTGATGGCGCACGAGCCCGACATGGCGGTGCCG
>JAGPBF010000113.1:0-5413 GCA_018063505.1 Rhodoferax sp.
CTTGTCGACACGGAACTTCGCGCAGTAGCGCAAAAATGCCTCGGCCACTGACGACGACGGCGTGATCGGGTACCAGGCCGCAACCGTTGCGCCGCCATACACGCAGCCCAGCGCGACTGCGCTGTTGCCATCGACGAATATCTGCTGTCCGACCTTGTCGCAGCGGCGCACCCGGATACCCAGCGGTGCGGGCAGATGCTCCCGGGCAAAGTCGCGCCCCAGGTGCAGCGCCTGGATGTTGGGCGCCAGCAACTTCTCCTTGCCCTTGTATTGCTCGGCGAACAGTTGCTCGATCACCCCGGGTTCGATTTCCAGCAACACCGACAAGGCACCGACATAGACGATGTTCTTGAACAACTGGCGCTGGCGCGGATCGGAATAGACCGCATTGCAGATTTCGGTCAGCGGCATGCCGAGCACCTGGATGTCGGGTCGAAATTTCGACTCCGGCATCGGGCGGGTGCTGTCATAGAAAAGGTAGCCGCCTGGCGCGATCTCGGCCACGTCGGCATCCCAGGTCTGCGGGTTCATCGCCACCATCATGTCGATGCCGCCACGCCGGCCCTGGTAACCCTGCTCGCAGACCCGGGCCTCGTACCAGGTTGGCAGACCCTGGATATTGCTTGGAAAGATGTTACGCGGACTGACCGGCACGCCCATGCGCAGGATGGCCTTGGCGAACAGTTCGTTGGCCGAAGCCGAGCCTGATCCGTTCACGTTGGCGAACTTGATGACGAAGTCGTTGATGCCTGTGATCGGATTCATGCGACCTCCATGCTTGCACCGGCGGTGTCCAGCGATTGCGGATCCCGACTGGCCGCGCCAGCCTGCGTGGTGTCCAGGCGAAATTTCTGCATGTCCCAGGCTCCGGTCGGACAACGTTCGGCACAAAGGCCGCAATGCAGGCAGACGTCCTCGTCCTTGACCATCACCCTGCCCGTCTTGAGCGCACCCGACACATACAGGTCCTGCGCCAGATTCAGCGCCGGGGCGCGCAGCCGGCCGCGCAGATCGTCCTCCTCGCCGTTGGCCGTGAAAGTGATGCAATCCATCGGACAGATGTCGGCGCAGGCATCGCATTCGATACACGTCTCGCGGGTGAACACCGTCTGCACATCGCAATTGAGGCAGCGCTCGGCCTCCTTGAACGCGGTTGCGGCGTCGAAGCCGAGCTCGACCTCGACCCGGATGCTGGCCAGCGCCTGCTCGGCCTTGGCCCATGGCACCTTGAAGCGGTGCGCCGGCGATATGTCGTTGTCGAAACTCCACTCGTGGATGCCCATCTTCTGCGACACCAGATTGACGTGGGCCGGTGGTCGTTGTGTGACCGACTCGCCATGCAACAGGCGGTCGATCGATACGGCCGCTTCATGGCCATGTGCGACGGCCGTGATGATGTTCTTGGGGCCAAATGCGGCATCACCACCGAAAAACACCTGTGGCAGACTGGACTGGAAACTCTGCGCATCCACGTTGGGCATGCCGTGCGTGTCGAATGTTATGCCGCAATCGGCCTCGATCCATGGAAAGGCGTTTTCCTGCCCCACCGCGATCAGCACGTCGTCGCATTCGATCAGCACATCCGGTTCTCCGGTCGGAATCAGGCTGCGTTTGCCCCTGGCATCGTAGATGGCCTTGACCCGCTCGAAGGTCATGCCGGTCAGCTTGCCGTGTTCATCGTGCGCGAAGGACTTGGGCACGTGGAAGTTGATGATGGGTATGCCCTCGTGCTGCGCGTCTTCCTTTTCCCACGGGGAGGCCTTCATTTCGTCGAAGCCACTGCGCACGATGACCTTGACCTCGTCCCCGCCCAGGCGCCGGGACGAGCGGCAGCAGTCCATGGCCGTGTTGCCACCGCCCAGCACGATCACGCGCCGACCGACGCTGGTGATATGGCCGAACGACACCGACGCCAGCCAGTCGATGCCGATATGGATGTTGCCCTTGATCGCACTGCGCCCGGGCAGGTCGAGGTCGCGCCCGCGCGGCGCACCACAGCCCACGAACACCGCATCGAAGCCCTGATCGAGCAGTTTCTTCATCGACGTGATTGGATGGTTGGATTGGAAATCGACACCCAGTTGCAGGATCTGATCGGTTTCCTCGTCGATCACCGTTTCAGGCAGGCGAAAACGCGGAATCTGGCTGCGGATGAATCCACCGGCCTTGGGCTCGGCATCGAACACCGTCACGGCGTAACCCAGCGGAACCAGATCGCGCGCCACCGTCAGCGAAGCCGGACCGGCGCCGACACAGGCCACACGCAAACCGTTGGGTTCGGCCACCTGCGGCATGCGCGCACTGATGTCGCCCTTCATGTCTGCTGCCACCCGTTTGAGACGGCAGATCGCCACCGGTTCGGGCGGCGCGCCGCTGTTGCCCTCGACCCGGCTGCGCCGGCAGGCGGGCTCGCACGGCCGGTCGCAGGTGCGCCCCAGAATGCCGGGAAACACGTTGGAGGCCCAATTGACCATGTAGGCGTCGGAATAACGCCCCTGGGCAATCAATCGGATGTATTCGGGAACGGGAGTATGGGCTGGACAGGCCAGCTGGCAATCGACGACCTTGTGGAAATAGGCCGGATTACCGGTATCGGTAGGCAACAAACAAACGTCTCCTTGCCGCACTGGATCCGGCGGCGGGGATACGGTGGACGGCAGTCACAAATCCAGCCGATCCAGTCTCACATCGGGCAATTTTTTCCGAATGCCCCTGATGTAACTGCTTGGTAACCTTACATGCAAATGCAGCGCAACAACATGGAATTTGTCGCAATCTGGCGCTTCAGATGCCAGGCTGTTGCGCCAAAGCTGCAAAAGCCCTGACGACTTCGGCCGGCGCCTGGACCAGTTCGATCAGCACGCCTTCCCCGGCGATCGGAAACTCTTCGCTGGCTTTGGGGTGCAGAAAGCAGATGTCGAATCCCGCGGCACCCTTGCGCATGCCACCGGGGGCGAACCGCACGCCCTGTCCCTGCAGCCAGTTCACCGCCTTGGGCAGATCGTCGATCCACAAGCCGACATGGTTCAGTGGCGTAGTGTGGACCGCCGGCTTCTTGTCCGGATCGATCGGCTGCATCAGGTCGACCTCGACCTTGAGCACGCCCGCGCCGATGGCGCAGATGTCTTCATCGACGTTCTCGCGTTCGCTGACGAAATTGCCGGTCGGCTCCAGCCCGAGCATGTCGACCCACAGACGGCGCAGCCGCAGCTTGTCGGGCCCGCCAATGGCGATCTGCTGGATACCGAGAACCTTGAAAGGGCGTTGCATGTGTTGATCCTTGGGCGCTCAAACCCGCCGAGGCGATGTCAAGCCATGGGTAAATGAAATGCTGTGGACGACGCAACGATGCATCGCAGCGCGTTCAGCTGAACTCGACAATCGGTTGGTCCACGGTCAGGTTCTCGCCCTTGGCCGCCAGCACCTTGCCGACCACGCCATCAGCTGTCGCGAACAAGACGTTCTCCATCTTCATCGCCTCGATCACCGCCACCCGTTCACCGGCCTGGACCTTCTGGCCAACCTGCACCGCCACCTCGACCAGCAGGCCCGGCATCGGCGAGAGCACGTATTTGCTCATGTCCGGTGCTGCCTTGAATGGCATCTGCCGGTACAACTGCGCCATCCGCGGCGAGACCACCATGGTCTCGATGCGGGTGCCGTTGTGTTGCACCACCAGTGCCAGCGGATTGCGTGGTGTGCCACGCTCGATCTGTGCCGTGAAGGGCTCGCCATTGCATTGGCCGCAGATACAGATATCGTTCAGCCGCGAGTGGCTGGTGATCGCGTAACGCTTGTCGCCCAGAGTGACCACCGCGCTACCCAACTGTCCGACCACTTCGTCCACATGCACCTGGGTGAACCGGTTGCCGCCACCGGCGTCCAGCGTGATGACGCCGTAGTCGTGACCCAGCTTGACGCCGTAACCCGGCAGTTGGCCCGACAACGCCGCCGCGCGTTCGCGCGACTTGCGCCGCACGAATGCAGCCAGTGCCACCAAAAAATCCGGATCTTTGTGCGGCACGTCCTCGGAACGGAAACCGTCGGCATAGTGGGTCGCAATGAATCCGGTGTTGAAATTGCCCGCCACAAAATCGGGATGGGCCAGCAAGGCGGCCTGGAACGGGATGTTGCTGCCCACGCCACGGATCACGAACGCGTTGAGGGCTTCGCGCATCTTGCCAATGGCCTGCTGCCGGTCCTTGCCGTGGACGATCAGCTTGGCGATCATCGAGTCGTAAAACATCGGGATCTCGCCGCCCTCCTGCACACCGGTATCGACCCGCACACCGTGCCAGTGGCCCGTATCGGCGGCAAACATGGTCTCGGCCGGTGGCGCGAAACGCACCAGACGGCCGGTGCTGGGCAGAAAATTGCGGAACGGATCTTCGGCATTGATGCGGCATTCGATCGCCCAGCCGTCGCGTTTCACGTCGGCCTGCGTCAACGGCAGCTTTTCGCCAGCGGCCACGCGGATCATCAGTTCGACCAGGTCCAGCCCGGTGATGCACTCGGTCACCGGATGCTCCACCTGCAAACGGGTGTTCATTTCGAGGAAGTAGAAACTCTGGTCCTTGCCCACCACGAACTCCACCGTGCCCGCGCTCTGGTACTTGACCGCCTTGGCCAGCGCCACTGCCTGTTCGCCCATCGCCTTGCGCGTCGCATCGCTGATGAACGGGCTCGGTGCTTCCTCGATCACCTTCTGGTGCCGACGCTGGATCGAGCATTCACGCTCGTTCAGGTAGATCACGTTGCCAGCGGCGTCGCCGATCAGCTGGATCTCGATATGGCGGGGTTCCTCGACGAATTTCTCGATGAACACCCGGTCGTCGCCAAAGCTGCTCAGCGCCTCGTTGCGGCAACTGGTGAAACCCTCGAATGCCTCCTTGTCATCATGGGCGACCCGCAGGCCCTTGCCACCACCACCGGCGCTGGCCTTGATCATCACCGGGTAACCGATGCCGCGGGCAATCTCCACCGCCTTGCCGGCATCGTCAATCGCGTCGTTGACGCCCGGAATGCAATTGACGCCCGCCTTGCCAGCCAGGCGCTTGGATTCGATCTTGTCGCCCATGGCCGAGATCGAATAGTGCTTGGGGCCGATGAAGACGATGCCCTCCTCCTCGACCCGCCTGGAGAATTCGGCGTTCTCGCTCAGAAAACCGTAGCCAGGGTGAACTGCCTGCGCACCGGTCTGCTTGCATGCGGCAATGATGCGGTCGGCCAGCAGGTAACTCTCGCGACTGGGCGCAGCGCCAATGTGCACCGCCTCGTCGGCCAGCGCCACATGCCGCGCGTCGCGGTCGGCGTCGGAATAGACGGCAACCGTCTTGATGCCCATCTTGCGCGCGGTCTTGATCACCCGGCAGGCGATTTCGCCACGATTGGCGATCAGAATCTTGTCAAACAT
>JAGPBF010000113.1:5513-14168 GCA_018063505.1 Rhodoferax sp.
TCGCCACGATTGGCGATCAGAATCTTGTCAAACATGGCGTCTCCTCACAATGGAATGTTGCCGTGCTTGCGCCACGGGTTCTCGACCTTCTTGTCCTTGAGCATCACCAGGCTGCGGCAGATGCGCTTGCGGGTCTCGTGCGGCAGGATCACGTCGTCGATGAAGCCGCGCGCGCCGGCCACGAAGGGGTTGGCAAAACGGGTCTTGTATTCGGCTTCCCTGGCCGCCAGTTTTTCGGCGTCGCCCTTGTCCTGGCGGAAGATGATCTCGACCGCACCCTTGGCGCCCATCACGGCGATCTCGGCGTTTGGCCAGGCGAAGTTGACGTCGCCGCGCAGGTGCTTGGAACTCATCACATCGTAGGCGCCGCCATACGCCTTGCGGGTGATCACGGTGATCTTGGGCACCGTGCATTCGGCATACGCGTACAGCAGCTTGGCGCCATGCTTGATGATGCCGCCGAATTCCTGGCTGGTACCGGGCATGAAGCCGGGCACGTCGACAAAGGTCACGACCGGGATGTTGAACGCATCGCAGAAACGCACGAAACGTGCCGCCTTGATCGACGACTTGATGTCCAGGCAACCGGCCAGCACCAGCGGCTGGTTGGCGACGATACCCACTGTCTGGCCACCCATGCGGGCGAAACCGATCAGGATGTTGCGCGCGTAGTCGCTCTGCAGTTCGAAGAAGTCGCCATCGTCGACCGACTTGACGATCAACTCCTTCATGTCGTAAGGCTTGTTCGGGTTGTCTGGCACCAGCGTATCCAGGCTCAGGTCCAGCCGGTCGGTCGGGTCGCCGCTGTCGCGCACCGGCGCCTTCTCGCGGTTGTTCAGCGGCAGGTAGTTGTACAGGCGGCGCAGCATCAGCAGTGCCTGCACATCGTTCTCGAACGCGAGGTCGGCCACCCCGCTGCGCGTGGTGTGGCTGATCGCGCCGCCGAGTTCTTCGGCAGTCACGTCCTCATGCGTCACGGTCTTGACCACCTCGGGCCCGGTGACAAACATGTAGGAGCTGTCCTTGACCATGAAGATGAAGTCGGTCATGGCCGGCGAATACACCGCCCCGCCGGCGCAGGGTCCCATGATCATGCTGATCTGCGGCACCACGCCGCTGGCCATCACGTTGCGCTGGAACACGTCGGCGTAACCGCCCAGCGATGCCACGCCTTCCTGGATGCGGGCGCCGCCGGAGTCGTTCAGACCGATCACCGGCGCTCCGACCTTCATCGCCTGGTCCATCACCTTGCAGATCTTCTCGGCATGGGCTTCGGACAAGGCCCCACCAAATACCGTGAAATCCTGGCTGAACACGAACACCAGGCGGCCGTTGATCATGCCGTAGCCCGTCACGACGCCGTCACCGGGCACCTTCTGGTCCTGCATGCCGAAGTCGACACAGCGGTGTTCGACAAACATGTCCCATTCCTCGAACGTGCCTTCGTCGAGCAGCAGTTCCAGCCGCTCGCGCGCTGTCAGTTTGCCTTTGGCGTGTTGCGCCTCGATCCGCTTGGCGCCACCGCCCATGCGGGCCTGCTCGCGCTTGGCCTCCAGTTGGTCCAGGATCTCATGCATCTTTGTTCTCCATCAAGGGGATTGTTGTTGGGTCTGGTGGTGGCGGTACATCGCCTCGCCCACGGCCTGCAGGCTGACGAAATCCTTGCCCCAGATCCTGCGATTGGTCGGCAGATGGCGCAACCAGGAGAGGCGCCGGGCGGCATGGGCCAGCACCGTGCGCACCTGCGGCAATTCTCGCGACAGAACCTGCTGCAGCGCCGCATCCAGACGCTCTGGCTCCAGCGCCAGGTTCCACAGTGACGACTGCAGGAACACCAGCCAGTCGCGCGCCTGCGCCTGTTCGAGGGTCATCACCTCCAGGGGATCGTCTTCAAAGTCGATCATCCCCCTGAACGCATCGGCCACGATGATGTTGCGGGCGAAACACTGGCTCAGGTACTGGCCTTTTGCATGCACCAACAGCAGGTGCTCCATTGCCGCCATCCACAAGCCATAAGCGCCAGACCCCTGTTCGCGCAAGGCCCGGGCAAGGTCGTTGGAACCCAGGTAGGACATCACGAAATAGTCGCTCGCCACGTGGTGGACTTCAGGCACCGCCAGTCCGGCCTGGCGCAAGGCCTGCAGTCGCTTGATTTCGATCGCCTGCGAGCGGGACCCGCCGTGGACCGGCACTGCTTTGAGATACGGCACGCCTGCCATCCAGGCAAACATGTTGAGCACCCGGTGCGGCCAGGGACTGCGCAAGGCGCGTTGCCCCTTGACCAGCAAGCGCCCCTCGGGCAGATCCATGCACTCGACGCGTTTCATGCGCCAGATCGTGGACGCCTCGATCCGTGCCACAGTGGTCTGCGAGATCATGGCGTTGCCCCCGCGCCCGATGCTGGCGGCAATGTGCCTGGTTGCGCGCTGGCCGCCCCTGGCAGATGCCGACCGAACAGCGCCAGCAGTTCCCGCGCGGCCGTCGAGGCCACCATTCGCCCCTGGGCCACCTCGTCCGACATCCGTGCGAGCTGCTCCTTGACCGCCATATCGTCGCGAAACGCCTGGCGCAGTCCCGATTCGATGCGCTCCCACATCCACGACAAGGCCTGGCGCCGCCGCCGCGCATCCCAGCGAGCCAGCCGCGACTGCTTGGTGCGGAACTCCAGCGCTGCGTCCCAAAGGGCCTGCACCCCCTGGCCCGACAAGGCGCTGAGCTGCAATACCCGCGGCGTCCATTGTTCGATATCGTGCTGCGCATGGGCGGGGTTGCCGTGTTGGCCGATCAGCCGCAGCGACGAAGTGATCTGCGCCTGCGCACGGGTGGCCGCGTCTGGGTCGAGGTCGGCCTTGTTGATCAGTACCAGGTCGGCCAGTTCCATCACGCCTTTCTTGATCGCCTGCAACTCGTCGCCGGCGTTGGGCAGCTGCATCAACACGAACATGTCGGTCATGCCTGCCACCGCCACTTCGCTTTGCCCGACGCCCACCGTCTCGACGATGACCACGTCGTAACCGGCGGCCTCCAGTACCAGGATGGACTCGCGGGTCTTCTCGGCAACGCCGCCCAGGTTGCCACTGGACGGACTTGGACGGATGTAGGCGTCGGGGTGGACCGACAAATGTTCCATGCGGGTCTTGTCACCCAGTATCGAACCACCCGAGACCGCCGAGGACGGGTCGATGGTCAATACCGCCACGTGGTGGCCGCGCGCGATCAGATGCAGGCCAAGCGCTTCGATCAAGGTGGACTTGCCCACGCCCGGTACGCCACTCAGGCCCAGCCGGAACGCATGGCCCGCATGGGGCAACAAGGCTGCCAGCAATGCATCTGCCTGCGCGCGATGGTCGGGCCGGGTCGATTCCAGCAGCGTGATCGCCTTGGCGATGGCGCGGCGCCGGGGCATGTCCACTGCACCCGTCACGGCGTCCACCAACTGTGGCACACCATCGGGCAGAGGTCGCGAAACCGGAGAAGGCTGGGCCGAAGTCAAGATGGACGATCGCTCAGGAAGTGCAATTCAGGCAGTCAGTGACGCGCGGATCTGCTTGAGCACGTCGGCAGCCGAGTCCGGGATCGGCGTACCCGGGCCATAAATGCCCTTGACACCGGATTGCATCAGAAAATCGTAGTCCTGCCGGGGCACGACGCCGCCGACAAAGACGACGATCTCGCCACCGCCCTGCTTGCGCAACTCGGCAATGATGGCCGGAACCAGCGTCTTGTGGCCTGCGGCCAGTGTCGACACGCCGACCGCATGCACGTCGTTCTCGATCGCCTGGCGCGCACATTCCTCCGGGGTCTGGAACAGCGGCCCGATGTCCACGTCGTAACCCAGGTCGGCAAAGGCCGTGGCCACCACCTTGGCGCCGCGGTCGTGACCATCCTGGCCAAGTTTGGCGACCATCACCCGCGGGCGCCGGCCCTGCTGCTCGGCGAACAACGCGATATCGGCCTTGATGGCGTCCCATTGCTTCATGGCGTCTCCCGATTCTGAGCCGGTGTCGTACGAGGCGGCGTATACGCCGCTGACCTTGTGGGTGTCGGCGCGATGGCGCCCGAATGCCTTCTCCAGTGCGTCGCTGACCTCGCCCACGGTCGCCCGTACGCGCATCGCCTTGATCGACAGGTCCAGCAGATTGCCGCTGCCTTCGCTGCCCGCTGCCGACAGCGCGGCCAGCGCCGCATCGACCGCCTTGGCATCGCGCCCGGCGCGAATCGTTTTCAGTCGCCGGATCTGCCCCTCGCGCACGGCGACGTTGTCGATGTCGCGTGCCTCGACCGCGTCGTGGCTGTCGAGCCGGTATTTGTTGACGCCGACGATGACGTCCTGGCCGGAATCGATACGCGCCTGCTTGTCGGCCGCCGCCGCCTCGATCTTGAGCTTGGCCCAGCCGCTGTCGACCGCCTTGACCATGCCGCCCATGGCCTGCACTTCCTCGATGATCTTCCAGGCCGCATCGGCCATGTCCTGGGTCAGCTTTTCCATCATGTAGCTGCCGGCCCAGGGGTCGATCACGTTGGGAATATGGGTTTCTTCCTGGATGATCAACTGGGTGTTGCGCGCGATCCGGCTGGAAAAATCGGTCGGCAGTGCGATCGCTTCGTCAAAGCTGTTGGTGTGCAGGCTCTGGGTACCGCCGAACACCGCCGCCATGGCCTCGATGGTGGTGCGCACGATGTTGTTGTATGGATCCTGTTCGGTCAACGACCAGCCCGAGGTCTGGCAATGGGTGCGCAGCATCAGGCTCTTGGGGTTCTTCGCGTCGAATCCCTGCATGATGCGGCACCAGAGCAGCCGCGCGGCGCGCATCTTGGCCACTTCCAGATAGAAGTTCATGCCGATGGCCCAGAAGAAACTCAGCCGCGGCGCGAAATCGTCGACGTCCATGCCCTTGGCGATGGCGGTCTTCACGTATTCCTGGCCGTCGGCCAGCGTGAAGGCCAGTTCCAGTGCCTGGTTGGCACCGGCTTCCTGCATGTGGTAACCCGATATGCTGATCGAGTTGAAACGCGGCATGTGGCTTGCCGTGTATTCCATGATGTCCCCGATGATGCGCATCGACGGCACCGGCGGGTAGATATAGGTATTGCGGACCATGAACTCCTTGAGGATGTCGTTCTGGATGGTTCCGCTCAGTTGCGCCTGGTCCACGCCCTGCTCTTGCGCCGCTACCACGTAGCCAGCCAGCACCGGCAGCACCGCGCCGTTCATTGTCATCGAGACACTGACCTTGGCAAGGTCGATCTGGTCGAACAGGATCTTCATGTCCTCGACGCTGTCGATCGCCACGCCGGCCTTGCCGACGTCGCCAGTTACCCGTGGATGGTCCGAGTCATACCCCCGGTGGGTGGCCAGGTCGAATGCCACCGAAACACCTTGCCCTCCCGCGGCCAGCGCCTTGCGGTAGAAAGCGTTCGATTCCTCGGCGGTGGAAAAGCCGGCGTACTGCCGGATAGTCCACGGCCGCACCGCATACATGGTTGCCTGCGGGCCGCGCAGATACGGTGCGAAGCCCGGCAGGCTGTCGATCATCGGCAGGTCGGCGATGTCTGCAGCGGTATACAGCGGCTTGACGGTGATGCCGTCGGGCGTGTTCCAGTTCAGTGCTTGCAGATTGCCGCCGGGCGCGGACTTGCGGGCCGCTGCCGTCCACCGGGCCAGCGCATCGCTGGATTTGACACTATCGCCGCTGGTTGATTCCACGGGTGTTGAAGAGTTCTTGCTGCTCATGACACGGCTCCGGTCTATCGTCTGGGTTCAGACAGGGTACTCTGGACAAGTTCGTTATTTATAATTATAAATACAGAAGCTTCGCACAAACTGACAATCCTGTCGCGCTTCGCGCTCCACTCACCAAAATCACCATGCCGGCTCCCTCTCTTGCCCCGCGAGCGCTTTACCAGGAAGCGGCCGAGCAGCTGCGCCAGCGCATCTTCAACCGGGAACTCGAGCCGGGCAGCTGGATCGATGAACTCAAACTTGCCAAGGACTACGGTATCAGCCGAACGCCTCTGCGGGAAGCCCTCAAGCTGCTGGCGGCCGAAGGTCTGGTCACGATGAAGGTGCGCCGGGGCGCCTACGTGACCGAGGTGTCGGAACAGGATCTGGCCGAGGTCTACCATGTGCTGGCCTTGCTCGAGTCCGATGCGGCCGGTCAGGTTGCCACACATGCCAGCGCAGAGGAACTGGCAGAGTTGCAGGCGATGCATACCCGGTTGGCGCTCGCCGCGGCCCGGGGCGCCGCCGGACGGCGCGATTTCTTTGCCATCAACGAGGCCTTCCACATGCGCTTGCTCGAGATTGCACGCAATCGCTGGAGCCGCCAGTTGTCGGCTGATCTGCGCAAGGTGATGAAGCTCAACCGCCAGCATTCACTGCTCAAGCAGGGCCGGATCGAGGAGTCACTGCGCGAGCATCAGGCACTGATGCAGGCCCTGGGCAAAAATGACCCGGCCGCTGCCACCCAGGCCATGCTGGCGCATTTCAGGAACGGACTGGAAGCGGCGACTTGACGACCGGCACAGCCGCCTTGGGACGGGCCTGTGTGACCAGAAAAATGCCGGGCAGAATCAACGCCGCGCCCACCAGATGGTGCAATCCGGGCGGTTCGCCCAGCATCCACCAGGCACCGATCGACGCATACAAAGGACCCAGGTACAAGGCCACCGCGACCCGGCTGGCACCAACGATGCGCTGCGCCCATCCATAAATCCAGTAGGCGCCCAGTCCCGGCAATACCGCAGCGGCCAGCACCAGCCACATCGCCTTCGGACCCCATACCAGCAGGCCAGGTTCAGTCAGCTCCCAGGCCGCAAACGGCAGCAGCGTCACGACGCCAAAGCTGCAGATTGTGGCCAGCCGCCCGGTCGCGCTCAAGGGGCTGGGCCAGTGTTTCTGCAACAACGCGAACGCGGCCCAGGCAATCGTCGCCGCCAGGACCCAGCCGTCACCGGGCACAAATTGCAGGTCGGCCAACGCCATCCAGTGGCCCCGCACGATCACATGGAACACACCCGCCAATGCCAGTGCGACGCCGAACGCCTGGCGTTTGCCAAAGGCCTCGCCCAGCCACAACGCGGCGCCCACTGCAATCATCACCGGAGACGCAGCATAAATAAGTGCGATGTTCATGGCCCCGGTCGAGCGGGCGCCCTGGTAGACCCAGGCACCACAGATCAGCATGCCCAGCACACCCAGAATCAGGTATTGCCACCAACGCTGCGCGATATGCCTGCGCTCGCGCCACAACTCCGGTGCGCACAAGGAGACCAGCACTGCGCCGGCAATCGCCCAGCGCCCCAGCGCCAGCAGATACGGCCCGATCACACCGGGCGCCATGCGCGCAACAATGTAATTGACGGTCCACAAGGAAGGCACCAGCCAGATCAGCGTGAAGGCAAGCCGCTGCTGCGGGTGAATCGGCTCAGACATGCATTTCATCCGCGTTGGTTGTCGACCTGGCAAGGGACCCTGAATGTGCCATTTCCATCACCTGGTGCGGCGCAACATCGCGCAGCGTATGGTCGCTCCAGACCTGGCGCCAGCGCCGTGCGCCGGGCAGGCCGTGGCGCAAGCCCAGCATGTGTCGGGCAATCGAACTCCATGGCGTGCCATGAAGTCGCGCCTCGCGTTCCATGTATTCCACCATCTGCGCCTCGATCGATTCCCGCGTCGACGCTGTCGGCGGCAGGTCGAAGAAACGATGGTCCCAGGACGCGAGGATCCAGGGGTTGTGATAAGCCTCGCGCCCGAGCATCACGCCGTCGAGTTGCTGCAGCTGGGTGTCGATCTGCGCATCGGTGGTGATACCGCCATTGATCACGAATCGCAGGTGGGCGAAATCCGCCTTGAGCCGGTGCACCGTCTCATAACGCAAGGGCGGAACCTCGCGATTGGCCTTGGGCGACAGACCCTTGAGCCAGGCATTACGCGCATGCACGATGAACACCGCGCAACCGGCCTCGCTGACCTGGCCGACGAAGTCGCGCACGAAGCCGTAGTCCTCGGTCTTGTCGATGCCGATGCGGTGCTTGACCGTGACCGGCACCGACACCACGTCGACCATGGCCTTGACGCCGTCGGCCACCAGCGCCGGTTCGGCCATCAGGCAGGCACCGAAGGAGCCGCGTTGCACCCGTTCGGACGGGCAGCCGCAGTTGAGGTTGATCTCGTCGTAGCCCCACTGCTCACCGAGCTTGGCGCATTGCGCCAGCTCGGCCGCTTCGCTGCCGCCGAGCTGCAGTGCCACCGGGTGTTCCTGGCCATTGAAATCCAGATGGCGCGGCACGTCGCCATGGATCAGCGCGCCGGTGGTGACCATCTCGGTGTACAAAAGCGTCTTGCGCGACAGCAGGCGGTGGAAAAAGCGGCAATGGCGATCGGTCCAGTCCATCATCGGCGCCACCGACAGGCGCCAGCGTTCCTGCGCCTGCAAGGGGTTCAGAGAAGTGCGATGGGATGTCATGTGGGGCGCCGCGGGCGCTACCGTGGGCCGGTATGGAAACACGCAGGGAAATGGGGGAGCATATTTTCTTTGGCGCACCCGTTAGCGGGGACCGTTGTCAGGCCCTTCAGTCCGGTTTCTGCAGCAGCGACCGCACGTGTTGCGCGATCATCAGTTCCTCGTTGGTCGGTATCACCCAGCCAGAGAC
>JAGPBF010000114.1 GCA_018063505.1 Rhodoferax sp.
CGATTTCGGCGCACTCCAGCAATCGTTCGAGCGCCAGCAAACCGACGACGTCGTTCTCTACCTGTTCGATCTGCCCTATGTGGACGGGCACGACCTGCGCAAGGCGCCTCTCGAAGCACGCCGCGCCGTGCTCGGGCGACTGCTCGCGGCTGCGAACTCGGAACACATCCGCTTCAGCGAAGAATTCCATGCGGCGCCGGAAAGCGTACTTGCATCGGCCTGCAAGATGGGTCTGGAGGGGGTGATCGCCAAGCGCCGCGGCGCCAGCTATCGGAGTTCGCGCACAGCCGACTGGCTCAAACTGAAGTGCAGCCAGCGCCAGGAGTTCGTGATCGGCGGCTACACCAGCCCTCGGGGTGCGCGCCTTGGCTTCGGTGCGCTGCTGCTGGGCGTGCACGATGCGCAGGGCACGCTGCAGTATGCGGGAAATGTCGGCACGGGCTTCAGCCGGCAAGCGCTGACAGACATCATCGAGGCACTGGTCGCACTGTCGCAAGCTCGCAGTCCGTTCGCCGCCAACGCGAAGATCGAAGGCAAGGCCCACTGGGTTGCCCCGACGCTGGTGGCCGAAGTCGGTTTCGGGGAATGGACACGCGCCGGCCGGATCCGGCACGCCGTGTTTCGCGGTCTGCGGGCCGACAAGGAGGCCGGCGCCATCGTGCGCGAAACGCCGCTGCGACTGCCATCCAGGAGCACCTCGCCCGGTCCGACTGCGCTCACGCAGCAAGCGCTGCCCAGCCGTCTGCATGTCACGAACCCGCAGCGGGTGATCGATGACAGCACGGGCACGTCCAAGGTCGAACTGGTTCGGTATTACGACCTGGTCGGTGATCTGATGATCCGGCACCTGAAGGGCCGGCCTGTGTCTTTGGTGCGCGCTCCTGCCGGCGTTGGCGGAGCGCTCTTTTTCCAGAAGCATGCACAGACCGGCAAGCTCCCCGGCATCCGGCCGCTCGACCCTGCACTCTCGGCCGGCCATCCGCCGATGATCGAGGTGGCCGCCAAACGGGGCCTGGTGTCAGCGGCACAATGGAACGTGATCGAGTTCCACACACAGAACGCCGCTGCGGCCGCGTTCGAACACCCGGACCGGATGGTGTTCGATCTGGACCCGGGGGCCGGTGTTCCCTGGGCCCAGGTACAGGAGGCCGCGCAACTGCTGCACGCGTTCCTCGCGCAACTCGGGCTGCCTTCGTTCCTCAAGACCAGTGGCGGCAAGGGCCTGCACGTCGTGGTGCCGGTGCGGCGCTTGCACGACTGGGACACGGTCAAGGGATTCTCTCGAGCGGTGGTGCTGCATCTGGCCCGGACGATTCCGCAGCGTTTCGTCGCCCGCAGCGGGCCGAAGAACCGTGTGGGAAGAATCTTCATCGACTACCTGCGCAACGGCGTCGGAGCCACCACCGTGAGCGCCTGGTCGGCGCGGGCGCGACCGGGTCTGGGCATTTCGGTGCCGGTGGCGTGGGGCGAACTGCCCGCGCTGCGCGGGGGTGACCAGTGGTCCGTGAAAACCGTCCACGAGCGACTCGATATTGGCAACGAAGCCTGGAGCGGATACGCCAGGGCGGCACGCGGCCTCGCGTCGGCCATGTCGGCGCTGGGCTACGTACCGCCACAGAAATGAATCACCGTCAAGTTGCGGGATCGATCCGTCCACCCACTTTCGGCAATGCGCCGAGCAAGGAGTTGCCATGCCCCGTGTGATCTGGAAAGGCGCCATCAGCTTCGGCCTGGTGCATGTGCCCGTGGCCCTTTATCCCGCGTCGCAGAATGTCGGCATCGATTTCGACTGGCTCGACAAGCGCTCGATGGACCCGGTTGGTTACAAGCGGGTGAACAAGCGCACCGGCAAGGAGATCCGGGGCGAAAACATCGTCAAGGGGATCAAACAGGACGATGGCGACTACGTCATCCTGTCGGATGACCAGATCAAGGCCGCCTATCCGAAGTCGACCCAGACGATCGAGATCGAGTCGTTCGTCAAGGCAAGCGAAATTGCGTTCACGCTGCTCGAGACTCCGTATTACCTGGAGCCTATCGGCAAGGGCGAAAAGGTCTATGCCCTGTTGCGCGAGGCGATGGCCGAGGCTGGCGTCATCGGCATTGCCCGCGTGGTGATGCACACCAAGGAACACCTCGCCGCGTTGGTTCCCTCCGGTGCCGCGCTGGTTCTCAACACCATCCGGTGGGCCAGCGAAATCCGGCCTGCCGACGAGCTCAGGCTGCCGGCGCAGGGCAAGACGGCGGCGGGCTTGAAGCCGGCCGAACTCAAGATGGCGGCACAGCTCATCAGCGACATGACGGTGCGGTGGAAGTCGCAGGATTACAGCGACAGGTTCGGTGACGCCGTACAGGAACTTGTGAACAGCAAGGTCGCCGCCGGCGAGACGCAGACTGTCACGCCACTGGAGGACGCGCCCGCGCAGTCCGAAACCAGCAATGTGGTCGACCTGACAGAACTGCTGGCCAACAGCCTTGCCAAGCGCAAGCCCGCCGAGAGTGCAGGCAGCCGCGGCAAGAAGCCCGCAGCCAGGCCGGCGCGCCGCAAACCGGGGTGAGCGGCAAACGCGCGGCAATCTCGTTCGCGGCCCGGTCGTCTGGCCGGTGCGGGACAAAGAGGCTGGCCAACGGTCTCAGGAATGTTGGATGGGGCTTCCACCATCCGGCCAATGTTCGCCACGCGGCGTGCGATGGTCTATGTCCTGCCCGACACCAGGAACCTGCAGCAGGAATTCGGCGCCTGCGATGCGGCAGCCCGGCTGCGCCGTGCAGCGCCTGCGCCAACGCAGTAAGTTGATACCGCAGGCGCTTGCGTGTTGGCGTTGGCCAACCCCGTTCCTTTCATGCACCGGCCCCGGATAAACTGGGGCTCGCGGCGTCCCGGCCGTGGCGCTGCGACATCGTGCGCAGTAACTTCTGGACTCCCGACCTTTTTCCCATGCAATTGCAGAACGTACTTTATTCCCAGGGTTTCGGCACGCGGCGCGTCTGCGCCGGGCTTGTGCAGCAGGGATTGGTCCAGGTTCATGACGCGACGGTCGGCGGCGTGCCTGTGCCATGCACCGATGCGACGCAGGACTTCTCCACCGTCGGGCTGCGCTTCAGGGTGCAAGGAGTGGACTGGCCGTACCAAGAGAAAGCCTACCTGATGCTGCACAAGCCCGCCGGCACGGAATGCTCACAGAAGCCGTCGACCTATCCCAGCATCTACACGTTGTTGCCGTCGCCGTTGCGCATGAGGCCGCAAAAGGGCGCGGTGCAGGGAGTGCAGGCGGTCGGCCGGCTCGATCAGGACACCACCGGGATGCTGCTTCTCACGGACGATGGCAAGTTCATCCACCGCATGAGCTCACCGCGCCACCATGTGCCCAAGGTGTACGAGGTGAGCGTCAAGCATCCGCTGGACGAGACCCAGCTGCGCCGGTTGCTGGAGGGTGTGGTGCTCGACGACGATCCCAAGCCGGTGCGCGCCGCCGCCTGCGAGGCACGAGGATCGCACCAGCTGAGCCTGACGCTGACCGAGGGCAAGTACCACCAGGTCAAACGCATGCTGGCCGCTGTCGGCAACCGGGTCGAGGGCTTGCACCGGTCCCGCATCGGCGGGTTGGCGCTGCCTGCAGATCTGCTACCAGGTCAGTGGCGCTGGCTTGATGCGGACGATCTGGCTTTGATCGCAGGCTGACGCGGCCGCTTGTCTGGTGGCGCCTTGCCACCCAACCGGTTGCACCATGGGCGAGCGCATGCAGCGGGCGGGTTCACGGCAATGGAGAAACGAAATCGGCGATCAGTCTGCTGGTTGCATCCGGCTGGTCGCGATGGGGCGAGTGGCCACACCGGGCCAGCACTTCGCGGCGGATCTGCGACGCAGGCAGATCGATGCCGTTGATCTGCGCCAGTGTTCCGTAGGGGTCGTCCGCACCCTGAATCGCCAGTACCGGTGCTCCGATGCTGCGGCAATCGTCGCGGATGTCGAAACCCCGGAACTCCGGGCTGAGCCAGATGTCGTTCCATTGCCAGAAGGCGCAGTCGACATCCCGGTGGTAGCGGGCCAACCGCTGGCGCAGGTCGCCGTGCTCGAAGGCATCGCGTGCCTGCTCGATGCTGCGAATCGACAGATCTTCGACGATGACGTGAGGCGCCATCACAATGCAGGCGGCTACCGGATAGCGGCTGGCATGCAGCAAGGCAATCGTGCCGCCGTCGGAATGCCCGACCAGGATCGGCGCGGTGACACCGCAGTCGGTCAGCAGTTGCGGCAACACCGACCATGCCTCATGGTGCATGTAGTCCGGCAGCAGGCGGCCGTTGCGCACGCCCTGGGACTCGGTTGCAGGATCGCGGACCTTCGCTATGGCTTCGGACGCACCGTAGCCGCGGCGTGAATAAACCCAGCCGTCGCGCCCGGTGCGCTGGCACAGGATCTGCGGCCAATCGCGCCACATGGCGACCGATCCAAGCCCTTCGTGCAAAAACACCAGTGGCGCCCGGGACTTCGCGCCGGAATTGGCGGACAAATGACGGATTTCCAATCGGGTGGTGGCGTTCAGATGATGGACCATGGCAGCAATACTACCCAAGCTTGCGACGGCCTTGCCTGCGCACGGTATGCTCGCCGAATGAACCTGTTTCTCGACTCATTCTGGCGTGCCGTGGCCGACTGCCTGCGTCCGCGTGTCATCGTTCTGTCGATGTTGCCGCTGATCATCATGGTGGGCTTGTCGCTGGCGCTGGGGTATTTCTACTGGGACTTGGCATTGGATTGGGTGCGCGGATTGCTCGAGGGCTCTTCACTGCTGGCCACGTTGTTCGAGTGGTTGCAGGGCATCGGAGCCGAGGGCTTCAAGACGGTGCTGGCGCCCTTGATCGTGGTATTTGCCATCACACCGCTGATCGTGCTGATGTCGCTTCTGGTCGTTGCGATCGCCATGACGCCGGCGCTTGTCGCCATGGTCGCCGAACGGCGGTTCGCGCAACTCGAACGCAAGCATGGCGGATCGCTGCTGGCAAGTCTGCTGTGGTCGCTGGGTTCCACCTTTCTGGCCCTGGTCGCATTGTTGGTGTCGATTCCGCTGTGGTTGATTCCGCCATTGATCCTGGTCCTGCCCCCATTGATCTGGGGCTGGCTGACCTATCGGGTCATGGCCTTCGACGCGTTGGCCGATCACGCCAGCAAGCCCGAACGGATCGCGTTGCTGCGCCGGCACCGTAGCTCCCTGCTGGCCATCGGCGTGATCACCGGGTATATGGGTGCTGCGCCGAGCTTGTTGTGGGCCTCTGGCGCGCTGTTTGTCGTGGCGTTTGTGGTTCTGGTACCCATCGCAATCTGGGTTTACACATTGGTATTTGCGTTTTCGTCCTTGTGGTTTGCCCACTACAGCCTGGCGGCGCTACAAGCCATGCGGGCCAACGATAATGCGGCCGACCCTCCAACCCAAGCCGTATTACCGAACAATGCCCGTCCCTGAAAACCCCCATGCGGCGCAGCGCAACCGCATTCCCGCATTCGGGCTGATCATCATCGGCGACGAGATCATGTCGGGCAAACGTGCCGACAAGCATCTACCGGCTGTCATCGAGCGATTGCATGCGCGCGGCCTTGAGCTGGCGTATGCCGACTATGTCGGCGACTCGCGTGCGCGCATCACATCTTCGCTGGAGCGCGCGTTTGCATCCTCGGACGTGGTGTTTTCCTGCGGTGGCATTGGTGCCACGCCAGACGATCACACCCGGCAATGTGCAGCGCTGGCCTTGGGTGTCGCACTCGAACTGCAGCCACAGGCACGCTTGCTGATCGAAGAGCGCATGCGTGAGGTCGCGCGCGAGCAGGGTGAACCCTTTGATCCAGACCGCGCCGACAACGTGCATCGACTCAACATGGGCGTGTTTCCGCGGGGCGCCGACATCATTCCGAACCCGTACAACAAGATTCCCGGCTTCAGTTGCGACGCTGCCCGCTTGACCGCAAGAGGCGCAGGCGTGGTGCATTTCGTGCCGGGCTTTCCGGTCATGGCATGGCCGATGATCGAATGGGTGCTCGATCAGCTGTATGCGGAATGCTTCCATCGCAGCCCGTCGATCGAAAAATCCGTGATCGCCTTTGGCGCCATGGAGGCGGCGCTGACACCGCTGATGGAAGACATCGAGCGTCGTTTTGCCACGGTGCGGGTCTTCAGCCTTCCCAGTGTGGACCATCCAGAATACGGAAGGCATATTGAATTGGGCGTGAAGGGAGATCTTGCCAATGTCGATGCGGCCTATCTGGTCTTGCTGGAGGGGTTGAAACACCGGCAGGTTCAGCTCGGCCCCGAAATGGTGCGTGGCTGAGTCGCACCAAAATCGCCCATTAGACAATTTTTGCACTGTTTAGGTGCTTTTTCGGTCGGCGCACATTTTTGGACTGGCGGCACCCGCCATGTTCAAGCCGCGTAAACCGCAGGCAAAATAGCGGGCTGGACCAAATGGTGCCAATGCTTGGCGATTGGCACAAAAACTGCGTTTGACCGCAGGTAACGAATTTCAACAACCGCTCAACAGGAGTATTTGATGGCCAAGACCGTCGCAGACGTGATCAAGATGGTGAAGGAAAACGAAGTCAAGTTCGTTGACTTCCGTTTTACCGACACCCGGGGCAAGGAGCAGCACGTGACGGTGCCTGTTTCGCATTTCGACGAGGACAAGTTCACTTCCGGTCATGCCTTCGATGGCTCTTCGATTGGCGGCTGGAAAGGCATTGAAGCCTCGGACATGCAATTGATGCCTGACCCGAACACCGCCAACATTGATCCGTTTTTCGAAGAAACCACGCTGTTCATGAGCTGCGACGTGGTCGAGCCCAGCGACGGCAAGGCCTATGACCGCGATCCGCGCTCGATCGCCAAACGCGCCGAAGCCTACCTCAAGTCTTCGGGCATCGGCGACACCGCCTACTTCGGTCCGGAGCCAGAATTCTTCATCTTCGACGACGTGCGTTGGGGCGCCGACGCTTCGGGCTCCTTCGTCAAGATCGACGAATACGAAGCACCCTGGAATACCGGCAAGAAAATCGAAGGCGGCAACCGCGGCCATCGGCCGACCACCAAGGGTGGATATTTCCCGGTTCCTCCGGTCGACAGCACGCAGGACCTGCGCGCCGAGATCGCATTGATCCTCGAATCCCTGGGCATTCCGGTCGAGGTGTTCCACCATGAGGTGGCAGGCGCCGGCCAGAACGAGATCGGTACCCGGTTCAGCACGCTGGTTCAGCGCGCAGACTGGACCCAGATCCTGAAATACGTGGTCTGGAACGTTGCCAACTCGTATGGCAAGACGGCGACCTTCATGCCCAAGCCTATCGTGGGCGACAACGGTTCGGGCATGCACGTCCACCAGTCGGTGTGGAAAGACGGCAAGAACCTGTTTGCCGGTGACGGTTATGCCGGTCTTTCGGATTTCGCGCTGTATTACATCGGCGGCATCATCAAGCATGCCCGTGCACTGAACGCGATCACGAACCCTGGAACCAACAGCTACAAGCGCCTGGTGCCCGGTTTCGAAGCTCCGGTGAAGCTGGCTTATTCTGCCAAGAACCGTTCGGCTTCGATCCGCATTCCGTTTGTTGCCAATCCCAAGGGGCGTCGCGTCGAGGCACGTTTTCCGGATCCGCTGGCCAACCCCTACCTGTGTTTCTCGGCACTGCTGATGGCGGGCCTGGACGGCGTGGAGAACAAGATCCATCCTGGTGAAGCCGCCACCAAGGATCTGTACCATCTGCCGCCAGAAGAAGACGCGCTGATCCCGACGGTTTGCCACAGTCTGGACCAGGCGCTGGACTATCTGGACAAAGACCGCGAGTTCCTGACCCGTGGCGGCGTGTTCTCCGACACGATGATCGATGCCTACATCGAACTCAAGATGGGTGAGGTCACGCGCATGCGCATGGCAACCCACCCGATCGAGTTCGACATGTACTACTCGCTGTAGGCGTCGCGACCGGCCGGAGCCCTGCAAGGGCGATTCCGGCACGGATTGAAAAAGGGCGGTTCAGACCGCCCTTGTCTTTTTGTGGGATAGGCGCTGGTTTGGCCGATCGGGTCAATTGGCGCATACTTGGAGGCCGTCCCTGCATCTTGAGACGCGTGGAGAGAGCATCATGCATTTGTCGTTGATTCCCCTGGTCGCCGTCCTGCTGGTTTTGGCAGGCCCGGCACAAGCCCAGATTTACCGTTGCGGCAACGAGTACACCAACAAGATTTCGGATTCCCAGAAGGGCCAGTGCAAGCTGCTGGAGGGCGGAAACGTCACTGTGATCCAGGGTTTCAAGGCCCCAGCCGCACCAGCGGGTTCTGCGGGTGCCCCGATCGCCGGTGCGCCGGTTCGTCTCGCCTCGGCGGCGCCTCCAGCAGCGCGGGTGGACAACGCCGAGCAGAAGGCGCGCGACTCCGATGCCAAGCTGATTCTCGAATCGGAACTCAAGAAAGCCGAGGCCAGAAACGCCCAACTGTTGCAAGAGTACAACAATGGCGAGCCGGATAAACGTGGTGACGAAGCGCGCAACTATCAGAAGTACCTCGACCGGGTGGCCGACCTCAAAGCTACGCTGTCGCGCAACGAAAGCGACATCGCCGGTATCCGACGCGAACTCGGGCGGGTCGCTGGCGCAAAATAGCGCGCTTGAGCCCGACCCATTTTCCCGCCCTGACCGACTTCCTGCCCTCGCGATTCAGGTCTTTCGACCTGCTCGCCACGCTGGTTGCGGTGGTGCGCGAAGACGGCATCGTGGTGTTCGCCAATGCTGCACTCGAAGACGCACTGGGTGTCTCGCGCCGCGCCATCGTGGCATCGCAATTTGCGGACAATTTCACCGAGCCCCAATCCCTGCTGACAGCGCTCGAAGGTGCGGGCGGCAATGCCTTTGCCACGATGCGTTACGACACCTGGCTCAAGCGGCTCAACCACGAGCCGATGCCGGTGCATGTGATCGTGACGCAGACCGAGTCGAGACGCGAAATCATCGTCGAGTTGCTGCCCCAGGAGCAGCAGGCGCGGCAGGAGCGTGAAGAGCGCCTGACCGACCAGGCGCAAGCCAACAAGGAGCTGATCCGCAATCTGGCGCACGAGATCAAGAATCCGTTGGGTGGGATCCGGGGTGCAGCGCAGTTGCTGGAGATGGAGATCGAGGGGCGGGGGCTCCATGAGTACACCCAGGTGATCATTCGCGAGGCTGATCGACTCCAGTCACTGGTCGACCGCCTGCTGGCGCCGCATCGTTTTCCGCAGCGCATGGGTGATGTCAATATCCACGAGGTGTGCGAACGCGTGCGTTCGCTGATCGTGGCCGAGTTCCCGCGCGGCCTTCGGGTGGTGCGCGACTACGACACCTCTATTCCGGAGCTGCGCGCCGATCGCGAGCAGTTGATTCAGACGGTGCTCAACATCGCCCAGAACGCGTGTCAGGCCTTGACCGACCGGATATCCGCTGGAGATGCGGTGCTGACATTGCGCACCAGGGTTGCGCGGCAGATCACATTTGGCAAACAAAGGTACAGACTGGCATTGGAATTGCATGTCATCGACAACGGGCCTGGTGTACCAGACTCGATCAAGGACCGCGTCTTCTACCCGCTCGTGTCGGGCAGGGATGGCGGCTCAGGGCTGGGGTTGACGCTGGCACAGACTTTTGTGCAGCAGCACCACGGCTTGATCGAGGTGGACAGCGTGCCCGGTCGTACTGACTTCAAGATCCTCATACCACTGCCCTGAATTTTGTCCAATCACTCCCCCTACTGCCGGCGCACCGCGCGCCACACGCCATCATGAAACCCATCTGGATCGTCGACGATGATCAGTCCATTCGTTTCGTTCTTGAGAAGGCCTTGTTGCGCGAGAACCTGGCAACGCGCAGTTTCACCAACATGCGCGACGTGTTGTCTGCGCTGGAGTCGGCAGGCGAAAACGGAGGCCCGCAGATTCTGGTGAGCGACATCCGCATGCCGGGTGGATCGGGGCTGGATTTGCTGACCCGCGTCAAGCAGGAGCGACCGGCCTTGCCGGTCATCATCATGACCGCGTTCTCCGACCTGGAGAGTGCGGTATCGGCATTCCAGGGCGGGGCCTTCGAATATTTGCCCAAGCCGTTCGATCTTCCCAAGGCCGTCGAGCTGATCCGTCGCGCCATGCAGGAGAGCCAGCGTGAGGAAGTGTCCGAGCAACGCAGCGTCGCGGCGCCGGAAATGCTCGGCCAGGCACCTGCGATGCAGGATGTGTTCAGGGCCATCGGGCGACTGAGCCAGAGCAATGTGACGGTGATGATCACCGGCGAATCGGGCACTGGCAAGGAACTGGTGGCGCGTGCCTTGCACAAGCACTCGCCGCGAGGCAATGGTGGCAGTGCGCCATTTGTCGCCATCAATACGGCGGCCATTCCGAAGGATCTGCTGGAGAGCGAATTGTTCGGCCATGAGCGTGGCGCGTTCACCGGTGCGCAGACCATGCGCCGGGGCCGCTTCGAGCAGGCCGATGGTGGCACCTTGTTCCTGGACGAGATCGGCGACATGCCGTTCGATCTTCAGACGCGTTTGTTGCGCGTCTTGTCCGACGGCAATTTCTACCGCGTGGGCGGCCACGACGCGATCAAGACCAATGTGCGGGTGATTGCCGCCACCCACCAGGACCTGGAGCAGCGGGTCAAGGAGGGCGTTTTCCGCGAAGACCTGTTCCACCGGCTCAACGTGATCCGCCTGCGTCTGCCGCCGCTGCGCGAACGCCGCGACGACATTCCCGGACTGACCCGTCACTTCCTGCAGCAAAGCGCGCGCCAGCTCGAAGTCGAACCCAAACGCATCTCCGACCTGGCGCTGGCCCAACTGTCGCGTTTTGCGTTTCCGGGCAATGTGCGCCAGCTCGAGAACATCTGCCACTGGCTGACGGTCATGGCGCCAGCACAGGTGATCGATGCCAAGGACCTGCCGCCGGAAGTGCTCGCGTCGACATCGCCCGGTGCGTTGCCGGACGTCGCCACAGCCGGCCAGTCGACCACCGGTGCCGGGCCTGTGTCGCCCGCGCCGGTGCCGCCGGCCCATGCGGCCGCGGCGGCATCACCGACAACTGAATCGTTGCTGTCGGTGCATGTTTCCGATCAGGCTGGCTGGGAATCCGGTGTGGAGGTCGAGGCAGGCCAGATGCTTGCGGCCGGCAGGCAGGACGTATGGGAGGTGCTGACCCGTCGTTTCGAGTCGCGGCTGATTCTCACCGCGCTGGCCAATACCCGTGGCCGGCGCATCGAGGCCGCCCAGAAACTGGGTATCGGGCGCAACACCATCACCCGCAAGATCCAGGATCTCGGCCTGGAGTAAACAAGGCGGGCGGGCCTGGCCCGCCTGGCGGTATCAGTCCTGCAGTTCCACCACGACCGGCGTGTGGTCGCTGGGCCGCTCATTCTTGCGCGGCGCCTTGTCGATGGTGCAGGCGCTGACCCTGGGCTTGAGCGCATCACTGACCAGGATGTAGTCGATACGCAGACCGCGATTGCGCCGGAATGCGAACTCCCGGTAGTCCCACCAGCTATAGGTCTTTTCGGCCTGCTCGAACAGTCGATAACTGTCGTGCAGGCCCAGCTGCAGCAGGGCCTTGAGGTGTTCACGCTCCTGCGTGGTGTGGTGGATGGTTTCGCGCAATCCTTCCGGGTCCCAGCTGTCGCGATCATCGGCAGTGATGTTGAAGTCGCCGAGCAAGGCGAGTTGCGGATAAGTCGCGAGTTCGCTGCGAACATAGTGGTGCAGTGCCTCGAGCCAGCGCATCTTGTAGGCAAATTTCTCGCTGCCAGGCTCCTGGCCGTTGACGAAGTAGCCGTCGATGATGCGCAGCGGACCAGCCGGCGTGTCGACCGTGGCGGCGATCACGCGTGACTGCTCGTCGGCAAACCCCGCGATGCTGGTCGCCACATCGCGCAGCGGCGTGCGGCTCAGGATAGCCACGCCGTTATAGGTTTTCTGCCCGAAGACGGCGCTGTGGTAACCCGCCTGGAGCAGCGTATCACGCGGAAACTTGTCGTCGCTGAGCTTGAGCTCCTGCAGGCACAGGATGTCCACCGGATTGGTGGCGAGCCAGTCGAGCACCTGCGGCAGGCGTACGGTCAGGGAGTTGATGTTCCAGGTGGCGAGTTTCATGCTGCGATTGTCCACACCCAGCAGATCGGCGGTGGGCCGTGACGTGGCGTTGTCGGCGGTGGCATGGGAGGAGCTTCTTCAGGCGGTTCGTGCGCTGCGAGCCTGCGGATTGACAAGATAAGGTGGGGTGCGGCCCCGCGCCACGTCGACGGCCGCACGAAACGCGCTTTCGGCCAGCGTGCGCATGCATTCATCGGTGAAGCAGATCGCGTGGGGCGTCACAACGACGTTGTCCAGTTGCAGTATCGGGTTGTCCTGCGGCGTCGGCTCCTGTTCGAACACGTCCAGGCCAGCGCCGGCAATCCGGCCCTGCGCCAGTGCGGCATACAGCGCCTTCTCGTCGACGATCGGTCCACGCGCAGTATTGATCAGGTAGGCGCCGGGCTTCATCAGCGCCAGCTTGCGGGCATCGACCAGTCCGCGGGTGTGTTCGTTCAAGGGGCAATTGACCGCCAGGAAATCCGATTCGCGAAACAGCGTGTCCATGTCGACCAGCCGTATGCCCATGGCCGCGGCCTGCGCCGGGTCGATCGCGGGGTCGTGGGCGATCGCGACCATGTCCAGAGGTTTGGCCAGCCGGAACAGTTCGGCCCCGATGTTGCCGATGCCGATCGAGCCCAGTGTGCGGCCGGTGAGGCCGGTGCCCATGTGGTCGAGCTTTTCGTTCCAGCGGCCGCTGCGGGTCAGCCGGTCCTTGATCAGCACCTTCTGCGCCAGCATCAGCATCAGCGTCAGTGCCGACGTCGCGACCGGTCTGCGCACGCCGTCGGGTGCAATGGTCAGCCATACGCCGGCGGTGTTGCAGGCCGGCACGTCGATGGTGTCGTAACCCACCCCGAAGCGTGCGATCAGCTTGAGCCGACGGTCTGCACCGCTCAGGCTGGCCGGTGTCACGCGTGTGAGCATGGCGCAGATCGCGTCATAACGCGCCGCATGTGCCGGAGTCACCTCGCTGGATTCGGTGTCCATGAATTCCCAGGTGATGCCCGGCTGATCGAGCATGGCCAGCGGGGCCTTGCCGAAGATCGGCAAGCCGTCGGACTGCAGGACGTCGGCGGTTATGCCGACTCGGAAAGTATCCATGGACCTACTCCTCAAAAGAAAACTCCGAGCCAAGGCTGGGGGGCGCACACATCGAATGCTGCGGAGATGCATGGCGCCATCCAGCGCTGTGGCTGGTGATCTTACAGGCGTGTTGCGGCAAGCCCGCGCAGGCGCTGTTCCAGCTGCGCCTGGCGACCAGAGCGGCACGGCTGCGGGTTACGCGATATATTCACCTGCGGGTCGGCGGCGGCATACAGGCTTGCCGACACCCTCGGACCATCCGGCAAGCAGGCGTAGCCCAGCGAATGCCGACCTGCAGGAGACAACATGATCAAAGCCGAACCATGCGGCAACACAGCATGACACCCAACGCCATCAAACAGGATGTGCTGGCCGGCAAGACGGTCGCCGGCGCCATGGTGTTCGAATTCTTTTCACCCGGCATGGGTGCAATTCTGGCCAATGCCGGCTGCCGCTTCGTGCTCTACGACATGGAACACACCGGCCTGGGTTACGAGACGCTCAAGTGGTTGTTCTCCAGCTGCCGCGGACTGCCGATCGAACCGATGGTGCGGGTGCCGCGCGGCGAATACACCTGGCTCGCGCGTGCACTCGACATTGGCGCGCGTGGCGTGATGATTCCGATGGTGGAGTCGGCCGAGCAGGCGCGCAGCATTGTGCAGGCCTGCCGATATCCGCCGGTCGGGCGGCGTGGTGCTGCCTTCGGTTTTGCCCAATGCGACTATCTGGGAGGTGATGTCGGCGAGAAGATCCGGCAGGCGAACGCCCGCACCATGGTGATCGCCCAGATCGAGACCGAACA
>JAGPBF010000115.1 GCA_018063505.1 Rhodoferax sp.
TCGGGAAGCTCGAAGTCAGACGCCACCGAAGGGCGGTTTGCGCATGCACGATGGCTGGTGCGGCTGCGGCGGCGAGAATGCCGGCGATGCCTGCATTCTTGATGATGGAACGACGATCCATTGATTAATCTCCTTCTTCGATTGAAAGCACCTGGCCGGGTCGGCAAGGTGGGCTCGGACAATTTGGTGGCGCGTGGGCCACAACCACTGTTTTCCGAAACACATTGTCTGTGGCCGTGCCAGCAGATTGGCAGGGGACTTTCCCTTAGAAAGTCTGCTGGTTGCGCCTCAAGTGGCGATATGTGCGCCGTATTTGTCGCCTCGCCGACATTCCCGTGGTTCTGGCCTGCCATGGTCGCTGACATAAGATCACGCACATGGCTGCATCGCTCATTCGTGGCATCGACTCACCCGGCATGCGCTCGGCTGGGCGAGACTTGTTGTCGGTGGCATTGATGGATGCCCGCAACCACACCCTGCATCTGGCGACGCAACTGGCCGGGGCGGACCAGCGTGGCCGGCAAGGCAGTGCCATCGCCGTGCCGGCGGTGCAGCCGCTGGCATGGGAACTGGGACACATCGGCTGGTTCCAGGAGTGGTGGATTGCGCGCAACATGCAACGCGCCCGTGGCCGCAATTGCGATCCGCGCGCCACCCGGTTGCCCTCGCTTGAGCCAAGTGCAGACCGGTGGTGGGACGACACCCGTGTGACGCCATCAGAGCGCCCGGGACTCGTGTTGCCCGATATCGAAACGCTCAAAGGTTATCTGCTCGCGACGCTGGAGACCACGCTGGAGTTGCTGGAAAGTGCGGAGGACACCAACGAAGGTCTGTATTTCTATCGGCTGGCGCTGGCCCATGAAGACATGCATGGGGAGGACCTGATCGTCATGGCGCAGGCCACGGGCGTGCCACTGGACATCGAGACTCCTGGTCCGCAGCCGCCGCGTGCGCCGCTGCTGGTTCCGGCCGGGCCCTGGAGCATGGGCAGTGTCGACAGCGGCGGATTCATGTTCGACAACGAAGGTGCGCAACACACGGTGGCAGTGCCCGAGTTCGAGATCGACGCGCAGGTCGTCAACTGGGCGCAATATGTGGAATTCGTCGATGACGGCGGCTACGATCGCGCCGAGTTGTGGCACCCGCAGGGTTGGCAATGGTTGCAGGCCAAGACAGTGGCCGAGGGCTCGGACGCCGGCGCAAGGGCACCACTTTTCGTACAGCAGATCGGCGTTGCCAGCGGCGCAGTGATGCAGAACCGCTTTGGCACCAACCGGCGCATGCAGGGAGGCCAATGTGTGACCCATGTCAGCTGGTGGGAGGCCGATGCATGGTGCCGCTGGGCAGGCCGACGCCTGCCGGCCGAAGTGGAATGGGAAATGGCGGCCCACGCGCTCAAGCGGCGCGGGTTTCGCTGGGGCGACGTGTGGGAGTGGACCGGCAGCACCGCGCGACCGTACCCGGGTTTTGTCGCCGATCCGTGGCGCGAATATTCGCAATCCTGTTTCGGCACCCACAAAGTCTTGCGGGGAGCCTCGTTTGCCACCCGCGAACGCATGAAGAATCCGCGTTTCAGGAACTTTCAGTTGCCGCAGTGTGATCAACTGTTTTGCGGCTTCCGGTCTTGCGCCTTGTGAAGGTCCACCACGGCAGCAACTGGCTCAGCGGCAACACCTCGCCGCTGTGTGCGGGCCGATAACCTGCCATTGCCGTGAGTTGCTGCTGCCATTCGGAGCTGCGCAGCAGATGGCGCAGGGCCTGCGTGGCTGGTTTTTCCAGCGCACTGCGCAGGCAGACCAGCTGGTAGTCCTCGACGGCCAGCGCGACGAAATCGAGCCCTTGCCGGCGCGCCGCGACCTCGATACCCAGACCGACATCGGCCTGACCGGCGGCCACCGTATGCGCCACCGCCGCATGGGAGGGTTCGGTGTGATCAAAGCCCTTGAGCTGGTCGGCTGTCAGGCCGTCGCGTGCCATCAGTTCTTCGAGCAACACCCGGGTACCGGTACCCCGCGCGCGATTGACGAAGCGGGCGCCCAGGCGCTGCACATCCTGCAGCGATGACAGGCCCAGCGGATTGCCGCGTGCGACGATCAGACCCTGGGTGCGCTGGGCGAATCCGATGATCTTGTGCAGGCCGGGTTTGAGCAGCGGCTTGTAGGCGCGGGCAGCCAATGAGTGGGCGGGCGGATTCTGCAAGGTATGAAAGCCGGCCATCTCGCAGCGTCCTTCGTTGAGGGCACGGATCGCATCCAGGCTGCCGCAAAAGCGGACGTCCAGGTGCAACGGGCCATGACCGTCGCCGTGGTGCGCCGGCGCGCCGGGGTCGCTGGCCAGCGCGAACTCGCGCAGGCTTGCCAGGGCGTCGTCGTGGCTGGCGTACAAGGTCAGCACATGCGCGCTTTCGTCGAAGGCGACCGCAAAGGCACGCTCGAGGTCTGCGCGCAGTGCCGCGATCTGCGGCGCCAGGCGGACCTGGGCCTGGCGTTCGGCCCACATCAGCTTGCTGCCGAAACCGGTCAGTTGGGCGGGCTGGCCCTTGACCCATGTCACCAGGGGTTGACCGAGCTCGTCCTCCCAGCGTTTGAGTTCGCCCCACACATGGCGGTAGGACAGGTCCAGCGCCCGTGCTGCCGCCGAAATCGATCCATGTGTCGCGACCGCCTGCAGCAGGTCGATCAATGGATTGCGCACCAGTGCCGGCGCGCTGTCCCGGTGCAGCGTGTAGTGGAATTGGATCCTATGCATCAGCTTACATATCGCAGGTTTCTTTTGGCTCGCCTACGATACACCCACATGTCCACGTTCACGCAAAGCGCGGTTACAGCGCTTGAATTGATTGTTTCGTTCGACCCAGACCTGTGGACCATCGTGGGCCGCTCGCTGGGCGTGAGCGCGACATCATGCCTGCTGGCCTGCGGGTTCGGTCTGGTGTTGGGGTCCTGGCTTGGCGTGGCCCGTTTCCGCGGCCGCGGCATCAGCCTGACGGTGCTCAACACCATGCTGGCGTTGCCCTCGGTGGTGGTGGGGCTGGTGGTTTATTTATTGCTGTCACGCTCGGGGCCCTTCGGCGCCTGGGGTTGGTTGTTCAGTTTCAAGGCCATGGTGCTGGCACAGGGGATGCTGGTGTTGCCGGTGGTCATGGCGTTGACCCGGCAGGTGGTGGAAGACGCTGAACACGGCCACGGCGAGCAGTTGCGCTCACTGGGAGCGGGCACCTTGCTGCGCAGCATGGCGCTGGCCTGGGACGAACGTTATGCCTTGCTGACCGTGCTGATTGCGGCCTTTGGCCGCGCCGTTTCCGAGGTTGGTGCGGTCATGATCGTCGGCGGCAACATCGACGGTTTCACCCGGGTCATGACGACGGCCATTGCGCTGGAGACCAGCAAGGGCGACTTGCCACTGGCGCTGGGCCTGGGACTGATCCTGCTGTTGGTTGTGCTGATGCTCAACAGTCTGATCGCGCTGGTGCGCGGGTGGCGCCAGCGCGTCGAAGGCGGCTCGTTTGCAGGCGCTGCAGGTGTCGCTGCGTGAAGCCCTGGCGCGATTTCCTGCCGCCATGGCCCTGCTTGTTGCGCAGTTGGTGATGCACACGCTGCTGACGCTGCGCGGCGCAGGCCTGCGTTTCGGTCCGGTCAACGCACTGACGGAGATTGATCTGCGCATCGATGCCGGCGAACGGGTCGCACTGGTGGGCAGTAACGGCAGCGGCAAAAGCAGCCTGCTGCGCGTGCTGCATGGTTTGTTGCCACCTGGCAACGGCACAATTCACCGCGACCCTGTGGCGCGCCAGGCGATGGTGTTCCAGCGCCCGTTCATGCTGCGCACTTCGGTACAGAACAATGTCGCGCTGGGCCTGTGGCTGGCGGGCGTGCGCTGGAGCGCCGCGCGCGCCCAGGCCCTGCAAGCGCTGGCGCGGGTCGACATGGCTGCACTGGCGACACGAAATGCGCGGGCACTGTCCGCTGGCCAGCAGCAACGCGTGGCGCTGGCGCGGGCCTGGGCGCGCCAGCCGGACCTGTGGTTGCTCGACGAGCCCACGGCCAGCCTGGACCCGCATGCCAAACGGGAGGTCGAATCGCTGATGGCCGCCTTTGCGGCCGGCAGCACCGAACAACCGATGACCATGGTGTTTGCCAGCCACAACCTGGGCCAGGTCAAGCGCCTGGCCAGCCGGGTGGTGTATCTGGAACGGGGCCGGATTCTGGCGGATCTGCCGGTCGCCGATTTTTTCGACACGGAGCGGCTGCAGGCCGTATCCACCGCAGCCTATTTGTTTGTCAAAGGAGAACTAGCATGAAATCACTGTCACACCGTATCCGGGCCTGGTTGCCACCCACGCGCCATCTGCTGCTGGCCGCCGGCTGCACGCTGGCCATGGCGGCCGCCCAGGCGCAGACCACGATCACCATGGCCTCGACGACCTCGACCGAGCAGTCCGGCTTGTTCGGCTACCTGCTGCCCGAGTTCAAGAAGGCCAGCGGCATCGACATCAAGGTGGTGGCGCTGGGAACCGGCCAGGCGCTCGACACGGGCCGGCGCGGCGACGCCGACGTGTTGTTCGTGCATGACAAGGTGGCCGAAGAGAAGTTCGTGGCAGACGGATTCGGCGTCAAGCGCTTCCCGGTCATGTACAACGACTTCATCATCGTCGGCCCCAAGTCCGATCCGGTTGGCGTGAAAGGCAAGGACGTGGTCGATGCCTTGAAGAAGATTGCCGCCGCCAACGCCGCCTTCATCTCGCGCGGTGACAAGAGCGGGACCCATGCCGCCGAACTGCGCTTCTGGAAAGCCGCCGGACTGGCCGATGCCAAGGGCAGCGGCTACAAGGAATGCGGCTGTGGCATGGGTCCGGCGATGAACGTCGCCTCGGGCAGCAATGCCTATGTGATGGCCGACCGTGGCACCTGGCTCAACTTCAAGAACCGGGGGGAACTGACAGTGCTGGTCGAAGGCGACAAGCGCCTGTTCAATCAATACGGCGTGATGCTCGTCAACCCGGCCAAGCACCCGCATGTGAAGGTCGCCGAAGCGCAGAAATTCATCGACTGGGTCACTTCGCCGCAGGGCCAGGGCGTGATTGCGCAATACAAGATCGGTGGCGAGCAGCTCTTCTTCCCGAACGCGGGCAACGAATGAAGGCTTTTGCGATCAGGCGCGCCAGGCGGGCGGCCGCTAGCGCGTAGCGATCAGGTCCCAGACGTATTGGGCCAATGGCCCGAGCGCCCGGTTTCTTCGGCGCACCAGCATGATCTGGCGCTGGATGGTCGGGATCAGCGGGCGCACCTCCAGGCCCGGCAGACCGGACGCGGGGACACTGAGCGCCGGCATGACGCTGATGCCCAGACCGGCCTCGATCATGCGAAACACCGTGGTCGGATGCCCCAATTCCTGCTTGATGTGGCAGGCCGCGCCGTGCTTGCGCAACGCGTCGTCGATCAGGCGCCGACTCCCCGAGGCGTGATCGAGCACGACCAGCGACTGTCCGGCCAGAGCCTTCCAGCGGACGGACGCCTTTTTCGCCAGCGGATGCCCTGCCGCGGTGATCAGCACGAACGGATCGGTCATGACGACTTCGCAATGCAGATCGTCGGCCGCCGGTGGCTCGATCACTACGCCAAGATCCACTTCTCCGTTGCGCACGCTGGCCAGCACGTCCTGCTGGATGCGGTCGAGCAGGATGAACTGGATGCCAGGGGCCTGCTGTTCACACCGGGCGATGCATGCGGGCATCAGGTTGGCAGACAGGGTCGGACTGCTGGCCACGCGGACCTTGCCGGCACGCGACTGCACCAGGCCTGCCACGTCTTGCAGCGTCTGGTCGAGTTCTTCGATCAGACGCCCGACGCGGACCTTGAGCGATTGCCCCGCCTCGGTCAGCACCACTTCGCGGGTGGTGCGATCGAGCAGCTTCAGCCCCAGCTGCAACTCCAGTTCGACAATGGCGCGGCTGATGGCCGGCTGCGTGAGTCCGATGTGGTCACCCGCCCGGCTGAAGTTGCCGCGCTGCGCAACCGACAGAAATACACGCAGCTGGCGCAAGGTTACATTCATGCAGAAGAATCATATATCTATTTGATAAATCAATTTCTGTTTTAGCGCCAGGCACGGTCCAATAACGCCATGGCCCGCCCCAATTACCTTCCTGACAATTTCACGCTGTCCCTGGTAACGGTTGTCACGCTGGCCAGCGTATTGCCCGCCAGTGGATCTGTCGCCCGCTTCTTCGAGGTGCTGACCAGTTTGGCCATTGGCCTGCTTTTTTTCCTGCATGGTGCAAAACTGACGCGCGAAGCCCTGGTCGGCGGCGTCCTGCACTGGCGGCTGCACGTTTTGGTATTTGCCTGTACCTTTGTGCTGTTCCCGGTACTGGGTCTGGTGTTGCGACCGGTCCTCGAGCCGCTGGTCACACCGGCACTCTATTCAGGCGTGCTGTTCCTGTGCATGTTGCCTGCGACGGTGCAGTCGGCGATCGCACTGGTGTCGATTGCCCGTGGCAATGTGCCGGCAGCCATCTGCAGTGCATCGGCGTCCACGCTGATCGGCGTCTTCTTCACACCAGTGCTGGTGGGGCTGCTCGTCGTGTCCGGGGGGAGTTCGTCGTCGTCGCTCGATTCGATCAGCCGCATCCTGTTGCAATTGATGTTGCCGTTTTTTGCCGGGCATATGGTGCGTCCATGGATCAGTGGCTGGGTCAAGCGGTACGCCTCGAAGCTGAAGTATGTGGATCAAGGCTCGATCCTGCTGGTCATCTATACCGCGTTCAGTGCTGCCGTGATCAATGGCCTTTGGCAGCAGGTGCCGGCAACAGCCTTGCTGGGGCTGCTGGTGGTCTGCGCCATCCTGCTCGCTCTGGTCCTGACGACCACGGTCTGGACCGCCCGCAGGCTGGGTTTTTCCAAGGCCGACGAGGTCGCGATCGTGTTCTGCGGCTCCCAGAAGAGCCTGGCCAGCGGAATTCCGATGGCCAAGATACTGTTCGCCTCCAGCACGGTCGGCGCCATCGTGTTGCCCTTGATGCTGTTTCATCAGATGCAGTTGATGGTGTGTTCCATGCTGGCCCGGCGTTACGCAACCCGGCCGGAGCCGTCCGGTCTGGACAAGGCGCTGGAAACCTGATGCTGCTGCGGCAGCGGCGGGCCGATCGGCCGTCGCTTGTCGTGGGGTCTGCGCACGCCTTGGCCTGCGTCAGGCCTTGCGTGGCCCCAACTTGCGATAAACCGTCGCGCGGCTGACGCCGAGCCGGATCGCGGCTTGTGCGACGTTGCCGCCGGTCTCGTCGACCGCCTTGCGAATCAGCTCGGTTTCGATGTCGCGCAGTGGCCGTTGCGTGGCCAGCGCGGCACGCCGGGGTGTCGCAGGCAAGGTGAGCCTGCTTCCATGCGCCAGCACCAGTGCCTGCAGTTGCAATCCTGACCACAGGGGTATGTCGATCGGCGTCGGGGCGTGCCGGGCGGCATCGAAAAGCATCTCGAATGGCAATGCAAACAACTCGCTCACGTGGGCCCGTGCCGGCGCCAGAGCGCCCGGCCCGCCCAGGCGCGGCACCATGGCACGGGCGGCACGGTTGCTGCTGGTCACGACACCATCGGCATCGACGCCGACCAGCGCATCGGTATCGCTGCCCAGTGCATGGCCCGGCCAGTTCAGGCGCAGCAGCAGGGCATGGGCCTGGCCCAGGGCCAGCGCGTTCTCGATGCCGCGCGCCGACTGAATCGCCAGATGCAGCAACTCGGGGCGCTCGGGCACGTCGACGCCGGTCAGATCCAGCATGCCGACACATTGGCCGGAGGGGCCGAACAGCGGCGCTCCGGCGCAGCTGTAGATGCCGGTGTCGTCGAAGAAATGTTCGCCGCGGTGCAGCCAGACCGGCTGCAGTTCGGTCAACACGGCGCCAATGGCCGTGGTGCCCACACTGCGTTCGGACAGGTCCACGCCGGTACGGGTAATCAGGTCGGCTCGCCGGTCGCTGCGGTCGATCGGCCCGTTGCTGTCGACAACCACGCCATCGGCATTGGTGAGGATGGCGAAATAACGCGTTTCGGCCAGTGCCCGGCCCAGGTCGTGCAACACGCTGCGCGCGGCCTGGGCCAGCTGGTGGTTGGCCTCGCGTGTGTTCCTCAGGGCGGCGCTGGGCAGCATGTCGAAACCGACCGGCTGGCCCGGCTGGTGGCCCATGCCAAGGCAACGTTGCCAGGAGCGGGCGATCCAGGGCTCGACCAGGCCGGCGGCGTCGGGCTTGCGTTCGTTGAGCAAGGCATTGCGCGCGCGCGTTATGCCCTCCAGACGCGCCAGCGGCGTCGATTGCAATGGGCCGGAGATACCATAGGACATGGTCATGGCATTGTGCCTGATCGACCACTGGTGGCGCGGCAGGCGCACGGCCAGACCGGCCTCCCTCCATTTCATGGGAAAGTACCCGATGACCGATACGACCGTTCCTTCCATGGCCATCGATCCCTTGCGTGTTGCGGCGATCGCCGCCGCTCGGCTGGCCGGCGACCTGATCCGCAGAGCCGCGTCTGCGCCTGGTGCCTTGCAGATGCGCGAGAAGAAGCCCAACGATTTTGTCACCGAGGTCGATCTGGCATCCGAGCAGGCCATCGTGCGCGCCTTGCTGGCGCAGTTTCCCGATCACGGCGTGCGGACCGAGGAGTCGGCGCAGACCCATGGCGATGCGCAGGCCCGCCACCTGTGGATCGTCGACCCGCTGGACGGCACGACCAACTTCATCCATGGTTATCCGAACTACGCGGTGAGTATTGCGTTGTCGACCGACGGTCGCATCGACCATGGCGTGGTGCTTGATGTCTGTTCCGGCGATCTGTTCCATGCCAGCCGGGGGCAGGGCGCCTGGTGCAATGACACGGCAATCCGGGTTGGCGACGGGCGGGGCCTTGCCAGCGCGGTACTGGCCACCAGCTGCCCGGCACGCGCAGCAGCCGACCCGTCGCGTGCCATTGCCATGCTGAGCGACATGGTGGGGCGCACGGCAGCGATTCGGCGCAGTGGTTCGGCGGCGCTGGACATGGCCCGGGTTGCAGCGGGCCAGTGCGATGGTGCGTTCGACCAGGGCCTCAATGCCTGGGATGTTGCAGCGGGCAGCCTGCTGATCACCGAAGCCGGCGGCTGTATCGGCAATTTTCTAGGCGCTGCGGATTTCCTGGAGTCCCTTGAATACATGGCGGCCGGTCCACGGCTGTTTGCCGAGATGGGTGCTGCATTGCGGTGCTATTCGCGTTTCGACCGGTAGCGGCATGGGCGCAGGCCTGCCTGACCGATCGGACAATCAGCGGCGCAGGTAAAGTCGGCATCCATGAATACCACGCTCCAATTGCTCGCAACGCTGGCGGACGATCTGCCGCCAGCGATCAGGTCCACCGATATGCCGGAGCTCGATGTCGCTCCATATGCCGGTATCGGCCAGGTCATCGCTCCCATGGCGTTGCCCGGGACAATGCTGCAACCGGTGCTGGCCATCTGGCCGCCGGTCGCAGGCGGCTGAACCGGAACCGGCCGCGCTGCATCATGCAAGCCTTTTATGCCGAGAGTTTCGACCGCGAGATGGGGTGTGCCGAAAAGGAGTGGCTGGGCTGGTTGCCCCAAGCCATGGGCGCACACCCTTACCAATTGATCGCGCAGGCCTTGAGCGCCGATATCGATGGTGGCCGGTTCACCTTGTCCTGGCGCGTCGCTGAACCGCGTGCGATCGCGCTGGCGCGGACTCCGCGGCTAATGGTGAGTTTTCGCTTCTTCGGCCTGGACGAGGCCCAGCGCTACCGTTTCATGAAGCGCTTTGACCTTTACATGCAGCGCGGCGGCGGTTGAGCGTTCAAACACCAGCGCCGCGCAGGCGCCGCTGGCCTCGAGCCGACAGGGCCTGCGTTACTCGCTAAACTTTGCATTTTCGCAAGGAACAAGATTCCCATGGTGACCAAGGCAGAACTCGCCGAATTCCTGAAGCGGGAATTTCCGCAGAACAAATGCACGATCGAGGCCATCGGCCCGCGATCGGCCACGGTCAGGCATGCGATCGGCGAGGCTGAACTGCGCCCCGGCGGCACGGTGTCCGGTCCGGTGATGATGACGGTGGCCGATGTCGCCTTGTACGTGGCGATCCTGGCCGATATCGGCATTGTTCCGCTGGCGGTCACCACCAGCCTCAATTTCAATTTCATGCGCAAGCCGGCATCGGACCGGGCCATCATCGGTGTCTGCACGATGATGAAGATCGGCCGTTCGCTGGCGGTTGGCGAGGTGAACCTGTACTCTGAAGGCCAGGATGAACCGGTGGCCCATGCGGTCGGAACCTATGCGATTCCGCGCTGAAGCCGGTCGGCCTTGCCGGACATCCTGTGCCGTCGGCGCTTGCCTTGCTTGAGGCCGACCTTGCGCCCGATCGCCTACACGGTTGTATTGCTGACGCTGAGCAATGTCTTCATGACGTTTGCCTGGTACGCGCATCTCAAGGAGATGAGCCAGAAGCCCTGGATCGTCGCGGCACTGCTGAGCTGGGGCATTGCATTGTTCGAATACCTGCTGCAGGTTCCGGCCAATCGCATCGGTTTTACGGTGTTGTCGATCGCGCAACTCAAGATCCTGCAGGAGGCCATCACCTTGTCGGTGTTTGTTCCGTTTGCCTGGTTCTATCTGAAGGAGCCGCTCAAGCTCGACTATCTGTGGGCTGGATTGTGTATTCTGGGTGCCGTGTATTTCATTTTTCGCAGCCGCTGGGCGACCGGATGAAAAGAGGGCCAAAAGGGCGTCGGATGTTGCAGCTGGCGTCGACGCGCCAGCCTGGCACGACGGTGCCTGCTTCATTGAACCACCGCTGGAGGTTTTTCCATGGGAATTGAGCCCCTTCCACTATCCGCCGACCAGGTGCGGATCCTGTCAGGTGTGACGACTGCCACGCTGACCACCGTGTTGCTGAAGAAGGGCTTGCGCAATGTCTGGATGCGTGGCTCGCGGCCGTTGCGGCCGGGGCAGTCGCGGCTGGTCGGGCGTGCTTTCACACTGCGCTTCGTTCCTGCGCGCGAAGATCTCGCCACACCGGCATCCTGGGGTGCGCCGATCTCGACCCGCGCCGCGATCGAGGCCATGCCCGATGGATGTATTGCCGTCGTCGATGCGATGGGCGTCACGGATGCCGGCATCTTCGGAGACATCCTGTGCGCGCGCATGCGCAAGCGCGGCGTGGCGGCGCTGGTCAGCGATGGTGTCGTGCGCGATCTTGACGGTGTGCTGGCCACCGGGCTGCCGGTCTGGTGTCAGGGCGCTGCTGCACCGGCATCGGTCGCAGGCCTGACCTTCGTGGCCTGGCAGGAGCCTATCGGCTGCGGCGGTGTGGCGGTGTTCCCGAACGACGTTGTCGTTGTCGACAACGACGGCGCCGTTCTGATTCCGCACGCCTTGCTCGATGAGGTGATGTCGGCCGCCATCGAACAGGAGCTGCTGGAGGGGTGGATCATGACCCAGGTCGAGGCGGGTGTGCCACTGCCGGGGCTGTATCCGCCGAACGCAGAGAACAGGTCACGCTACGAGGCCTGGGCCAAGGCGTCTTCGCCACGCTGAGCGGTGTCGGCCCGGGCGGCGGCAAGCAGGTTCCCGTTACAACCAATTCGTTACGCATCTTGCACCTCGCGCGGCAAGTGCAACCGGTTGACTGCCTACCATCGAATTCTTTTCAAGGAGAACCCGATGTCACTGCAATCCCCATTCTTCGGCAAACGCGACCCCGACCCGGCGGCAGCGCGCCGCGCCCAGACCATGGCCCAGCTCAACGCCCATGGTTCGGCGGCGCAGCCAGTCTCCGGTGCGTCGCCCGAGGCTGTGGCGGTTGCACCGGCGCCCAGGGCGAGCGCACAAGTGCCGTCTTCCGACGCACCCGCCCAGGGCGGCAGCAAGCTGACCGTCGGTCCCAACATCAAGCTCAAGGGCGTCGAGATCACCGACTGCGACACGCTGGTGGTCGAGGGCATGGTCGAGGCCACGATGGACTCTCGCCTGATGCAGATCGCCGAGAGTGGTGCCTTCAAGGGATCTGCCTGCATCGATATTGCCGAAATCCATGGCTCCTTCGACGGTGACCTGACGGTACGCGACAAGCTGATGATCTATGCCACCGGCAAGATCACCGGCAAGGTCCGTTATGGCAAGCTGGTGATCGAGGAAGGTGGCCAGCTGTCGGGTGAGATTGTTTTCGGCATGACGGACAACAAGGTCAAGGCGTCGACAACGCAGCGCGCCGCTCTGCAGGCAGCCTGAACCAGTGGCGGCGGCTCGGTCCGCCGTTCAGTCGATCTTGCCCAGGGCCTTGCGAAAAGCTTCGAGCCGGGCCTCATAGTCCTGCGCGTCGCCGTAATCCAGAAAGTGGTTGTAGCGTGCGTGGGTCGCCAGGATCTTGCGCGCGTGCTTGATCGGGCAGAAATACTGTTCGGTGCGTGCAACGATTTCGCGCAGATAGGCGATCAACCCGTTGGCGTATTCGCAATAGGTGCAATGGAATTTTTCGATGATGTTGAGATAGTCCAGCTGGTGGCGGTCGTACACGATGTAGTCGGCCCGCCTGACCTTCTTGATGCCGTAGATCGGAAAACAGGCCCACTGGTAGAAACTCACACACAGATCGATCATCAGGAACGGAATCACCATGGTGTAGATGATCGGCCCGGTGATCAGGTTCTGCGGCCGGTTGGTGACCAGCCATCGAAATACATTCTTCTTGAGTTTTCGGTGCGCGTCACGCACCGTGCGCTCGAACTCCACCCGCTTGCCCTTGATCTGGAAGAACATGCGGCTTTCCTGTTCGTGCACCGCTGCGCGCAGTTCGTCCTCGAGTTCGGTCATCTGATTCAGTATCCGGCTGATCTTCTCGTTCATCGTGCGACCCTGGTGGTGAGTGTGGGCAAGGCCGGGCTTGCACCGTCCTGGTGGGTCATTGTGCACAGACCCGGGGCGGTCGATCTGCACGGGGAGGCGCTACCATGTGCGGCAGATCGCAACTTTCGCCGACGAGGGACGAAGCCATGGCCATATTGACCCGGCGCAGGGTATTGACGGGATTGGGGGCCGCTGTGGTCGCCGGCGGTGGTGCCACCTGGTGGCTTGCCCGCCCAAGGCCGGCGCCAATCGGTTTTTCCACTACGGCGCAGGAGCTTGCCGCCGCGCGTGACCTGCTGGCGCGGTATCCGTCGGTCGATGCCCATGCGCATCCGGGCCGGAGTTTTGTCGATGGTGCGCAAAACCTGTCCGGGCTGGTTTGGGTCTACGCCAAGCTGGGCAGCTTCGAGGAGAAGACCATCGCCGACATGCGGTCGGGTGGCCTGAGCGCAGCCGCGTTTGCCGCAGTGTCGGACTTCCAGACGTTGGGGCTGGAAGGCGAGGGACTGGCCGCGATCCGTCCGTTCGAACCCGGCGAGGCCTGGGCCAGCTACCAGCGCCAGATCACACGCTTGCAGTCGCTGGTGACGCGTGGCCTGGTGTTGCCGATCAGGACCGTGGCCGACATTGCCAGTGCCCGTGCCGCCGGCAAGGTGGGTGCCTTGCTGGCAGTGGAGGGCGGCGACTTCCTGGAGGGGAAGCCCGAACGCGTGACCCAGGCCTTTGCCGACGGTGTGCGCTCCATCACGCTGATGCATTACCGCACGAACGAACTCGGTGACATCATCACCGGCGTTCGGGTCCATGGCCGCCTCACGGATCAAGGCAGAGCCGTGGTGCGGGAGATGAACCGCCTGGGCATGTTGGTGGACGTGGCCCATGCGTCGGAGGCGACGGCCCAGGATGCCGTGGAAACATCCAGCCGGCCGGTGATGGCCTCGCATGTGCATGTGCACGGCATGGCACGCCATCCGCGCTTCATCACGGCCGACCTGGCGCGGACCATTGCGCGCAAGGGCGGTGGTGTGGTCGGCGCCTGGCCGGCCGGCATCGGCATCACCGACCTGAAGGGTTATGTCGACCGTTCACTCGAACTGGTCGACGTGGTGGGCATCGACC